>NZ_JBQEOF010000008.1:2378-162759 GCF_052044995.1 Roseateles sp. 22389
CTGGACATGGCCTGGACCTGGCCGGTGGTCAGCGCGGCGACCTGGCCGGTCGTCAGCGCGGCGACCTGGGCGGAGCCCAGCGCGTCGAACTGGTCGGTGGTCAGCGAGCGGATCGCGGCGGTGGACATGGCGCGCAGGTCACCGGTCTCGATCGCGCCCATCTGGTCGGTCGTCAGGCCGGCGATCTGGCGGGTCGACAGCGCGGCGACCTGGGCCGAGCTCAGCGCGGCGACGTTGTCCGTCGACAGTGCGCCGACCTGGGCCGAGCCCAGCGCGGCGACCTGCTGCGTGGTCAGCGCCTGCACGTCGGCGCTTTCCATGGTGTTGACCTGGGCGGTCGACAGCGCGGCGACCTGGGCGGTGCCCAGCGCGCGGATCTGGGCCGAGCCCAGCGCGTTCAGGTCGTCGCTGGACATGGCCTGGACCTGGCCGGTGGTCAGCGCGGCGACCTGGCCGGTCGTCAGCGCGCCGACCTGGTCGGAGTTCAGCGCGTCGAACTGGTCGGTGGTGAGCGAGCGGATCGCGGCCGTGGACATGGCGCGCAGGTCGCCGGTCTCGATCGCGCCCATCTGGTCGGTCGTCAGGCCCGCGATCTGGCGGGTCGACAGCGCGGCGACCTGCTGCGAGCTCAGCGCGGCGACGTTTTCCGTGGACAGCGCGCCGACCTGGGCCGAGCTCAGCGCCTGCACCTGCTGGGTGCTCAGCGCCTGGACGTCGGCGCTTTCCATGGTGTTGACCTGGGCGGTCGACAGCGCCGCGACCTGGGCGGTGCCCAGCGCGCGGATCTGGGCCGAGCCCAGCGCGTTCAGGTCATCGCTGGCCATCGCCTGGACCTGGCCGGTCGTCAGCGCGGCGACCTGGCCGGTCGTCAGCGCGCCGACCTGGTCGGAGCTCAGCGCGTCGAACTGGTCGGTGGTCAGCGAGCGGATCGCGGTCGAGGACAGCGCGCGCAGGTCGCCGGTCTCGATGGCGGCGATCTGGTCGGTCGACAGACCGGCCAGCTGGCGGGAGGTGAGGGTGGCGACCTGGGTCGAGCTCAGCGCGACGATGGCGTCGGTCGACAGCGCGGCGATCTGGGCCGAGCTCAGCGCGGCGATCTGGGCGGTGGTGAAGGCCTGGACGTCGGCGGACTCCATGCCCTGGACCTGGTCGGTCGACAGCGCGGCGATCTGGGCGGTGCCCAGGGCGCGGATCTGGCTGCTGCTCAGCGCGTTCAGCTCATCGGTGGACAGCACGGCGACCTGGCCGGTCGTCAGCGCGCCGATCTGGCTGCTGGACATCGCGGCGACCTGGTCCGAGTTCAGCGCCTGGACCTGGTCGGTCGACAGCGCGCGCACGGTGGCGGTGGACAGCGCCTTCATGTCGTCGGAGCTGATCGCGGCCATCTGGTCGGTGGTCAGGCCCTTGACCTGGGTCGAGGTCAGCGCGCCGATCTGGCCGGAGCTCATCGCCTCGATGGAATCCGAGCTCAGCGCGCCGATCTGGGCGGAGCTGAGCGCGCGCACCTGCGCGGTGGACAGCGCCTGCACATCGGCGCTGTCGACGCCGGCCAGCTGGTCGGTGGTCAGCGCGGCGATCTGCTGCGTGGTGATGGCGCGGATCTGGTTGGTGTCCAGCGCGGCGATCTCATCGCTGGCCAGCTGGCGGATCTGCTGGGTGGACAGCGCGTTGATCTGGGCGGTCGTCAGCGCGGCGACCTGGTCCGAGTTCAGCGCGGCGACCTGGTCGGTGCCCAGCGCCTTGACGGCGGCGGTGCTCAGCGCGTGCACGGCGTCGGAGCTCAGCGCGGCGGCCTGGTCGGAATTCAGCGCGGCGGTCTGGGTGCTGGTCAGCGCGGCGGCCTGGCCGGTGCCCAGAGCGGCGACGCCCTCGGTGGCGAGGGCGGCGACTTGCTGGGAGCTCAGGGCCTTGATCTGCTCGGTCTTGAGCGCCTGCAGGTCATCGGAGGCCAGGCTGTTGATCAGGCTGGTGGAGATGGCGGCCACCTGCTGGGTGCTCAGCGCCCGGATCTGGTCCGAGGCCAGCGCATTCAGGTCGTCGGACTCCAGGTTGCGGACCTGCTGGGTGGTCATCGCGCCGACCTGGCGGGTGGTCATCGCGCCGAACTGGTCGGAGCCCAGCGCATTGAGCTGCGCGCTGGTGAAGGTCTGGACCGCGGCCGTCGACAGGGCGCGCAGGTCGTCGGACTCGATGGCGGCGATGTTGGTCGTCGTGAAGAACGACACCGCCCGGGTGCCGAGCGTCGCGAACTGCGAGGTCGTCAGCGCCTGGAACTGTTCGGTGGAAAACGCTGCCCAGTCTTCGCTGGTCAGGCGCGCCAGGGTCGTCGACGTGAGGGCGGCGATCTGGTCGGTCGTCAGGTTGGTAATCAGCGATGCCATCTTTGGAACTCCGTGAACCTATGGGGCGGATGCGCCCATAGGCGCGAGGTGATATGGGTCAGCTTTGGCACCCGACTTCCGGATGCCGTCATCCGGTTTTCGGACGCGGGATGACGAACTTGAGCTAGCCCAGAAATGTTATTTGCCCACCGCTTAACGTGAACGGAACAAAAGGGCCGGGAGTCGGCCTCAGTTCACGGTTACAGACGGCGCGTAAAGCCCGCGAACGCGGGGGAGGGGATGCTTGCCGCGGCAAGGTTTCCGGGGCCAATGAGCGAACGGTCGTTCACTTGTCGCGGCCGGGACATCCAATGGTGATCGGCACTTGGGCGCGACTCTGAAGCAGGCGGAGCCCGGGTTTGCCGCGGTGGTGAGGCCGGCGTGAGCCTCTTGGAGGCTGCAACAAGATGTGAGCCGTGTGAACGAACACCGCTGGGGGAAGGGGCCGGGAGAGCGCGCCGAGGGGGCGCCGAGGGCGCGACAGATGTCGTCCGTGACAAGTTCACGGATTTTCCGGAGGCCCGGAAAGGTGGTTTTCGGGGGTTATCTCAAATACACCGGGAATATCGCCGGTGAATTAATGCCGAGGGATTTTCGCGGCGGCCTCGGGTTCGCGCGCGCGCCTAATCGGCAGCGCGGCCGGTGGCCTTGAGTCCATTGTCGAAGTGACATCGGACCAGTCGCGCCGCCCGCTCCGGGTCGCGGGCGAGCAGGGCGTCCAGCATGTCGCGGTGCTCCTGCAGCGACTCCTGCAACCGCCCCTGCTTGAACAGCGAGTGGTGGCGGTTGAGCTTCATCACCCGACGCAGGTCCGTGATGATCTGCATCCGCCAGCGGTTGCCGTCGATCTCGATGATGCGCAGGTGGAAGCGCTCGTTGGCGGCGAAGAAGTGCTCCCGGCCGGCCTCGCCGGCGGCCAGGCTTTCCTCGAGGGCCTGGTGCAGCTGGCGAAGTTCCGCCAGCTCCGGGTCGGTCGCCGTGCGGGCCACGACCGCGGCGGCGTCGCTCTCCAGCAGGGACAGCAGCTGGTAGGCCTCGCGCACGTCGCGCTCGGACATCTCGGTGACGTAGGCGCCGCGGCGCAGCCGCATCGTGACCAGACCCTCGGAGGCCAGCACCTTGAGCGCCTCGCGCATGGGAGTGCGGCTGATGCCGAGCTCGGCGCAGAGCTTGAGCTCGTCGATCCAGCTGCCGGGCTCGAGCTCCTTGGCGAAGATGCGCTGGCGCAGCCGCTCGGCGACCTCCTCATAAAGAGGGGCGCGGGGAGCGAGCGGTGCGGTGAGCGGGCCGGTGAGGGGCATGGCGCGGGAGTGTAGCGAATCCGAAATTCATAATTATGAATTCGCGCCACGCTATGATCCGCCGCTTCCAGGAGTCCCCCATGTCGAACGAACACAAGGTCCCCTCCGCCGCGCCGTCCGCCACAAGCGGGACGAACACTCCCCCGGAGTTCGCGCCGGCGACGCTGGAGCAATGGCACAAGGCGGCGGCCAAGTCCGCGCCCGGCGGGGACCCCGCCACCCTGAACTGGCACACCCCCGAAGGGCTGGTGGTCAAGCCGCTGTACACCGCGGCCGATACCCGCGACCTGCCGCACGCGGACACGCTGCCCGGCTTCGAGCCCTTCCTGCGCGGCCCGCAGGCCACGATGTACGCGGTGCGGCCCTGGACGATCCGTCAGTACGCCGGCTTCTCGACCGCCGAGGAGAGCAACGCCTTCTACCGCAAGGCGCTGGCCGCCGGCGGGCAGGGCGTGTCGGTGGCCTTCGACCTGGCCACGCACCGCGGCTACGACTCGGACCATCCGCGCGTGACCGGCGACGTCGGCAAGGCCGGCGTGGCGATCGACTCGGTGGAAGACATGAAGATCCTGTTCGACGGCATCCCGCTGGACAAGGTCTCGGTCTCGATGACGATGAACGGCGCGGTGCTGCCGGTGCTTGCCGGCTACGTCGTCGCGGCGGAGGAGCAGGGCGTCGCGCAGGCCCAGCTCAGCGGCACCATCCAGAACGACATCCTTAAGGAGTTCATGGTCCGCAACACCTACATCTACCCGCCCGAGCCGTCGATGCGCATCATCGGCGACATCATCGAGTACACGGCCTCGCACATGCCGAAGTTCAACTCGATCTCGATCAGCGGGTACCACATGCAGGAGGCGGGCGCGAACCAGGCGCTGGAGCTGGCCTTCACGCTGGCCGACGGCAAGGAGTACGTCAAGACCGCGATCGCCAAGGGCATGGACGTGGACGACTTCGCCGGCCGGCTGTCCTTCTTCTGGGCGGTGGGGATGAACTTCTATCTGGAGATCGCCAAGATGCGGGCCGCGCGCCTGCTGTGGTGCCGGATCATGAAGGGCTTCGGCGCGAAGAACCCCAAGAGCCTGATGCTGCGCACGCACAGCCAGACCTCCGGGTGGAGCCTGACCGAGCAGGATCCCTACAACAACGTGGTGCGCACCACCATCGAGGCGATGGCGGCGGTGTTCGGCGGCACGCAGTCGCTGCACACGAACTCGCTGGACGAAGCGATCGCGCTGCCCACCGAGTTCAGCGCCCGCATCGCGCGCAACACGCAGCTGATCATCCAGGAGGAGACCCACATCACGAACGTGATCGACCCCTGGGCCGGCAGCTACATGATGGAGTCGCTGACCCAGGACATGGCCGACAAGGCCTGGGCGATCCTCGAGGAGGTCGACGCCATGGGCGGCATGACCAAGGCGGTGGACTCCGGTTGGGCCAAGCTCAAGATCGAGGCCAGCGCCGCGGAGAAGCAGGCGCGCATCGACAGCGGCAAGGACGTGATCGTCGGCGTCAACAAGTACCGGCTGGCCAAGGAGGATCCGGTCGAGATCCTCGAGGTCGACAACGTCAAGGTGCGCGACAGCCAGATCGCGCGCCTGCGGAAGATCAAGGCCACGCGCGACGGCGCCAAGGTGCAGGCGGCGCTGGCGGCGCTGACCGAGGCCGCCCGCTCGGGCACCGGCAACCTGCTGGACCTGAGCATCCAGGCGATCCGGCTGCGGGCGACGGTGGGCGAGGTGTCGGACGCGCTGGAGGCGGTCTTCGGCCGGCACCGCGCCGACACGCAGAAGGTCACCGGCGTGTATGCCGCGGCCTATGACTCGGCCGAGGGCTGGGCCAAGCTGCAGGACGAGATCGCCGCCTTCGCCGAGGAGCAGGGCCGGCGGCCGCGGGTGATGATCGCCAAGCTCGGACAGGACGGGCATGACCGCGGCGCGAAGGTCGTCGCCACCGCCTACGCGGACCTGGGCTTCGACGTCGACATGGGGCCGCTGTTCCAGACGCCGGAGGAATGCGCGCGCCAGGCCATCGAGAACGACGTGCACGCCGTCGGCGTGTCGACGCTGGCGGCCGGCCACAAGACGCTGGTGCCGGCCATCATCCAGGCGCTCCAGGAGCAGGGCGGCGATGACATCGTCGTGTTCGTCGGCGGCGTGATCCCGGCGCAGGACTACGACTTCCTCTACGAGGCCGGCGTCAAGGGCATCTACGGGCCCGGCACGCCGATCCCGGCGAGCGCCAAGGACGTGCTCGAGCAGATCCGCAAGACGGTCGCGGCCTGAGCGGAGCGGACCGCGTGAACGCGCCGCTCCCTTCCGACCTCCCCGAGCACCCGCTGGCCGCGGCGCTGCTGGGCGAGCCCGGACCGGCCCAGCGCCGCGCGATGGCCAAGGCCATCACGCTGCTGGAGTCGACCCGCGCCGATCACCGCGCGCAGGCCGACGCGCTGCTCACCGGGCTGCTGCCGCGCACGGGGCGCTCGCTGCGGCTGGGCATCTCGGGCGTGCCGGGCGTGGGCAAGAGCACCTTCATCGAGGCGCTCGGCCTGGATCTGATCGCGCGCGGCCATCGCGTCGCGGTGCTGGCCGTGGATCCGTCGAGCACGGTGTCGGGCGGCTCCATCCTGGGCGACAAGACGCGCATGGAGCGGCTCTCGATGGACCCGCGCGCCTACATCCGGCCCAGTCCGTCCAGCGGCACGCTGGGCGGCGTGGCGGAGAAGACGCGCGAGGCCATGCTGGTCTGCGAGGCCGCCGGCCATGACATCGTGATCGTCGAGACGGTCGGCGTCGGCCAGAGCGAGACGGCGGTGGCGGGCATGACCGACATGTACTGCCTGCTGCAGCTGCCCAATGCCGGCGACGACCTGCAGGCGATCAAGAAGGGCGTGATGGAGCTGGCCGACCTGGTCGTGATCAACAAGGCGGACCTGGACGACGCCGCGGCGACGCGGGCGCAGGCGCAGATCACGTCCTCGCTGCGGCTGTACGGGCTGCATGGCCGGCCCGACCACGCCCATCACGACACGGCGATCTGGCATCCGCGGGTGATGCGGATGTCGGCGCTCAAGGGCGAGGGCGTCGACGCGTTCTGGCGCGCGGTGACCGAGTTCCAGGCGCTCCAGCAGGCCAACGGCGCTTTCGAGGAGAAGCGCCAGCAGCAGGCGCTGGCGTGGATGTGGGAGCGCATCCAGTCGGGCCTGAAGCAGCAGTTCAAGACGGCGCCCGCGGTGCGCGGCGCGCTCGAGGACATCACGGCGCGGGTGCTCGGCGGGCAGCTCGCGGCGTCGACGGCGGCGCGGGAGCTGCTGGCGAAGTTTTCCGGAGACAGGAATCCCGAGGATTCAAAGGACCAACGACATGCATGACATCCAACAGATGCTCGAGGACAAGCGCGAGCAGGCGCGCCAGGGCGGCGGCGAGAAGCGCATCGCGGCCCAGCATGCCAAGGGCAAGCTGACCGCGCGCGAACGGCTGGACCTGCTCTTCGACGACGGCACCTTCGAGGAATGGGACATGTTTGTCGAGCACCGCTGCGTCGACTTCGGCATGGCGGACAACCGGATCCCGGGCGACGGCGTCGTCATCGGCTACGGGATGATCAACGGCCGGCTGGCCTTCGCCTTCAGCCAGGACTTCACCGTCTTCGGCGGCGCGCTGTCCGAGGCGCATGCCGAGAAGATCTGCAAGGTGATGGACCAGGCGATGAAGGTCGGCGCGCCGGTGATCGGCCTGAACGACTCGGGCGGCGCGCGCATCCAGGAGGGCGTGGCCTCGCTGGGCGGTTATGCCGAGGTGTTCCAGCGCAACGTGATGGCGTCGGGCGTGATCCCGCAGATCAGCATGATCATGGGCCCCTGCGCCGGCGGCGCGGTGTACTCGCCGGCGATGACCGACTTCATCTTCATGGTGAAGGACAGCAGCTACATGTTCGTCACCGGGCCCGAGGTGGTGAAGACCGTGACGCACGAGGAGGTGACGGCCGAGGAACTGGGCGGCGCCTCGACGCACACGGCGCGTAGCGGCGTCGCGGACCTGGCCTTCGAGAACGACGTCGAAGCCATCCTGATGCTGCGGCGCTTCTTCAACTACCTGCCGCTGAACAACCGCGAGAAGGCCCCTTGCCGCCCGAGCGGCGATCCCGGCGCGCGGCTGGACCATTCGCTCGACACGCTGGTGCCGGACAACCCGAACAAGCCCTACGACATGAAGGAGCTGATCCTCAAGGTCGTGGACGACGGCGACTTCTTCGAGCTGCAGGCCGAGAACGCGAAGAACATCCTGACCGGCTTCGCCCGCATGGAAGGGCAGACGGTGGGCATCGTCGCCAACCAGCCGCTGGTGCTGGCGGGCTGCCTGGACATCAAGAGCAGCATCAAGGCAGCGCGCTTCGTGCGCTTCTGCGATGCCTTCAACATCCCGGTGATCACCTTCGTCGACGTACCGGGCTTCATGCCGGGCACCTCGCAGGAGTACGGCGGCATCATCAAGCACGGCGCCAAGCTGCTCTATGCGTATGCGGAGTGCACGGTGCCCAAGGTGACGGTGATCACGCGCAAGGCCTATGGCGGCGCGTATGACGTGATGAGCTCCAAGCACCTGCGCGGCGACGTCAACTTCGCCTGGCCCAATGCGGAAATCGCGGTGATGGGCGCCAAGGGCGCGGTGGAGATCATCTTCCGCGAGGACAAGAACGATCCGGCCAAGCTGGCCGCGCGCGAGGCCGAGTACAAGGCGCGCTTCGCGAATCCGTTCGTGGCCGGCGCGCGTGGTTTCATCGACGACGTCATCCAGCCGCACGAGACGCGCAAGCGCATCTGCCGCTCGCTGGTGATGCTCAAGGACAAGCAGCTCGAGAACCCGTGGCGCAAGCACGGGAACATCCCCCTGTGATCCGGGCCCCCCAGTCGCTTCGCTCCTGCCCCCAAGGGGCGCCGCCCAGCGGACCGGCGGAGCCGGATCCGCGGGCGTTGCTTGATCAAGGCCTGGCGTCGCCGGCCTGAACCGAATTCGAAGGTGCTGACATGTTCAAGAAGATCCTGATCGCCAATCGCGGTGAGATCGCGTGCCGTGTGATCAAGACGGCCAAGAAGATGGGCATCGCCACGGTGGCGGTGTATTCGGAGGCGGACAAGGACGCCCGCCACGTGGCGCTGGCCGACGAGGCCGTGCTGCTGGGCCCGGCGCCCTCGCGCGAGTCCTACCTGGTGGCCGACAAGATCATCGCCGCCGCGAAGCAGACCGGCGCCCAGGCCATCCATCCCGGCTATGGCTTCCTGTCGGAGAACGAGGACTTCGCGCGCCGCGTGGAGGAGGAAGGCCTGGTCTTCATCGGGCCCAAGCACTACTCGATCGCGGCGATGGGCGACAAGATCGCCTCGAAGAAGCTGGCCGGCGAGGCACAGGTCAACACGATCCCGGGCCACAACCAGCCGATCGAATCGCCCGACGAGGCCGTGGCCATCGCCCATCGCATCGGCTACCCGGTGATGATCAAGGCGAGCGCGGGCGGCGGTGGCAAGGGCCTGCGCGTCGCGTTCAACGACAAGGACTGCCACGATGGCTTCACCAGCTGCCGCAACGAGGCGCGCGCGAGTTTCGGCGACGACCGCGTGTTCATGGAGAAATTCGTCGAGTCGCCGCGCCACATCGAGATCCAGGTGCTGGGTGACGCGCAGGGCAACGTGGTCTACCTGTGGGAGCGCGAGTGCTCGATCCAGCGCCGCCACCAGAAGGTGATCGAGGAGGCGCCGTCGCCGTTCATCAGCGAGGCCACGCGCCGCGCGATGGGCGAGCAGGCCGTGGCGCTGGCCAAGGCGGTGAAGTACCAGAGCGCGGGCACGGTGGAGTTCGTGGTCGGCAAGGACCAGTCTTTCTACTTCCTGGAGATGAACACGCGGCTGCAGGTCGAGCATCCGGTCACCGAGTGCATCACCGGGCTGGATCTGGTCGAGCTGATGATCCGCGTCGCCGCGGGCGAGCCGCTGCCGTTCAAGCAGGACGAGATCCGGCGCGAGGGCTGGGCGATCGAATGCCGCATCAACGCGGAGGATCCCTTCCGGAACTTCCTGCCGTCGACCGGCCGGCTGGTGAAGTACCAGCCGCCGGAGACCTCGATGGAGGCGGCCGGCGAGGCGCGCTTCGGCGTGCGCGTGGACACCGGCGTCTTCGACGGCGGCGAGATCCCGATGTTCTACGACTCGATGATCGCCAAGCTGATCGTGCACGGCCGCGACCGCGACGACGCGATCGCCAAGATGCGCGAGGCGCTCAACGGCTTCGTGATCCGGGGCATCTCGAGCAACATCCCGTTCCAGTCGGCGCTGCTGGCGCATCCGGACTTCCGCTCGGGCGACTTCAACACCGGCTTCATCGCGCAGCACTACGGCAGCGGCTTCCATGCCGAGGACGTGCCGCACGACGATCCGGACTTCCTCGTGGCGCTGGCCGGCTTCATCCGCCGCAAGGCCCGCGAGCGCGAGGCCGGCATCACCGGTCAGTTGCCGGGGCACGAGGTCCGCATCGAGCACGACTACGTCGCGGTGGTCAACGAAGGGCAGGGCAACTTCAGCCGCCATCCGCTGAGCATCACCGAGTACGTCGGCAGCCTGGGCGAGGCGCTGGTGGCCATCGGCGGACACAAGCAGTACCGCATCGTGAGCCAGTCGCGGCTCAACGACACGCGCATCGTCGGCACGGTGGATGGCCGGCCCTTCGTCGCGCAAGCCGAGCGCGGCACGCCGAAGGCGCCGCTGGCGTATCGCATCCAGCACAACGGGCGCGCGATCGAGGTCACGGTGCTGTCGCCGCGCGCGGCCGAGCTGCACCGGCTGATGCCCTACAAGGCGCCGCCGGACACCAGCAAGCTGCTGCTGTCGCCGATGCCGGGCCTGCTGGTGCATGTCGCGGTCGAGCCGGGGCAGCGGGTGCAGGCGGGCGAGCGGCTGGCCGTCATCGAGGCGATGAAGATGGAGAACATCCTGACCGCGACGCAGGACGTGACGGTGGCCGAGGTGCTGGCCAAGGTGGGCGAGAGCCTGGCGGTCGATCAGCCGATCGTGCGCTTCGAGTGAGGAGGAGACGATGAGCGCATCCAACGGGCAGGGCGCGAAGCCCTATCGGATCCTGGGGATCCAGCAGATCGCGATCGGCGGGCCGGACAAGGCGGCGCTGCGGCGGCTGTGGGTGGACGTGCTGGGGCTGGAAGTCACGAGCAACTTCGTGTCGGAGCGCGAGAACGTCGACGAGGACATCTGCGCGATCGGCAGCGGGCCGCACAAGGTCGAAGTCGACCTGATGCAGCCGCTGGATCCGGAGAAGAAGCCGGCGGTGCACACGACGCCGCTGAACCACGTCGGGCTGTGGGTCGACGACCTGCCGAAGGCGGTCGAGTGGATGACGGCCAACGGCGTGCGATTCGCGCCGGGCGGCATCCGCAAGGGCGCGGCGGGTTACGACATCTGCTTCATCCATCCGAAGAGCAATGACGAGTTCCCCATTGCGGGGGAGGGCGTGCTGATCGAGTTGGTGCAGGCGCCGGAGGAGGTGGTGAAGGCGTTGGGCGAAGCCGGTGGCTGATGGGGCTGACGGCAGCCGGCTCCGATGGGGGACGCTTGGCGCTTCAGGAGCACTCCTGGCGCGTCAGTCGACCAGGATGTTCCGGTTCTTCAGCGTCAGGTGGATCTTGTCGCCGACCGTGTCCTTGTTGAACGGCTTGACGATGTAGCCGGTCGCGCCGAGTTGCGCGGCGCGGATGATGTCTTCCTTGCGGCCCTCGGCGGTGACCAGCAGCACCGGAATCGTGCGCAGTTGATCGCCTTCGGGTTTGGTGCGCAGCGCCTCCAGCAGCTGGAAGCCGTTCATCACCGGCATGTTCACGTCGCTGAGCACGAAGTGGACCGGCTCGCCGGACTCGGCCGACAGCTCCAGCTGCCGCAGCGCCGCCTTGCCGTCCTCGGCCTCCAGGATCTTCTTGAAGCCGAGCTCGCGCAGCAGGCCGGAGATGATGCGGCGCATGGTCGAGAAGTCGTCGACCACCAGGAAACAGAATTCTTCGCGCTTGATCGTCGTGACCATCTGACACCTCTTCAGGCGGGGAATCGTAGCGCGGCAGGATCCGCGCCCGAGCGCCCGAGCGCCCGGCGCGCGTCAGGCGACCTCGTCCAGCAGCGCGCCCAGCATCGATGTCGCCGGCGAGCGCCGGCCCACCGGCTCCTCCTCCGCGCGAGCCGCCGCTGGCGCCACCGGCGGGGCGCTCCGTGCCGCCGCCTTGGCCTGGGCGGCTTCCGCGGCCGCCTTCTGGATCTGCGCGATCTGCTCCATCACCATCTGCATCTGCGCCTGCAGCAGCTTCTGGTGCTTCTCCTTGACGGACGGGTCCATCGTCGAATCGGTCGCCAGGTCCTTCATCTGCTTCTGCAATTGCTTGAGCTGGGCCTGCAGGCGGGCGATCTGTGCATCGCTGCCCGACCCCGAAGGCGCGGAGGTGGACGATCCGGCGGGGGCGGCGGCGGCGGTGGGAACGGCGACATGCATGGAAACTCCTTCGGCAACCCTCGGGATATCGACCGCCGGGGGCAGGTCTTGAGCGTCGTCCGGGCGCATGCCGCGCAGCGTGCCGGCGCGCCTGTCGCCGCGAGGGGCAAGCCCGTGCGGGTAGCATCGCCGGATGAGCGCCACCCGTCCCGATCCCGTCGCCGAGCTGCTGCGGCACGCCGCCACCACCTACATCGCACCGCGCTTCCGCCGCCTGGCGGATGACGACGTGATGCAGAAGGCGCCCGGCGAATGGGTCACGACGGTGGACCGGGAGGTCGAGGCCTTCCTGACCCCCGAGCTGCGCGCGCTGGTGCCGGGCTCGCGCGTGGTCGGGGAAGAGCAGTGCGCGGAGACCCCGGAGCTGCTGGACCAGCTCGACGAGGGTCAGGTGTGGCTGGTCGATCCGCTGGATGGGACCTTCAACTTCATCTCGGGACGCGAGCCGCTGTCGTCGATGGTGGCACTGCTCGAGGATGGCGTGGCGGTCGGCGCCTGGATGCTCGATCCGATCGGCGGCGTGCTGCACCACGCGCGGCGCGGGCAGGGCGCCTGGCGCGAGGGCGAGCGGCTGAAGGCGGCGCCGGGACCCGGGCTGCGTCGCGCGGTCGTCAAGACGCGCTTCCTGCCGCAGGAACACCAGGGTCGCGTGGCGACCTGGCAAGGCGTCGAGATCCTCCCGGGCTTGAACTGCGCCGGTGCGGAATACCCCGCGCTCGTCGAGGGCGCCTTCGACGCGACGCTCTACTGGCGCAAGCTCGCCTGGGACCACGCGCCCGGCACGCTCTTCGTCACCGAGGCCGGCGGCGTCGCCGCGCGGCTGGACGGCACGCCGTACCGCGCGGGCGACCGCGAGCCCGGGTTGCTCGTGGCGCGCAGCCCCGAGGTGTGGGACGAAGCCGCGGCGGCCTGGAGGGTCTGACCGAGCCTGCGCCGTCGAACGCCCCGAGCGGGGAACGCCGATTGCCGCATCGCCCGTCGATGACGGCCTCGCTCGCTTCCCTGGACATCGCCCGCCGGCTCGATCGGCTCCCTTGGTCACGCTGGCACTGGCGCGTGGTGCTCGCGCTGGGCGTGGCCTGGGTGCTGGACGGCCTGGAGGTGACGCTGGTCGGCTCCGTCGGCGCCGTGCTGGAGCGACCTGACACGCTGGGGCTGTCCGCGGTGCAGGTCGGCTGGTCCGGCTCGCTCTACCTGGCCGGCGCGATCGTTGGCGCACTGGTCTTCGGGCGCCTGTCCGACCGGCTCGGCCGCAAACGGCTGTTCCTCGCCACGCTGGCCGTCTACGCCGTCGCGACGCTCGCCACCGCCTTCTCGACCGATTTCGCGTTCTTCGCGCTGTGCCGCTTCGTCACCGGCCTGGGCATCGGCGGCGAATACGCCGCCATCAACTCCGCCATCGACGAGCTGGTGCCCGCCCGCGTGCGCGGCCGCGTGAACCTGGCGATCAACGGCAGCTTCTGGATCGGTGCCGCGCTCGGCGCCGCGGCCAGCCTGCTGCTCCTGCATCCGGACGTGCTGGGCCCGGTGCGGGGCTGGCGCGTCGGCTTCGCGATGGGCGCGTTGCTGGCGGTGGCCATGGTGCTGGTGCGCCGTCACGTGCCCGAAAGCCCGCGCTGGCTGCTGCGCCACGGTCGCGTCGAGGAGGCGCAGCGCATCCTGGCGGACATCGAGGCGCAGGTCGCCGCCCAGCACGGTCCCTTGCCCGAGGTGCCGCCGGTCGCGCGCCGGGAGCACCGCCGCGCGGTGCCCGACCTGCGCGAGGTGCTGCACGTGCTGCTGCGGCGCTATCGGACGCGCAGCGCCGTCGCGCTGGCGCTGATGCTGGCGCAGGCCTTCTTCTACAACGCGATCTTCTTCAGCTACGCGCTGGTGCTCACCCGCTTCTATGGCGTCGAGGACCACCGCGTGGCGCTCTACATCTTCCCGTTCGCACTGGGCAATGTGCTGGGACCGCTGCTGCTGGGGCCGCTCTTCGACCGCGTCGGGCGGCGGCGGATGATCGCGCTGACCTACGGACTGGCCGGCGTGGGCCTGGCCGCCACCGGCGTGGCCTTCGTCGCGGACGTGCTGGACGCGCGCTCGCAGGCGCTGTGCTGGTCGGCGGTGTTCTTCTTCGCGTCCGCCGCCGCCAGCTCTGCCTACCTGACGGTGAGCGAGGTCTTCCCGCTCGAGATGCGCGCGATGGCGATCGCGATCTTCTATGCGGTGGGTACCGGGGCCGGCGGCTTCGCGGCGCCGCTGCTGTTCGGCTGGCTGGTCGAGAGCGCCCAGCGCGGCCAGGTGGCGATCGGCTACGGCATCGGCTCGGCGCTGGTGATCGTGGCCGGCCTGCTGGCGCTGCGTTTCGGTGTCGACGCCGAGTGCAAACCGCTGGAGGACATCGCACCGTCGATGGACGGCGCGCACGATGGGGACGACGGACTCGAGGGCGTGTCGCGCGACGCGGTCGCGCGTCGTTAAGGCGCCGGGCGGATCAGCGCTGGCCGAACCAGCGTCGCACGCGGCGCTTCCAATCCAGCCACTGGCGATGGCGCGAGCGGTCGATGCGCTTGACGTCGATCAGCGTGAACTCACCGCAGGCCGACATCGTGTGCAGGCCGCTGAGGAACCCGGGATGCGCGAGGTCGCCGGTGAAGGTGGCCGGCAAGGCGCGCACCTCGACGGCCTGCGGCGTGAGCCGGTCGAAGCGCAGCCAGCGCGTCGCGCCGCCATAGCTGGTGCGGCTGTCCTGCACCGGCAGCGTCACCCGGCCGTCGGCGTCGACGAAGGGCGTGCCGGCCGGACGCGCGCCGTCATGCGCGGACCTCACCGGATTCGCCGCGTGAGGCGTCCAGGGGCCTTGCAGCGCGTCGGCCCAGGCGACTTGCAATTCGCGCTGGTCGCGCTTGTCGGGCCCGATGACGGCATAGAACATCCACCAGCGCCCCTCATGCCGCAGCAGCGAGGCATCGACCGCATGCACGCCGGGCAGCAGCGCGCAGACCCGTTCCCAGCGCTCCCAGCGCTCGGCGCCATCCACCGCGCGGTACAGGGCGACCTCGGCGGCCTGGCTGGACTCCGGCACCATCCAGACCTGGCCCTCGTGCTCGAAGACGAAGGGATAGGAGAGGTGGAAGGGCTGCCGCAGCACCGGCTGGGGCGTGCTCCAGGCGCCGTCGGCCAGGTTCAGCGTGAGGCGCTGCAGGTCGGCGCGCTTGGTCCGGTAGTCGAAGTGCTCGACGAAGACATGGAGCGCGTCGCCCTCGCGCAGTGCGAAGGGGTCGGCGTAGTAGCGCCAGTCGCCGGCTTCCGGCATCCAGACGATGCGGTCGCGCAGTTCGCGCAGGCGCTCGGGGCTGAGGCGGTCCAGGCGCTCGGGGACGACGCCGACGGTCCAGAAATCCGACTTCGGCCGCTTAACCACGGGCGTCTTCCACGCTCAGCCCGGCAAGGTCCTGGATCTTGACGCCCTGGCGCGCGAGCGCCTCCTGGTACAGGCCCAGCGTGGCCCGCACCGCGCTGGAGCGGTCGTAGCGGTCCATGTCGTAGTCCACCGGGCGGCGGGCATGGCGGACGCGCTCGGCCAGCGCGGCGGCGATCGCCTGGCCCATCGCCACGGCGTCGTCGACCGGCACGATCGCCGACTGCGCCGGGTCCAGCATCTCGCGCGCGCCCAGCGTGGCTGTCGCCACGATCGGCAACCGCGCGCGCATGGCCTCGAGGATGGCCAGCGGGAACTGTTCCTCGCGCGACGACGACACGTACAGGTCCATCTCGCCGAGCAGTTCGTCGATGTTCCAGCGGAAGCCGAGCAGGTGGATGCGCCGGTCGTCGCCGCGCAGCGACTCGAGTTCCGCGTGCTGCGGGCCTTCGCCGATCAGCACCAGGTGGGCCTGCGGCGGCGCATGGCGCTGGAAGGCCTCGATCAGCGTGTGCATGCCCTTGGCCGCGTGCAGCCGGCCGACGCAGCCGACGACCGGCGCGGTCGCCGGGATGCCGAGCTCCTGCCGCAGCGAGCCCGAGGGCGCCTTCGCCGCGCAGGACGCGGGGCTGCGTTCCGGAGCCCAGTTGTAGATGACGCGATGCATGCCGCCGAAATCCTTCAAATGACCGACCTGGGCCGAATTGACGCACACCAGCGCGTCCATCCGCGCATGGTGGTGCGCCTTGTAGCCCACATGGAGCGTGCCGACCCGTACCCGGTCCCGGGCCGCCGCCACCGCCTTGCAGGCCGGGCCCAGGTGGCCGTGGACGATGTCCGCGCCCAGCCGGGCCGCCAGGCGCCGCACGCGCGCCCCGCGCAGCACCGGCAGGCGCAGGCCGTGGAAGCGCACGCGCTGGTCGAGCGCATGCCGGACGGCCGAGCCGGCCGGGCCGATCACGTGGACGGTGTGGCCCAGCGCCGCTTGGGCGTTGGCCAGGTCGACGCAGTGATGCTCGCCACCGGCGATGCGAGACGAGAAGACCACGTGGACGATGGAGAGTGCGCGCATGACGTCGAAACGGCAAAAAAGCTAAGAAACGTTTCGAGTCTATTTCTTAACAATCAGCAATACTGACGGCACTTCCCCTAGTCGTGGGGTGTACGGGTAGCGCATGTGCAGCAGGTGTGCGCAATTCCCGGCGGGGCATTAACGGCTTGTGAACACCTGACCCTCGGTCGGGCGGCGGACGGGGCGCCGCGATGAAACCTCAGGTAACCGGCGCCGGTGGTTCCCGTGCAGCGGGAACGGCGCGACGAAGCGCTGTTTCCCGGGGATGAACTGCAGGGGGTGACCACCTGCATGCAGGGTCATTGAAGTTAAGCTAGCGCGCCCTTTTTGCGGCTTGCGCACGAAGGACATTTTTTTACGACCTTGTCATCTCCGCCGGAGCCCGCTTCATGTTGCGTTTGTCGCTGATCGCCGTTGTCGCCGCGTCCCTGCTTGCCGCCTGCGGCAAGCCTTCCCCCGACAAGCAGGCATCGCCCGCCGCCGCCGCGGCCAGCGCGCCCAGCCTGCTGGTGGCGCCGGAGGACGTGCAGACGCTGGGCGTGAGCGAATACGCCAGCGGCCCGGTCATCACCGGCTCGATCCAGCCGGAACGCCGGGCCGACCTGCGCGCCGAACTGCAGGCCGTCGTGCTGCAGGTGTTCAAGGAGAACGGCGAGCGGGTGAAGCGCGGCGACCTGCTGGTCCGCCTGGACGACACCGCGATCCGCGACACGGTGCAGTCCGCCGACGAAGCCGCCCGCGCCGCCTCGCAGAGCTTCGAGCAGGCCGAGCGCCAGTACCAGCGCCTGAAGACGCTGCAGGCCCAGGGCATGAGCTCCATCCAGGCGATGGAGGACGCGGAGATCCGCCGCAACAACGCCCAGAGCGACCTGGTGGCCGCCCGCGCCCGCGTGGCCACCGCGCGCCAGCAGCAGCAGCGCACCGAGGTGCGCGCCCCGTTCGACGGCGTCGTCAGCGACCGCAAGGTCTCGCCGGGCGACTCGGCGCAGATCGGCAAGGAGCTGATCAAGGTGATGGACCCGGCGTCGATGCGCTTCGAGGGCCTGGTTTCCGCGGACCGCATGGCCGAGATCAAGCTGGGCCAGACGGTCTACTTCCGGGTCAACGGTTATCCGCAGGTCGATTTCCAGGGCAAGGTGCGCCGCATCGCGCAGGCCGCCAACGCGAGCACCCGCCAGGTGGAAGTGCTGGTCGACTTCGCCGGTGCCCAGCAGCCCGGCGTGGCCGGCCTGTACGCCGAGGGCCGGGTGCAGACCAACAGCGTCTCGGCGCTGATGGTGGCCGACGGCGCGCTGGTGCGCGAGGGCGACAAGGCCTTCGTCTGGCGCGTGGACGGCGGCAAGGTCGGCAAGTCCGCGGTCCGCCTGGGCGCGCGCGACGACCGCCAGGGGCTGTACGTCGTCACCACCGGCCTGAAGCAGGGCGACCGCATCCTGCGTCATCCGACCAGCACGCTGATCGACGGCCAGCGCGTCGAGCTGACCAAGGCTGCGGTGCCCATGGCCAGCGGCGCCGGCACCAGGTCCGCCGCACCCGCCGGCGCGGCGCCGGACTTCGCGGCCTCCGCGGCCTCGGGCATCTGACGACCGGCCGGACTCGAGGAGACTTCCGCCATGTTCCTGTCCAATTTCTCGGTCAAGAAGCCGATCTCGATGGTGGTGATCATCATCGGGCTGATGGCGCTGGGCCTGCTGGCGCTGTCCAAGCTGCGCGTCAACCAGATCCCCGACGTCGAGCAGCCGTTGATGGTCGTGGGCATCACCTACCCGGGCGCCTCGCCCGAGACCGCCGAGCGCGAGATCATCAACCGCATCGAGAAGTCGCTGAACAGCATCTCGGGCGTGACCGAGGTGCGCTCGACCGCGAGCGAGGGCTACGCGCAGCTGCTGCTGATCTTCAACTTCAACAAGAACATGATCGAGGCGGCCGATGAGGTCCGCAACGCGATCGCCGCGGTCCGGCACAAGCTGCCGCTGGAGATGCGCGAGCCGGTGCTGCAGCGCATCGATCCGTCGGCGCAGCCGATCATGCAGCTGGCGTTGTCGTCGAGCTCGCAGACCCACGCGGAGATCTCCCGCCTGGCCGAGGACCAGCTCGCCGATCGCTTCCGCGCCATCTCCGGCGTGGCCACGGTGACCGTCAACGGCTCGCTGAACCGGGAACTGTCGGTGCTGCTGAGCGCGCAGAAGCTGCGCGAGTTCAATGTCTCGGTGACCGAGGTCGTCAACGCGCTGAAGATGCAGAACACCACCGCGCCGGTGGGCAAGGTGCGCGGGCTGATGGAGGACCAGTCGATCCGGCTGCTGGGCCGCATCGAATCGCCGAGCGACTTCAACCAGATCGTGGTCAAGCGCTCCGGCGGCGAGCTGATCCGCCTGGGTCAGGTCGCGACGGTGCAGGACGGCTTCGCTGAGCAGACCGGCTTCTCGGTGCGCAACGGTCATCCGAACGTGGGCCTGTCGGTTACCCGCTCGCGCGACGCGTCGACGGTGACGGTGGCCGACGCCACCCGCAAGCTGGTCGAGGAGATCAACGCCACGCTGCCCAAGGGCACGAAGCTGGAGGTGACGCAGGACGGCGGCCGCGACGCGCAGGACAGCCTGAACAACGTGATCCACGCGCTGGTCTTCGGCGCCGGCCTGACGGTGTTCGTGGTCTACGTGTTCCTCAACTCGTGGCGCTCGACGCTGATCACCGCGCTGTCGCTGCCCACCTCGGTGATCGCGGCCTTCATCGCGGTCTGGCTGTGCGGCTTCACGCTGAACTTCATGAGCCTGCTGGGCCTGTCGCTGGCCATCGGCGTGCTGATCGACGACGCCATCGTGGTACGCGAGAACATCGTGCGCCACATGGAACGCGGCGCCGACCGCCGCACCGCGGCGCTCAAGGGCACGGCCGAGATCGGCATGGCCGTCGCGGCGACCACCTTCTCCATCGTGGCCGTGTTCATCCCGGTGGCCTTCATGCCGGGCGTGTCCGGCGAATGGTTCCGGCCCTTCGGCCTGACCGTGGTGGCCTCGGTGCTGGTGTCGCTGTTCATCTCCTTCACCCTGGACCCGATGCTGTCGGCCTACTGGGGCGACCCGCCCGGCTACCACCATGCGAAGAAGACCGGCGTGTCGCGGCTGCTGCAGCGCTTCAATGACTGGTTCGACCACCAGGCCGACCGCTACGGCCTGGTCATCGAGTGGGCGCTGCACCACCGCCGCTGGATGGCCTTCTTCGCGGCGGCGAGCTTCGTGCTGGCGATCGTGCTGCAGTCGACGCTGGGCGGCTCGAGTTTCCTGCCGGCCTCGGACTCCGGCACCATCGCCATCGAGGTCCGCACGCCCGCGAGCTCCAGCCTGGAATACGCGCGGCTGAAGATGGCCGCCGGCTCCGCGCTGGCGCGCCAGCTGCCCGAGACCAAGGCGACCAACGAGTACGTCAACGTCAGCGGCGGTCGCATCTACGTGGACCTGGGCAAGAGCACCGAGCGCAAGCGCAGCGCCGCCGAGATCGCGGCGGACCTGCGCACCCGCGTGGCCCGCCTGGTCGGCGCCGAGTACGTGGTGCTGGACGACCTGAACAACGGCGCGCAGAAGCCGGTGCAGATCCGCTTCCACGGCGCGGAGTCGCGCAAGCTGATGGAGATCACCACCGAGTACATGGCCAAGCTGCGCAACGTGCCGGGCGCGGTCGACGTCGGCCTGTCGGAGCAGGATCCGCAGGACGAGCTGCAGATCGAGATGAACCGCGGGTTGGCCAACTCGCTGGGCATCTCCGTCGGCGACGCGGCCAATGCGCTGCGCGTGGCCTTCGCCGGCGTGGAGGTCGGCGACTGGGTCGACCCCAGCGGCGAGACCCGCGACGTGGCGGTGCGCCTGGCGCCGGAGGACCGCGTCGACGCGAGCAACATCGAGCGCCTGCCGATCGCGGTGAGCGGTGCCGGCGTGATGGTGCCGCTGGAGCAGATCGCGACGGTGTCGATGGGCAAGGGCCCGGCCAAGATCCAGCACTCGGACGGCAAGCGGATGATCGCGGTGTCGGCCAACGCGCATGGCCGCTCGCCCGGCGAGGTGACCAAGGACGCGGTCAAGCTGGCGCGCTCCATCAACTTTCCGCAGGGGTACGGCATCGAGCTGGCCGGCGCGTCCAAGGACCAGGAAGAGGTCTTCGGCGCCATGTTCATCGCGCTGTTCTCCGGCATCGGGCTGATGTACCTGATCCTGGTGATGCAGTTCGGCAGCTTCTCGGCGCCGATCGGGGTGATGTATTCGCTCAAGCTGTCGTTGATCGGCGTGGTGGTGGCGCTGCTGCTGACCAAGGGCACGCTGAACCTGATGAGCTTCATCGGCATCATCATGCTGGCCGGCCTGGTGGCGAAGAACGCCATCCTGCTGCTGGACGCGGCGCGCCAGGAGGAGGCCGCCGGCGTGCCGCGCGAGGAAGCGCTGATGCATGCGGGCCGCAAGCGCTTCCGGCCCATCCTGATGACCACCTTCGCGCTGGTGGCCGGCATGCTGCCGGTGGCGGTCGGCGTGGGCGAGGGCGGCGAGTTCTACCGTCCGATGGCCGTGGCCATCATCGGCGGCACCATCACCTCGACCTTCCTGACGCTGCTGATGGTCCCGTGCTTCTACGACAGCATCCAGCTCTTCTTCGATCGCCTGATCGAGCGCTTCCCGCGCCGCGTCGAGCGCTTCAGCGCCGCTGGTGCCTGGGCGATCAGCATCTTCCAGACGCTGCTGGTCGGACTGGCCTTCCTGACCTGGGTGCTGTTCGTGTTCTGGGTCCTGGAGTGGCTCTACCGGCGCGTGAAGCCGGCGCCGCGCGCCGACGCGGTGCCGGTGGGCGCTGACGACTGATCCGCGTCAGCCGCGTCAACCGCGTCGAACGCGGCGCCACCATGGGCCGCGGGAGACCGCCGGCCCGGCGTCGCTGGCGCCTTCGTAGGCGCGCGCGGCGGGAGCGTGCAACTCGACCTGCGTGCCGATGCCGGCCTGCGAGTCCAGCCGGTAGGCGACGCCCGCGAGCTCCGCGCGTTCGCGCATGCCCGACAGGCCCCAGTGGCCGGGGCGGCCGCCGCGGGCTTTCACCTCGTCCGGCACGCCGACGCCGTCGTCGCGGACGAACAGCGTGAAGCCGCCGTCGCCATAACGGAGCGCGACCTCGATGCGCCCGGCCTGCGCATGCTGGAAGGCGTTGAAGATCGCTTCGCGCGCGATCAGGCAGATCGATGCCGCCAGCGCCGGCGCCAGCGGGCGCGGCGTGCCCTCGACGGTCAGCACGAAGTCCGCGCCGTGGGTGTGGGAGAGCTCGCGCCCCAGCGCCTCGAGCGTCTGCTCCAGCCGGTTGAGGTCGGGCGGCGGCAGGCGCAGGTCGGTGACGCGGTCGCGGCCTTCGACCAGCAGCGCGTCCGCATCGACCAGCACGCGCTCCATCGCGGCGCGTTCGGTGCCGGGCAGCCGGCGCGCGATCGCCTCGAAGCGCAGGATCAGGCCGTAGACGCCCTGCAGCAGCGTGTCGTGCAGGTCGCGCGCGATGCGCTCGCGCTCCTGGATGCGGGCGGCGAGGCGGTCCTGCTCATGGGCGCGGCGCTGGCGGGCGCGCAGCGCGGCCAGGCCGGCCAGGAGCGCGATGCCGATGGCGATCGCCGCGACCCGGAAGCCCGCGTGCTGCGTCAGCGTTGGCGCGATCTCGAAGCGCAGCGCCGCCGGCGTGGCGCTCCAGGGACCGCGGTCCTGGGACGCCTCGACGCGGAACTCGTAGGTGCCCGGGCCGAGGTTGGTATAGAAGGCGCGGCGCCGCGCGCCCGCGTCCTGCCAGTCGCGGTCCTGGCCGATCAGCCGGTAGCGGAATCGGGTGCGCTCGGGCTGGGCCAGGCTGATCGCGGTGTACGAGATCTCCAGGTCGCGGGTGCCGGGGGCCAGGCGCAGAACCCGGTTTGCGCCGTCTGCGCCATCCAGGCCGGCCGCGACGGGCTCGCCATGCACGGACAGCTGGTGGATGTCCACCGCCGGGGGCGCGGCCTCGCCCTCGGGCAGGCGCCGCGGATCGACGCGCATGACGCCGTTGCTCAGCGAGAACCACAGCAGCCCGTCCGGCGTGCGGGCCGCGGTGCGCAGCGGCCAGGACTGTTCGGCGCGACCGGTCAGGCCGTCGAGCAGGTCGAAGCGGCGGCCCGCCGGGCGCTGCGCCGCCTCGGTGGTGCTGGCGAGCGCGCGGCGGACCTCATCGGCGCGCAGTCGCGTGATGCCGTTCGCGCCGTTGATCCAGAGCTCGCCCTCCGGCGTCTCGACGAGGCCCGACACGCCCTCGAGCGCATCCGCGTCGGCCAGCCGCAGCCGGGGCATACCGGGCTCGGAAAGCAGTTGCACGCCGCGTTCGCCGCCGACCCACAGGTGCGCGCCCTGGCGCGCGATGACCTTGATCGCGCCGATCGCCAGGCCGTCGGCGGCGGTGAGGCGGGTGGTCTGGCCGGCTTCGTGACGCAGCAGCGTGCCGTCGGAGTAGCCGATCCAGACCCGGCCCTGCGCGTCGCTGGCGATCGCGTCGGGGCCCTTGCGCGGGAAGACGCCCGAGCCGGACAGGCGCGTGGTCTTGCCGTCGGCGTAACGCATCAGCCCGTAGCGGTGGCCGTTGAACCACAGCGCGCCGGTGGCGTCCTCGGTGATCTCGAACACGGCGGCCCGCCAGGGCTCGCCGTCGGGCGTGGGGACGGGCACGAAGCGGCCGTCCTCCTGCGTCCACAAGCCGGTGCGACCGCCGGCCCAGAGCCGCTGGCGGCTGTCGACGAAGACCGACGTGAAGGTGGTCATGCCCGGGTCGGTGGGCACGGTGCGGGGCGTGGTCTCGCCGGGCGCGAGGCGCTGGATCGAATCGCCGGCGGCGACCAGCAGCCCGCCGGATCCGTCGACCGCCATCGCGATGCTGGCGCCGCGGTTGGGCAACTCCACGCGATCGACCGCCGCGCCGCGGAAGCGGTCCAGCCCGCCGTTGGTGCCGACCCAGATCGCACCGTCCCGGTCCTGGAAGACACGCATCACCAGCGGGCCGGACAAGCCCTTGTCGGTGCCGAGGAACTGGGACGCGGCGTCGGCCGCGGGATCGATCCGGTTGAGCCCGTCCTTCGCGCCATACCACAGCTGGCCCGCGCGATCGAAGGTCGGCACGAAGAAGCTGCGAGGCACCGGCACCGGCGCGGCGACCGTCCCGATCCGGTCGGCGATCGGGCCGGCCTTGGCGCTGTCCGCTCCGGGTTTGATGCCGCTCGCTCCGGTCGAGGCGCTGGCTACGCTCGTCGCGCCCGCTCCGGTCGGGGCGTTTGCTCTGCTCGTTGTGCTCGCTCCGCTCATGGCGCCGGAGCCGACGCCGGCGCCTTCACCCGGCAGGGGCAGGCGGAAGAAACCGCGCACGGCGGGCGAGATGTCGTTGGCCCAGGCGCGGCCGTCGGGCCCGATGACCAGCTGGGTCTGGCCCAGCGACGGCACCTCGGACGCGACGAAGCGGGCGCCGCCCGCGGGCCGGACGAAGACGGTGCGATCGGTGACGCACCAGATGTTGCCGGCCGCGTCGACCGCCACCGACAGCGCGATCGGCGCCTGTCCGTTGCCATCATCGAAGCCGGAGCCCGGGTCCATCGCGACCCAGCCAGCGCCCTGGCGCTTGAGCAGCGAGCGGCCGGTGGCGACCCAGAGCGTGCCGTCGCGCTCGGCCGCGAAGGCGCGGGTGGAGGTGACGAAATGGCCGGTCGCCGGCTCGACCTGGACGATGCGCCCCCGGCGGACGAGCGCGAGGCCGCCCTCGAGCAGGCCCACCCACAGGCCGTTGTCGGCGGTCGCGAAGAGCGACAGCACCTGCCGGCTGGGCAACTGCTCGCCGGCGATCGTGTCGAAGCGCTCGAAGCGCAGGCCGTCGAAGCGGAACAGGCCGTTGCCGGTGCCCAGCCAGAGGTAGCCGTCGCTCGTCTGCGCGATCGCCATCACCGGCCCCGGCATGCCGTCCTTCAGGCCCCAGCTCGTGTGCTGCAGATGGGCCAGGGGCTGCTCGGAAGGCGTCGAGGACTGCGCATGCGCGGCCGGGCCGGACAGTATGAGGGCCAGAGCCAGGGCCAGCGCGATGGCGTGTGGCCGGCAGACGCGCGCGGCGGACAGCGAGCCACGCGGGCGCGGCGATGGCATCAAGGGCGGGTTCGGGACGGACATCGAGACGGAGAGACGGGAAGGCACGCGCAAGCGCGAGGATTGTGCCCGCGCGGCCAGCACGATCCGTGCAAGCGCCGGTGACTGGCCTCTCTAAAGGAAAGCGCTCGCCGAAAGCGCCCGGGGGAAAGCGCTCGGGAGAAGCGCCCGGTGGAAGCGCCGCGCGCCTTCAGACCACCCGGCCGGGGTTCAGCAGCCCGCGCGGATCCAGCGCCTGCTTGATCTGGCGCATCAGCTGCAGGGCCACCGGGCTCTTGCGCTGCGCCAGCTCCTCGCGTTTGAGCTGGCCGATGCCGTGCTCGGCCGAGATCGATCCGCCGTGCGCGGCCACCTGGTCGTAGACCAGCGCGTTGACCGCCGCTTCGTGCGTGCGCAGGAAGTCCGCGGGCGCGACGCCCTCCGGCGCCTGGACGTTGTAGTGCAGGTTGCCGTCGCCCAGATGGCCGAAGTCCACCAGCCGCGAGCCGGGGAAGCGCTCGGCCAGCAAGCGGTCGCAGCCTTCGACGAAATCGGGGATGCGCGACACCGGCAGCGCGATGTCGTGCTTGATGTTCAGGCCTTCCTCGCTCTGCGCCAGCGGAATGGACTCGCGCAGGTGCCACATCGCATGGCTCTGCGCCAGCGTCTCGGCCACCGCCGCGTCGTCGATGACGCCGCGCTCCAGCGCGTCCTCGAGCAGGGCCTCGAACTGCGCGCGGGCATGGGTCTCGCCCTCGCTGTCCGACAGCTCCAGCAGCACCGTCCACGGCCGCGGGCCCAGCGGCTGCACCAGCTGCGGGAAATGCTTGCCCACCAGGGCCAGCGACAGCGCGTTCATCACCTCGAAGCCGGTCAGCGCCGCGCCGCAGCGCGCCTGCGCCAGGCCCAGCAGCGCGACCGCGTCGCGCAGCGTGTCGCAGGCGGCCAGCGCCGTCATCCGCGCCAGCGGCAACGGATGCAGCTTCAGCGTCGCGGCCGTGATCACGCCCAGCGTGCCTTCCGAACCGATGAAGAGGTCGCGCAGGTCGTAGCCGGTGTTGTCCTTGCGCAGGCCGGACAGCCCGTCCCAGACGGTCCCGTCCGCGGTCACCACCTCCAGGCCCAGGCACAGCTCGCGCGCGTTGCCGTAACGCAGCACCTGGGTGCCGCCGGCGTTGGTCGCCAGGTTGCCGCCGATGGTGCAGCTGCCTTCGGCGGCCAGGCTCAGCGGGAAGAGCAAGCCGGCGTCGCGCGCCGCCTGCTGCACCTGCTGCAGCACGCAGCCGGCGTCGACGGTCATCGTCAGGTTGGCGGGATCGATCTGGCGCACGCGGTTGAGCCGCTGCAGGCTCAGCAGCAGTTGCGTGCCGGAGTCGTCCGGCACGCCGCCCCCCACCAGCCCGGTGTTGCCGCCTTGCGGGACCAGCGGCACGCCGTGCTCGCGCGCCAGCGAGACGATGGCCGCGACCTGCGCGGTGTCGGCCGGCCGCACGACCGCCAGCGCGCGGCCCGCGTAGCGCTTGCGCCAGTCGCGCTCGTAGCCGGAGAGGTCGTGCTCGCCGGGCAGCAGCACGTGCGCCTGGCCCAGGCAGGCGCGCAGGGCATCGATCAGCGCGGCGCTCATGCGGGGTCTCCCGTCGATCCGGCCTCGGCCGCGCGGGCCTGCGCCAGCCGCAGGCGGATCTGCGCCGCGCAGGCGATGAAGATCGTCAGCGACAGGGCGACCTCGATCCACGCCAGCGCCATGCCGGCGCCGCCCTCGGAGGTGCCGCGCACCAGGCCCTCGGTCATGTAGAGCCAGATCATCAGGCTGACCCAGCGGTAGGTGTAGAGCCGGTAGCGCCACAGGCCGGGCAGCGGCAGCAGCAGCGGCAGGGCCTTGATCGCCAGCGTGCCGCGGCCGGTCGGCGCGAGCCACAGTTCCCAGGCCAGGCAGACCAGCGCCAGCGCCAGCGTGGCGAGGAACGCGACCTGGCGGCTGCCGCGCTCGCGCGCGGTCGGCTCGGTGCGGGCGGTCGGGGGGCGGGCGGTCGTCGAGGTCGTCGCGGTCGCGGGCGGCGCGGTCGGTGTCATCGCGAGGCGATCCGCGGGGCGGCGGCGAGGGTTGACATGGCTGGCATCATAGCCAGCATGTTGAGGGAACCTAGCAGTGATCAGGCGCCGCCGCAGAGCTGGCGCGAGGGCATCCGCGAGCTCGCGCGCGAGCTGTTGACCTGGCCTTACGCACGCACGCTGCGCCTGTTCGTGCAGCGCTTCCGGGAGGAGCGCCTGGGCCTGACCGCCGGCAGCCTGACCTTCACCACGCTGATCTCGCTCGTGCCCCTGCTGACCGTGGCGCTGGCGCTGTTCACCGCGTTCCCGATGTTCTCCAGCTTCCAGTCGGCGCTGGAGAAATACTTCCTCAAGTCGCTGATCCCCGACAACATCGCGCGCCCGGTGCTGATGTCGCTGACGCAGTTCGCGGCCAAGGCCAACCGGCTGGGCGTGGTCGGCCTGATCGTGCTGGCGGTGACGGCGCTGTCGCTGATGCTGACGATCGACCGCACGCTCAACCAGATCTGGCGCGTGCAGCGGCCGCGTCCGATCGCGCAGCGGGTGCTGGTGTACTGGGCGGCGATGACGCTGGGCCCGCTGCTGCTGGGCGGCAGCCTGACCGTCACCAGCGTGCTCATCACCTACAGCCGGGACCTGGTCGACAACATGCCGCGCGGCCTGGTGGTCCTGCTCAACAGCGTGGACCTGGTGGTGCTGTGGGGCGCGATCGCGGCGCTCTTCCATTACGTGCCCAACACCGACGTGCGCTGGCGCCACGCGCTGACCGGAGCGGCCTTCGTCGCGGTCGCCTTCCACCTGGCCAAGCAGGCGCTGGCCTGGTACGTGAAGCAGGTGCCGACCTATTCGACGCTCTACGGCGCCTTCGCGGCGGTGCCGATCTTCCTGATCTGGATCTACGTCGGCTGGTCGATCGTGCTGCTCGGCGCGATCCTGGCGGCCAATGCGCCGGCGCTGGCCGGCGGCGTCAGCGTGCGCCGCAACCGGCCCGGCATGCAGATGGCGCTGGCGCTGGACGTGGTGCGCGAGCTCGAGGCCGCGCGCGCGGGCGGAGAGTCGGGGCTGTCGATGCTGGCGATGTCGCAGCGCATGAGCGTCGATCCGCTGCAGCTCGAGCCGGTGCTCCAGCAGCTGCAGAAGCTGGACTGGGTCGGCCGCCTGGAGGAGGAGGGCGCCCAGCGCGTGGTGCTGCTGTGCGAGCCGGCCTCGACGAGCGCCGAGCCGCTGGTGCGCGCGCTGCTGGCCGAGCGCCAGCCGGGGCTGGCGGCGCTGTGGGAGCAGGCCGGCTGGGGGCGCGCCACGCTGGGCGCGCTGATCGAGCGGCCGGCGCCGGTGGCTAGCGCCACAGCGTGACGGCCGCGCCGCCGATCACCGCCAGCAGGGCCACGATCGAATAGACCGCCCGCCGGTAGGGCGGCTTGGGCCGCGTGGCGCCGGTGGGCTTCATGCCGTACTTGGGCGTCGCGCCCAGCGGCAGCGCGGCCTTGTCGATCAGCGGTTGCGCGCGGTGCTCGCGGGCGCGCTGCTCGGCCACGCGCAGGCGCGCCGAACCGTCGAGCAGCTGGAGCTGCTTCGCCTGGGTTTCGGTGTCGACAGTGGCCGGCTGGGTCGGGGTGGGGATGTGGGGATGCTTCTCTGAAAACGAGCGTTGCTGCATGTGGACTGCCTTGACTGCAATACGCTCCCTCGCCTCCGCGAATCGGGCAATTGTCTCGACGACGACGCGCGGGTCAAGTAACAGGAGGTGATCCGGGGCGTTCGCCGCGGTCAGGCGTGCAGCACCACGAGCAGCGCCGTCGCCGCCTTCTTCGACAGGTTGCGGATCGCGTGCGCGCCGTCCACGGCGTAGCGCGCGGTCTCGCCGCTCTTGACGAGCTGGCGGCTGCCGCCGGCCGTGACCTCGAGTTCACCGGCCAGCACGCTCAGGTGCTCGCGCGAGCCGGGCTCGTGCGCGGCGGACTCGAGCGCGCCGCCGGGCTGCACCGTCAGCTCGTACCACTCGAAGTTGCCGGCCAGGTCGATGGGGCCGAGGATGCGCAGTCGGCACAGACCGTCCGGGCTCGACAGCGCCGGCGTCGCATGCGAGGCGACCACCTCGATCGGCGGGGCGGCGGGCCGCTCGCCGCCCAGCAGCTCAGACAACTCCACCCGCAGCGCATTGGCAAGCCGCCACACCACGGCCACCGTGGGATTGGCCTGGTTGCGCTCGATCTGCGAGAGCATCGACTTGGAGACGCCCGCCCGCCGCGACAGCTCGTCCAGCGACAGGCCCTGGGCTTGCCGCAGCGCCTGCAGCGTCGCGCCCACGCGGGGAGGTTCCAGTTTTTCGGAAGGATTGGCGGACATCTGAGGCGGGCGAGGGCGTTCCGGGGTGGAAGAAGGCGCCTTGACCGGCCTCCGCTCTTCCTTGATACTGCACGGCTGTTCGATATAACGAACGCGTTCGATTTAACGGATTGTGCCGCAGGAGCACCGCATGACCAACATCGCCTCCCCGTCCACCGACGACTTCTATCGCCACCTGCAGAACGAGCTGCAGGGCATCCGCGACGCCGGCCTCTTCAAGAGCGAACGCATCATCACCAGCCCGCAGGGCGCCGTCGTCAAGACGCGTGACGGGCGCGAGGTCCTCAACCTGTGCGCCAACAACTACCTGGGGCTGTCCTCGCATCCGAAGGTGGTGGAGGCCGCCCACGAGGCGCTGCGCACCCATGGCTACGGCCTGTCGTCGGTGCGCTTCATCTGTGGCACGCAGGACATCCACAAGGAACTCGAGCAGCGCCTGGCGCGTTTCCTCGGGACCGAGGACACCATCCTCTACGCCGCCGCCTTCGACGCCAACGGCGGGCTGTTCGAGCCGCTGCTGGGCGAGCAGGACGCGATCATCAGCGACGAGCTGAACCACGCCTCCATCATCGACGGCATCCGCCTGTGCAAGGCCAAGCGCTTCCGCTACAAGCACAACGACATGGCCGACCTGGAGGCGCAGCTGACCGCGGCCCGCGCCGCCGGCGCGCGTCACGTGATGGTCTTCACCGACGGCGTGTTCTCGATGGACGGCACGATCGCGCAGCTGGACAAGATGCGCGAGATCACCGACCGCTTCGGCGCGCTGCTGGCGATCGACGAATGCCACGCCAGCGGCTTCATGGGCAAGACCGGCCGCGGCACCCACGAGTACCGCGGCGTGTTCGGCAAGGTCGACATCATCACCGGCACGCTGGGCAAGGCGCTGGGCGGGGCGTCGGGCGGCTTCACGACGGGGCGCAAGGAAGTGATCGAGCTGCTGCGCCAGCGCTCGCGGCCCTACCTGTTCTCCAACACGGTGGCGCCGAGCATCGTCGGCGCGTCCATCGCCGTGCTGGACCTGCTGGAAGGGAGCACCGCGCTGCGCGACAAGCTCGAGGCCAACACCGCCTTCTTCCGCGAGGCCATCCAGCAGGCGGGTTTCCAGATCAAGCCGGGCACCCATCCGATCGTGCCGGTGATGCTGTTCGACGCGGTCAAGGCGCAGCAGCTCAGCGCGCGGCTGCTGGAGCTGGGCGTGTACGCGGTCGGTTTCTTCTATCCGGTGGTGCCCAAGGAGCAGGCCCGGGTGCGGGTGCAGATCTCGGCGGTGCACGAACGCGAGCACCTGGAGCGGGCCGTCGCCGCGTTCGCGCAGGCGGGCCGCGAGCTGGGACTGGTGAAGTAAGGCGCTGAGAAGAAGATCCCCATGACGACCAAGATCCTGTTGATCGGCGCGAACGGCCAGATCGGTTCCGAATTGGCGGTGGAGCTGGCCAAGCGCCATGGCAACGCCAATGTCATCACCAGCGACGTGGCGCCGCAGGGCCGCGTGCCGCAACTGACCCACGAGATGCTGGACGTCACCGACGCGGCGGCGCTGGCGGCGGTGGTCAAGCGGCACGGCATCACGCAGATCTATCACCTGGCCGCGGCGCTGTCCGCCACGGGCGAGAAGCATCCGATGTGGGCCTGGGACCTGAACATGAAGGGCCTTCTGAACGTGCTGGAGCTGGCGCGCACGGCGAAGCTGGAGCGCGTGTTCTGGCCGAGCTCCATCGCCGCCTTCGGACCGCAGACGCCCAAGCAGGCCACGCCGCAGACGACGGTGATGGATCCGACGACGATCTACGGCATCTCCAAGCTGGCCGGCGAGGGCTGGTGCCGCTGGTACCACGCCAATCACGGCGTCGACGTGCGCAGCCTGCGCTATCCCGGCCTGATCAGCTGGAAGACGCCCCCGGGCGGCGGCACGACCGACTACGCGGTGGAGATCTTCCACGAGGCGCTCAAGCACGGCCGCTACACCTGCTTCCTGAAGGAGGACCAGGCGCTGCCGATGATGTACATGCCGGATGCGCTGCGCGCGACGATCGAGCTGATGGAGGCACCGGCGGAGCGCATCACCGAGTGGGGCAGCTACAACCTGGCGGGCGTGAGCTTCACGCCGGAGCAGATCGCCGCGTCGATCCGCCGTCGCATCGCGGGCTTCACGATCGACTACGCGCCGGACTTCCGCCAGAACATCGCCGCGAGCTGGCCGCAGTCCATCGATGACAGCGTCGCGCAGCGCGACTGGGGCTGGAAGCTGGGCTACGACCTGGACGCGATGGCCGACGACATGCTGGCCTCGCTGAAGGCGCAGGCCGAGCAGGGTGCCGCGGCCGCCCAGGCGGCGCAGGCCTGAGGACGTAGAGTCACGAGCTGTCTTCGTTGCCCTGAACACACCGTGACCCGACTCGCCGCTGAATTCCAACGCCTCTACGCCGCCGGCCCAGATGGTGCCTCGCGCGCGCTCGTGCTCGACGTGGGGCGCCCGTCGGACTGGGAGTTGCTTGCCAACGTGTGGCGCGGCGTGCAGCTCGACCTGGCGCTGCCCGCGCCGGGCATCGCCATCGCGGGCGAGAACAGCTATCAGCTGTGGTTTTCGCTGGAGCGCGGATGCTCGCCGGAGGCGGCCGCCGCCTTCTTCGATGGCCTGAAGTTCCGATACCTGGCCGGCATCGCGGGCCCGCGCATTCACTGCCTGACGGAGCCGCCGGTGATGCCGGCCGAAGTCCGGGAAGGGCAATGGTCGGCGTTCGTCGCACCGGATCTCGCGCCGGTGTTCGTCGAGGCGACATGGCTGGACATCCCGCCCGGCGCCGAAGGCCAGGCGGATCTGCTGAAGTCCTTGAAGTCGATCACACCGCAGGCGTGGGAGGCGGCGCTGGCGACCCTCGCGCCGCGCGGCCAGCAGGACGGCGCGCGCTCCGACGGGCGCGTGGACCGCGCGTCGACCGGCGAGGCGATGCCGGAAGCGCCGCGGGTGACGTCGACGCCTGCCGTTCCGTCAGCCATCCCGACGAACTTCACCGACCCCCGCACCTTCCTGCTGCACGTCATGAACGACGCGACGTTGCCGATGGCGATGCGGATCGAGGCGGCCAAGGCCTTGCTGCCTGAATCGGGCAAGTCCTGACCGGCGGCTGGCAGCGCGGGTGCGATGTCGGCATCGACCCAATCCCCTCCCACGGGGACGCTCAGAACCGGATCTTCCCGGTCCAGATGTCCTTGTACATGACCCAGTCGCCCATGAAGCTGTAGAGCGGGCGCTTGAACGAGGCGGGCTTGTTCTTCTCGAAGCCGAAGTGCCCCACCCAGGCGAAGGCGTAGCCGCACAGCAGCCCGATCAGGATGAAGCCCCAGCGCTGCGTCGCGAGCGCGTAGGCCAGGAAGGCCAGCCCCAGCGTCGAGCCGACGAAGTGCAGTCGGCGGCAGGTGCGGTTGCGATGCTCGCCCAAGTAGAAGGGATAGAACTCGGCGAAGCTGCGCATCGCCTTCACGCGGTCCGCGCCGGCGTCCGAGTCGCGCGGCGCGTGGGGCAGGGGGCTGGTGCTCATGGGCGTCTCCTGGCGCGGCCCTCGCGGGGCCGTCTGCGGGTGAGGGACTCACCGTACGGCGCTCAGCCGAGCGCCGCCTTCAGCGCATTCAACATCCCTTCCGGCGCCTCGGTCATCAGTGAATGCCCGGCCGGCAGCGTCTGCACCCGCGCGCCCAGCAACTCGGCCAGCTGCTTCGCCGCCTTGGGCGGCGTCATCGCGTCCTTCGCGCCAAGGATGAGCTCGGTCCGCACGCCGGCGGCTGTCAGCGTCGCGGCGGCCTGCGGCGCACCCTGGTAGCGATCGCAGACCAGGAAGTCGTGCTCGAACAGGTTGCCCCGTTCGCCGTAGCCATCCTGCATGCGCTCCATCAGCGCGAGGTTGCCGCCGTGCAGCCACGCGCCCGGTCCCGGGTAGGACGGCTTGCCGGCGGTCGTCGCATGCGAGAACGCGTTGACCATGGCCATCGCCGCGCGCGGCCGCTCGCGCGAGGTGGCCAGCAGCGCGTCCGAGACCTTCATCGGCCAGGCCGTGCCGACCATCGCCAGCCTGGCGATGCGCGCCGGGCGCCGTGCCGCGGCCTCGAGCGCGATCAGCGATCCCATCGAGTGCCCGACCAGCGAGACCGCGCGGTCGGCCGTCACGCCGGCGGTGTCCAGCAGCGCGTTGATCCAGTCGCCGAGCGCCTCGACGTCATCCAGCGCCGGCCCTGCGCTGCGGCCGTGGCCGGGCAGGTCCACCGCCAGCACGCCGCGCCCGTGGTGGGCGAAGTAGCGGGCCAGCAGCGTCCACACGCTGTGGTCGTGCAGCGCGCCGTGGATGAACACGACGACGGGCAGCGTCGCATCGAAGCGCTTGCCGCCGGTGTAGGCGTAGGCCGGGCGGCCCTGGAGGTTCAGCTTCATCGCGCTCATTTGGCGGCCACCTTCAATGCGGACTTGAGATCGGCGATCAGGTCCTCGGGATCCTCCAGGCCGATCGACAGCCGGATCGTTCCTGCGCCGATGCCGGAGGCGGCGAGCGCCGCGTCGTCCATGCGGAAATGCGTCGTCGAGGCCGGATGGATCACCAGCGAGCGCGCATCGCCGACATTGGCCAGGTGCGAGAACAGCCGCAGCGATTCGATGAAGCGGCGGCCGGGCTCGCGGCCGCCCTTCAGGTCGAAGCTGAACACCGCGCCGGCGCCCTTGGGCATCAGGCGCTGCGCCAGCGCGTGGTCGCGGTGCGAGGGCAGGCCGGGGTAGTTGACGCGTTCGACGATGTCCTGCGATTCGAGGAACTCGGCGATCCGCTGGGCGTTGCTCACGTGGCGCTGCATGCGCAGCGGCAGCGTCTCGATGCCTTGCAGCATCAGCCAGGCGGTGTGCGGGCTCATGCAGGCGCCGAAGTCGCGCAGGCCTTCGCGGCGCGCGCGCAGCAGGAAGGCGCCCACCGTGCTTTCCTCGCTGAACACCATGCCGTGGAAGCCGTCGTAGGGTTCGCAGAGTTCGGCGTAGCGGCGGCGGTCGCCGCTGGCCGCGTGGGCGCGGTCCCAGTCGAAGCGGCCGCCGTCGACCAGCAGCCCGCCCACCACGGTGCCGTGGCCGCAGAGGAACTTGGTCGCCGAGTGATGGACCAGGTCGGCGCCCAGCGCGATCGGCTGCTGCAGGTAGGGGGTTGCGAAGGTCGCGTCCACCAGCAGCGGGCGGTGGGCGTCGTGGGCGATCTGGGCGATGGCGGGGATGTCCAGCACGTCCAGTCCCGGGTTGCCCAGGCTTTCGCCGAGCAGCAGCCGGGTCTCGGGCCGGATCGCCGCGCGCCAGGCGTCGAGGTCGCCGGGCCGGACGAAGGTTGTCGAGATGCCGAAGCGCTTGAGCGTGTAGTGCAGCAGGTTGTGCGAGCCGCCGTACAGCGCGCTCGAGGCCACGATGTGGTCGCCGGCGCTGGCGATGGTGGCGATGGCCAGCTGCAGTGCGGCCTGGCCGCTGGCTGTGGCGATGGCGCCGACGCCGCCGTCGAGCGCGGCGATGCGTTCCTCCAGCACCGCGGTCGTCGGGTTGGACAGCCGGGAGTAGACGTGTCCGCTGCGTTCCATGTTGAACAGGCCGGCGGCCTGTTCGGCGCTTTCGAACACGAAGGAGGTGGTCAGGTGCAGGGGCACGGCGCGGGCGCCGGTGCTGGGGTCGGGCGCGGCGCCGGCGTGTAGCGCCAAGGTATCAAAGCCCGGGTCGGAAGGACCTGACATGGGTGGTCTCCTGCTTGTGATGCGGTGAGGTGAGGTCTGGCGCCGGGCATTGTGTGCTATGTTGGCGGCCAACTTTTCCTCACGTTTTTCTCAGGCGACCATGAAAGTCTCCGACATCCTGCGCGTCAAGGGCAGCACGCTGTTCACTGTCTCTCCGGACACGCCGCTGGCGCAAGCGGCCGAGACCATGGCCGAGCGCGACATCGGCTCGCTGGTCGTGATGGAGTTTGGCGACCTGGTGGGCATGCTCACCTTCCGCGAGGTCATCCAGGCGGTGGTGGGCAATGGCGGGAGTGTCGGGACGCGGCTGGTGCGCAGCGTGATGGATGATGCGCCGCTGACCTGCACGCCGGAGACCGAGATCGACGAGGTGCGGCGGATGATGCTGGGTCGTCACGCGCGCTACATGCCGGTGCTCAATGGCAAGCAGTTGATGGGCGTGATTTCGTTCTACGACGTGGCCAAGACGGTGGTGGATGCGCAGGATTTCGAGAACCGGATGCTGAAGGCCTACATCCGGGATTGGCCGTCCGAGGACGGCGCCCAGCCCTCCTGACGCGACTCGCGCACAAGAAAAAACGCCCCGCATCCACGGGGCGTTTGTCTTTGCCCGCCGCGCCTCGGTCAAGGGGCAGTCGTGCACTGCGAGGCAGATGTGATGCCTGCCGCGGTGCCCGGCTGGGATGCGGGGCTAGGCGCAGACCGGAGCCATAGCGGCGCTATGGCGAGGATCTGCAACGCCGCCCCGCGCCCAGCCGGGCGCCGCGGCGGGCGTCACATCCAGGCGACGCCGTAGTAGTCGTAGACCTTGCGGCCGTACTCGTCGGTGTACTCGGGGCGGTCGGTCTGGGCGTAGCGGGGCGCCTTTTCGAGCTGGTCTTCGCGCAGGGGGACGACGTAGCCGTCGAGGCTGGTGTCGTACTTGAGCATGTTCCAGGGGATGGGATAGCGGTCGGTGCCGATGCCCATGAAGCCGCCGAACTCGAGGGCTGCATAGCGGACGAGGCCGGAGCGCTTGTCGATCACCAGGTTGTCGATGGTGCCGAGCTTGTCGCCGTTGCCGTTGTAGACCTTGGTGCCTTCGACGCGATCGGAGGCGATGGTGGTGCTGGCCATGAGGGGGTTCTCCTAGTCAGTTGCGATAAGGGGAAGGAGGCAAATCGCGTGCCGCGCTCCTCCCAGCCACCCGCTCACCCGCCCGTACGCCCATTCGCCCGTACGCAACTCGACCGGGAATTTCCCTTGCCTGAACAAGGGAACCCTTCACCGCCGCGCCGCGGCCCTTCCGCATGCCCAAGCTGCCCACCGCCGTCCGTGAAGCCGTCGACATCGTCAGCGAGGCCGCGCAAGGCTGGAGCGACGACAACGCGCCCAGCATGGGCGCGGCGCTGGCCTACTACACGCTGTTCTCGATCGCGCCGCTGCTGCTGATCGTTATCAGCGTGGCCGGCCTGGTGTTCGGCGAGCAGGCCGCGCGCGGCGAGGTGATGGCGCAGCTCTCCGACCTGCTGGGCACGCAAGGCGCGATGGCCGTGGAGGACCTGCTCAAGCGCGTGAACCGGCCCGACGAGGGCGGCTGGGCCGCCGCGATCGGGACCGTCGTGCTGCTGGTGGGCGCCACCTCGGTCTTCGCCGAGCTGCAGAACTCGCTCAACCGCATCTGGAAGGCGCCGCTGGTGAACAGCGGTCCCGTCTGGAAAAGCCTGCTGACGCTGCTGCGCAAGCGGCTGCTGTCGCTCGGGCTGATCCTCGGCCTGGGTTTCCTGTCGATGGTGTCGATGGTCGCCAGTGCTGCGCTGGCGGCGATCAGCAAGTGGTGGACCGGCTGGCTGGGCGCGGAGTTCGTGCTGCTGGCGCAGGTGCTGAACGCCACGCTCGCCTATGCGCTGATCACCGTGATGTTCGCCGTCATCTACAAATGGGTGCCGGACGTGCCGGTGCGCTGGCGCGACGTCTGGGTCGGCGCGCTGATCACCTCGGCGCTGTTCAGCCTGGGCAAGACGCTGATCGGGCTCTACATCGGCCGCAGCGGCGTCAGTTCCGCCTACGGCGCGGCGGCCTCGCTGGTGGTGATGATGCTGTGGGTTTACTACTCGACGCAGGTCTTCCTGATGGGCGCCGAACTCAGCTGGGCCTTCGCCAAGCGCCACAGCCTGCGGGAACAGGCGGCCGCCACCGCGGCGCGGGCGCTCCAGGCTCGCTGAAACCTTTGTCGGCGCGGTGCCGACGCCGCGCCGACGTCCCTCGGCCGTTCCCCTGACGACCCGTGGATGCCCGATGAACACGGGGATTCCGGCCGTCAGGTCCGTCGACGCCGGCATGAGGTTTGCCTTGATCCCTTGTGGATTCGGCGGCATGGGCCGCCGGGTTTGTACAACCGGCGAAACGCCTGAAAGGAAGTGCCATGAACCAGTATGGGCAACGAGGCAGACAGGACCAGCGTCAGGACAACCAGTGGGGCCAGGGCGATCGCGATCGTTCGCACTACGGGGCGCAGACGGGCAGCCAGCGCGGCCAGGACCGGTCGCGGGAGGACCAGCAGGCGGCCTACCAGGGCTCGAGCTTCCAGGCCGACCGGGACGACTCGCGCGGCGGCAGCTACGGCGGCGGTTACGGCGGCAGCTACGGCCAGGGCCGCGACGAGCGCGACGACTACCGCCAGGACTACCGCAGCCACGGCGACCTCCAGAGCCAGGGTGGCTATCGCGGCGGCTACGAGAACGAAGGCTGGGGCGGTGACCGCGGGCGCTCGATGAGCGGCAATTACGGCGGTGGCAGCCAGGGCGACAGCGGTGGCTACGGCGGCTACAGCGGGTCCGGCGACTACGGCAGCCGAAGCTACGGCGCGTCCAGCGGCTACGGGCGCGACAGCACCGGCTCGGGCGCTTATCGCGACCAGGGGCCGCGCCATGAAGGCTGGCGCGAGGATGCCGGTCGCCGCGGCGACTATGGCGGCATGGCCGGCTCCAGCTCGAGCAGCAGCTATGGCGCCTCGCTCGGCGAGCATTACGGCGGCAGCCAGGACGCGCAGGGCGGCGGACTCGAAGGTCGCGGTTATCCGGGCAGCCAGCGTGGCGGCTACGGCGGGCAGTCTGGCGGTTATGGTGGCCAGTCCGGCGGCTATGGCGGTTCGGGTGGTTCGGGCAGCTACGGCGGTTACGGCGAACAGGGCGGCGGCTACGGCGCCCAGTCGCAGCGCCGGCAGCATTACGACCCCGACTACGAGCAATGGCGCGCCGAGCAGATGCGCAGCCTCGACAACGACTATCACGGCTGGCGCCAGGACCGCTACCAGAAGTTTTCCGAGGACTTCAACAAGTGGCGTTCGGAGCGCTCCTCGCGGCAGGGCTCGTCCAGCGGCACCGGATCCTCGTCGGGGCAGTCCATGAGCTCGCAGGACACCAGCGACTCGACGCGCTTCGGGCAGGGTGGCAACACGCTGGGCAGCGGCACCGGGACGCACGAGAGCGGCCAGTCCACCACCAGCGGGTCGTCCAGCCTGTCCAGCGCCTCCACCGGCGCCACGCCCGGCGCGTCCAGCAGCACGACGCCGGGCTCGTCCTCCAGCAAGACCAAGTGAGGTCGCGCTGAGCCGCGCGTCGCGATGACGCGATCAGCGCGGCGGCAGGGTGGCACGGCGGCCGGACGCGAGCGGGCGATCACGCGGCAGACCGCGTGGATGCTCGCTGTTGGTCCGGCATGCCGCTTGCCGCGCGAGCCTCATGATCGCGACGAGCCTCGAACAGCGCGCCCGCCCGCCCAGCCCTCCGGGGCTGGGGGAGGCGGGCGTTCCCATGCTCGACGGCGCGGCGCCGGTCGACGCGCGCTCGCTGGCCGAGGCGCGCCATCGCCGCTGGTGCAACGTGCGCCGCGTGCTGCTGGTGCGGCTCGACGGCGTCGCCGGCGTGCTGGCCTCGACGGCCGCCTTCGCGGCCCTGCACGAGACGATGCCGTGGACGCAGCGGACGCTGCTCGCCGCGCCGGAAGCCCTCATCCTGCGACCGCACCTGCAGGCGGTCGACGAACTGCTCACCTTCAACGCGCCCTGGACCGCCGGCGGCGCCGCCGCGCTGAACGCGGAACCGTCCACCATGCGCGGCGACGCCGAGATGCACCTGGTGCGCAAGCTGCGCCGCAGCCACTTCGACGCGGCGGTGCTGTTCGCGGCCTCCTCGCAGGCGGCGTTGCCGGCGGCGCTGCTGTGCCGCATGGCCGGCATCCCGCTGACGCTCGCCCAGGTGCGCGAGCCGGCGCACGGGCTGCTCAGCGATGAACTGCTGGGCGACGACACCGTGCAGGACGACACGCGTCGCCAGCTCGATCTCGTCGGCCATGTGGGCATGCGCACGGCGGACGAGCGGCCGAGGCTGCGCCTGCTGCCCAAGGACAGCCACCAGATGCGGAACGCCTTGCAGCAAGCGGGGTTGCGCTTCGGTCAGCGCTACCTGCTGGTGTGCCCCGGCGGGGGCGGCGCGCGGCACTGCCCGGTGGCGGCCTATGCCGCGGCCGTGGACGTGCTGATCGACACCTGGGCCGACGACACCGCGGTGGTCCTGTGCGCGCTGCCCGGCGACGAGGCCGCGCTGGCGGAACTGCGCGCGGCCATGCCCGCGCGGGGACAGGTCTTGCCTCCGGTGTCCTCGATCGGCGAATTGGCAGCGCTGGCCGCCGACGCGCGCGTCATGATCGCCGCGGACGACCTGCCGCTGACCGTGGCCGCCGCCGCGCGGGTGCCGGCGGTGCTGCCCGGTCAGGCCTTGCGACGGGAGATGAACCCGCCCTGATCGCGGCGGTCCGTCCCGTGTTCGCGAGGTCGGCGGCGGGCCGTAAAGCCACCCGCCGGTGTCCCGAAAAACGGTGCGAAATCGTCACCGAACGTTCCGCCGGGCACGACGGTTGCTCTGGTCGCGGGCCGCGCGCGGACGTGCGGCACCTGCACGGCCGGACGGATGTCCGCGCCGCGCTCGATCCCCGGATCGACACCCCGTTTTTCCATCACAGGAGGTTTTTCATGCACCTGCGCAAGCTCGCCTGGGCGATGCCGCTGATGCTGGCCGCGACCGCGGCCCAGGCGGACAGCTCCGGCAGTTTCCTGGAGGGTGCCAAGCTCGCGGCGCTGAGCCGACCGGAGGCCGCGGCCCCGGCGCACAGCCCCTCCCACCGCCACCCGGCCGGCGTCAGAACCGCTGCTCCAGCCCAGACGCCGGTCTTGCAGACAGTCCCCGCGCCCGGCCCGTCCTCCGCCATCGACACGGAAGACGAGCCCGCCGACGCCACCTTCGAGATCCGCAACTTCCTCACCCTGGTCGTCGCCTTGGCCTTGGTGGGATGGATCCAGCGTCGCCGCCGGGATGTCTGACCCGACCTTCCCTTGGCCGGCACCGGCGCGGTCCGCGGACCGCTTCCCGGTGCCGTTTTCATGCGCCATTGTTCGAATGTCGTGCGTGCCTGGTCGTTGATCGCCAGGTCGTCACCGGAATTTTTTTCAAATGAGTTGAGGCAGGGGCTGGCAAGCCGGCCGCTTGCTGCAAGAATGAGTTATCCGGGTTCGACAGACATTCATCACGAATCGTCGAATCCCCATGCCCAGGCGTGTTTCCTCCCACACACAAGGATGTACCGGTGACCCATGCGTTGATCGTGGATGACGATGTCGATTCCGTCGCCACCCTGCAGGAACTGATTGCGAGCGAGAGATTCACCGTGTCGGTGGCCCACACCTTGCGCGATGCCCGGCGGCACATCGCGCTGCAGCAGCCCGATGTCGTGCTGCTCGACCTGCAACTGCCCGACGGCAACGGGATGGAGCTGTTCCAGGACCCGCAGCTGGTGGCCAATTCCGAGGTGGTGCTGATCACCGGCCACGCCAGCCTGGACACCTCCATCCAGGCGCTGCGCATGGGCGCCGCCGACTACCTGGTCAAGCCCATCAACATCACGCAGCTGCAGGGCGTGCTGTCGCGGGTGATGAAGCCCGCCGCGCTGCAGGCGGAGGTGTCCGAGCTGAACGCCAACCTCGCGCAGAGCGGCCACTTCGGCCTGCTCTGGGGCCGCACCCAGCCGATGCAGCGGATCTACGAGCAGATCTCGCGCGTGGCCGGCACCAGCGTGTCGGTCTTCATCAACGGCGAAAGCGGCACCGGCAAGGAGCTGGTCGCGCAGACGGTGCACGACCTGAGCCGCCGCCGCAAGAAGCCGTTCCTGGCGGTCAACTGCGGCGCGATCTCGCCCAACCTGATCGAGAGCGAGATCTTCGGCCACGAGAAGGGCGCCTTCACCGGCGCGGACAAGCAGCACGAAGGTTTCTTCGAGCGCGCCAGCGGCGGCACGCTGTTCCTGGACGAGCTCACCGAGATGCCGATGGAGCTGCAGGTCAAGCTGCTGCGCGTGCTGGAGACCGGCCGCTTCATGCGGGTGGGCTCGACGACCACGCTGGACGCCGACGTGCGGGTGATCGCGGCCTCCAACCGGCCGCTGCTGCAGGCGGTGCAGGCGGGCAAGCTGCGCGAGGACCTGCTGTACCGCCTCAACGTCTTCCCGATCGAGATGCCGCCGCTGCGCGACCGCCTGGACGACGTGCCGCTGCTGGCCGACCATTTCCTGCGCCAGATCGCGGCCAAGGAAGGCAAGAACAAGCGCTTCACCGCCAAGGCGCTGGCGCAGCTGCAGACCTACCACTGGCCCGGCAACGTGCGCGAGCTGCGCAACGCGGTCCAGCGCGCCTACGTGATGGCCGCCGGCGACATGGTCGACGAGCAGTGGCTGCCCAAGGGCGAGGGCGCCGAGATCCCGGCCACGGCCGCCTCCGCGGCGGCGGTGACCAGCTTCGGCGCGGCGCCGGGGCAGCCCGCCGCGGCGCCCGCGGTCTCGACGCTGGTCGCCGGCTCGGGCGAGTCGTCCGGTCCGTCGATCACGATGCCGCTGGGCAGCTCGATGGCGCAGGTCGAGAAGGCCTTCATCCTGGCCACGCTGCAGCACTACAAGCATCACAAGGAGCAGACGGCGGCCGTGCTCGGCATCAGCCTGAAGACGCTCTACAACCGGCTCAAGGAATACGCAGCGGAGGACGCGGCGGCGGCCGACAAGGCCGCGCAGTAACGGGCGGTCGCACGCGCGATCGCCGCTCGTCGCGCGGCCCGGCATGCGCCCTGCCTGGGGAAGGCAGGAGGACGAGCCGATGGGACTGCGCTGGGTCTGTGACGATGAACCGGGGCTGCGCCGCGTGCGCGCGGCCCGCGGCTTCCGGTATGTCGACGCGGACGGGCGTCCGGTGCGGGACGAGGCCACGCTGCGGCGCATCCGCGCGCTGGCCATCCCGCCGGCCTACGTGGACGTCTGGATCTGTCCCCGCGACGACGGGCACATCCAGGCCACGGCGCGCGACGCGCGCGGACGCAAGCAGTACCGCTATCACGCCGACTGGATGGCGCTGCGGGGCGAGAACAAGTTCGGCCTGCTGCTGGACTTTGGCCATCGCCTGCCGCGGCTGCGGCGCCAGGTGCAACGCCGCCTGCGCGACGGCGGCCTCGATCGCGAGCGGGTGCTGGCGGCGCTGGTGCGGCTGCTCGATCGCACCTGGATGCGCATCGGCCATCGCGAGTACGCGCGCAGCAACGGCTCCTACGGCCTGAGCAGCCTGTTGTCGCGCCACGTGAAGGTCAAGGGCGACGCGCTGCTGCTGAGCTTCCCCGGCAAGAGCGGCGTGCGGCACCAGCTCGCCGTGCGCGACGACCGCGTGGCCGCGCTGGTGCGGCGCTGCCGCGATCTGCCGGGACAGGAACTCTTCGGCTACGAGGACGAGGCCGGCATCGCGCATCGCATCGATGCCTCGGACGTGAACGACTGGCTCGCCGAGGCGGGCGGGCCCACCTGCAGCGCCAAGGTGTTCCGCACCTGGCATGCGAGCGTGCTCGCGCTGGACCTGCTGCTGGCGCATGCGCGCGCCGGCACCGCGCCGGTCGACGCGCAGAAGCAGACGGTGAAGGACGTCGCCGCGCGCCTGGGCAATACCGCCGCGGTCTGTCGCAAGTCCTACATCCACCCCGCCGTGCTGGCCTGGGCGCAGTCGGACCAGCTGGCCGAGCTGCCGACGCAGCGCTGGATGCAGTCGCCCCCGGCGCTGGCCGGACTGAGCGTCGCCGAACGCCGCCTGCTGGGGCTGCTGCGGACGCAGCCGCGCGTGGCGATCGCTACGCCGATGCCGGCGCCGTCGGCGAGGGCGCCGCGCCCGCGGGCCTCGACGGCGACATCGGCAGCGACGACAAGCCCTTCGGCGCGCCCGCAGCGGCCGCCGCGTCCGCCGCGTCGAAAGGGTTCAGCGGCGGCTCCTGCGCGTCAACGGTCCACGCGGACGCGTGCGCGCGCAGCAGGTGATCGCACAGCGACGGCCAGTCGCTGAAGACGCCGTCGGGCTCGCGCAGTGGCGAGCGCCGCCAGGTGGTTTCGCCGCCGGTGTCCAGCAGCAGGCCGGACGCGCCGGCGCGATGGCCGGCCTCGACGTCGTCGAGCAGGTCGCCCACCATCGTCGACCGGGCCAGGTCCAGGCCATGCGCCCGCGCGGCGCGCGTGAGCATCCCCGGCGCGGGCTTGCGGCACAGGCAGCCGGGCCGGCCCTGCGCATCGGGCGCATGCGGGCAGACCGCCACGTCGTCGAGCGTCACGCCGAAGTCGTCCTTCAGGCGCCGCACCAGCGCCGCCTGCAGCCCGGCGAACTGGGCCCGCGTGAACGCGCCGCGGGCGATGCCGCTCTCGTTGGTGACCAGCACCAGCGCCAGCCCCGCGGCCTGCAGCCGGGCGAGCGCCTCGCCGGCGCCCGGCATCAGGCGCAGCCGCGCCGGATCGGTGATGGCGCCGTCGTCCGGGACCGTCAGCGTGCCGTCCTTGTCGAGGAAGACGGCGGGACGCAGCCGCGCGTGCGCCGGCCTGCCGGCAGGCGCGCGGGAGAAGTCGAGGTCGTGGAGGGAGAGGGTGGTGAGGGGGGCGTCGAGCCAGACAGTCACGAGGGCAGCCTCCGCGCCGCGTTCAGCGCATCCAGCCGTAATCGGTCTGGCGCGGGGCCAAGGACTGCTTGTGCCGCGCCATCATGCCGGCCTCGCGGCGCGGGCTGTCGGCGGCGGGGTCGACGATGACGCCGGCCTGCAGGGGCGGCGGCGCCGTCCGCTCGGCACCCACGTGCTGCCCGCCACGCGGCGGCGGCAGCAGCTCGGCCAGGCGGTCCAGCGTCTTGCGCACGTCCAGCGGCTTGGCCCAGAGCTCGAGGAAGCCCGCGCCGAGCGCGTCGAAATCGGAATCGGCGGTCACCGCGATCGCCGGCACCTGCGCCCAGCCGCGCCGCATGCGCAGCAGCTTCAGCAGGTCGGAACCGTGGCAGTCGGGCAGGTTCAGGTCCACCAGCAGCAACGAGGGCTGCAGCCGCGCGCTCAGGCGCCAGGCCGGCATGCCGGCCTCGGCCACATGCAGCCGCAGGTCGCGGCGTTGCTCGAACATCGCCTCCATCACGATGACGTTGAGCGGGCTGTCTTCGATGTACAGCACCGACGTGAGACCGTCGTTCATCGTTTCGCTCCTTCCCTGGTCCTTCAGTTGGTCGCGAAAAAGGGCAATCCTCGTGCCCGGATGCGTCCCAATCCTTGGGGATGTCACGCATTCGGCTCCAGCGGTGTAACCGCCCGACGACCGATCCGTCAACGGTCCTGACACGATGTCGGGGGCTTGGGATTCCGCGCTTCGCCATCGGGAAAGGCGAAGCGCGCGATGGGTACGAGGCTTGCCTTGCGGAGGAAGACTCGCCACTCCAAGGAGCCCGTCATGGCCACGAGTACCCGAGCCGGCGCCGCCGGCGGCAGCGACGACGACCGTCCCACCAGCTTCGGCGTCCACAAGCCGGTGGACCACCTGGTGATCAGCTTCCCCGGCGCCGCCGAGGCGGGCCAGGCGCGCGCCGCGCTGGCCGCGCACGGCATCGCCGAGGCCGACCTGCACGCGGTGGACGACCGCGAGATGGTGAAGCTGGTCGAGCGCGACCTGCGCCATGCCAGCCCGCTGGCGGCGATCGGGCAGGAGATCAATCTCCTGCGCAGCCATGGCGAGTTGGCCGAACGCGGCTACCACTTCCTGGTCGTCAAGGCCAAGGACGATGCGCAGGCGCGCGAGATCGCCGAGATCGCGCGTCGCAACCGGGCTGAGCGCGCCCAGTATTACGGCCACTTCATCATCGAGGAGCTGCTCGAGCCCGAAGGCGGCCGGCCGCAGGTGGCCGAGTCGCCGCACCGCGGCCTGGACGCTCATCCGAAGCCGCCGCTGCCACGCTGAATCGCGCCTGTGAACCGCGCCTGCGAATGACGGCACGCGGCTTGCCGTCACCCCGATTACCCCCTGTCCCGGCACTCCCGCCGCCCCTCGTGCACGACGAAAGGAAATTTCCCATGAGCACCACGCCCAACAACGAGAAGAGCGACAAGTCCGTGCCGTTCACGACGGCCGACGACGCCGCCAAGATCGCCAACGGCAGCGCGCCGTCCAGCACCGCCGCGGTCGATCTGGTGAATCGCGTCGCCGACAAGGCGCACGCCACCATCGACCGCCTGGCGACGACCGCCGCGCCGAAGGCGCAGCAATTGCAGAAAAGCCTGGAAGACACGAACGAGCTGCTGCACGAGCGCGCCGACCGGCTGCGCACGACCGGCAACGAGTGGTGCGACAGCCTGCGCGCGAACGTGCGCGAGCATCCGCTGATGGCCGTGGGCACCGCGCTGGCGGTGGGCCTGCTGATCGCGCGTCTGACGCGCTGAGCCCGGCGCGCCCATGAGCGACGTGCCGCACGGCTCGCCGTCCTTCCCGCCCCCGTTCCCGCCACCCTTTCCGCCGCCGCCGTCGCCGCCCTCCGGGGCGCCGTCGGGCAGTGCCGCCGACGCCTCCCCGGGCGCCGCGGCGCCGCCGGGCGGGCAGGGCTGGATGGGCGAGCTCCAGGGCATGGCCCGCGCCGCGCGCGGCATGCTGTCCGGCCGCTTGCTGCTGCTGGCGCTGGAGCTCCGGCGGGCCCGGCACGGGCTGGTCAGCCTGGCGATCCTCGGCGTCGTGGCCGCGATCGCCGGCGCGACCGCCTGGCTCGCCCTGTGGGCGCTGCTGGCGGCACTGGCGGTGCACCTGGGGCTGAGCTGGCCCTGGGCCTTCGCCGGCATCCTGGCCGTCAACTTGCTGCTGCTGCTGTGGGTGGTGGCCGCGATGAAGGCGCTGGCGCCGATGCTGGCGCTGCCGGCCTCGCGTCGCCAGTTCCACTGGCTGTTCAACGATCCGATGGATCCCGAGGCACCGAGCGCCGATGGCCACACCTCAACCCCGCCCTGATCCCCGCCGCATTCCCGACGTCCCCGATCGCGAGCTCGCGACGGAGACGATCGACGACCTCAACCTGCGCATCGAGATGGCCGAGCTGCGGGTGGTCCGGCGCGACCTGGAGTTCCGCCTGCATTGGGAGGCGCTGCAGCAGCGCGGCAAGGCCGTGATGGTGCCGAGCCGCTGGCTGCTGCCGGCCCTGGGCACCGGCGCGAGCTGGCTGTTCTGGCGCCTGGTGCGGGGCAAGCGCCGCCGTCACGCGCGGCATGAGCGCGGCGGCCGGCACGACGCGACCGCGCGGGCCTTCCACGCCCACGCCCATGATCGCGACGCGGCTCCCGGCCCGGCGCACGAGGGCGGCGGCGGCCGGCCGGAACTCGGCATGCTGCAGCTGCTGACGGTGCTGTGGGGCCTGATGCCGACGCGCGTGCGCGGCCGCCTCGGACCCGAGGTGACGCAGCTGCTGCTGGGCGTGATCGCCGGATTCCTCCAAGGCCGCAAGCAGCAGCGCGAGGAAGCGCGGCAGGCGCAGGGCGCGGCGGCGGGCGGCGCGTCAGACCGCGATGCAGCCCGGGATGAAGCTGCGGCGCCGTCTCACGATTCGCGCCAAGGCCCTCGCCAGGACCCACGCTGAAACGACGAGGAGCGCGCCAGCGGCGCGCTTCCGTGCGGTCCGGGGAGGGCTTACACCTTCTCGGCGTTGCGCGCCTGGTCGCGCAGCAGCTTGATCTGGTCGTGGTTGCGCAGCACGCCGGCCAGCTGGCGCTGCACCACTTCGAGCACGCCGGCCGGCAGGGCCTTCTGCGCGGCCTTGCGGTAGCGGCCCACGGCGGCGTCCTCGCCGCGCTCGCATTCCTCGAGCATGGCCTTGTCGCTGTAGCCGGTCAGCGTGCCCTTGACCGCGACCCAGCCGCGGTGCATCGCGCCCGTGGCGCTGCCGTCATCCTCGGGAGTGCCGCCGTGCTGCCGCACCAGTTGCTGCAACTCCGAGCAGGCCTGGCGGCAGTCCGCCGCGCGCTGCGCGAAGACTTCGCGCAGGCTGGTGCTCTTGACGTGCTCGGCGCAGCTGAGGAAGCCGTATTCGCCGTCCTTGCAGGTCTCGATCAGGGTGTTCAGCTCGTCGATGACATCCTTGTTGTCCATGGCAGTCCTTCCGTTGGGGAGTGGAGATGCCTGGATTCAGCAAGTCACATACCCGTGGGCAGGCCCATCGCGCGCCGCAGCGCCTCCAGGATCTGCGACGGCGAGGCCGGCTTGCGCAGCACGATGAAGGAGGACTCGGCAATGAGCGCCTCGCTGTAGCCGCTGATCAGCACCACCGGCAGGCCCGGCCGACGCTTGCGCAGCTCGCGCGCCAGCGCCTGGCCGTCCATCGAGCCCGGCATCACCACGTCCGACAGCACGACGTCCACCGCCGCGCCGCTGCCGAACAGCTGCAGCGCCTCGTCGGCGTCCTTGGCCGTCAGCACCTGGCACGAGAAGCTGCGCAGCAGGCTGGCGGTGACGCGGTTGAGCTCCTCGTTGTCCTCCACCAGCAGTACCCGCGCGCCGGCCAGCGCATTGGCGCGCGCCTCCGGCAGCGCCACCTCGTCACGGGCACCGCCGCCGCCGGCGGACGCGCTGCTGCGCGCCGGCAGCAGCAGGGTCACCGTCGTGCCGGCACCCAGCTGGCTGGCGATGCGCGCGGTGCCGCCGGCCTGCACGCAGAAGCCCAGCACCTGGCTCAGGCCCAGGCCGGTCCCCTTGCCGACCGGTTTGGTGGTGAAGAAGGGCTCGAAGACGCGCACCAGCAGGTCCTCGGGAATGCCGGGCCCCCGGTCGGAGACGCTGATGGCGACGTACTCCCCGGGCGCCAGGTCCTGGACGTCGCCCGGCGCGGCGCGGCCGGCCTCCAGCGTGATCTCGCCCATGCCGTTGGTCGCGTCGCGCGCATTGAGCGCGATGTTGATCAGCGCGAGCTCCAGCTCCGAGGGATCGACCCGCACGCTCGGCAGGTCCGGCGCCATCGTCATCGTCAGCTGCATGCGCTTGCCCAGCACGGTGGCCAGCAGCTCGTTCATCTCGCCGAGCGTGGAGCGCAGGTCCACCACCTGCGGATGCACCGGCTGGCGACCGGCCACCCGCAGCAGGTGCTGGGTCAGTCGGCTGCCGACGTCGACCGAACGCATGATCGCGCCCAGCGGCATCGCCAGCGATTCCGCATGCGGGCTGCGCTGGATCAGATGGGCGCTGTTGCTGATGACGCCCAGCAGGTTGTTGAAGTCGTGCGCGACGCCGCCGGTCAGCCGGCCCAGCGCCGCCGTGCGCTGCGAGCGCGAGCTGAGCTGCTCGGCCTCGCGGGTGCGGTCGATGGCCTCGTTGACGCGGTCCTCGAGCTCGGAGCGCCCCTGCCGGATCGCGACGCTGGCATCCTCCAGCGCCAGCGCGACCTCGTCGCACTCGAGCATGCCGGTCTTGGGCGCGTGCACCGGCTCGCCAGCGCGCAGCTCGCTGGCGATCGCGCTGAGCGCGTGGATCGGGCCGGAGATGCGCCGGCTGATCCACAGCGCGCCGAACATGCCGACCAGCACCAGCAGCAGCGCGCCGATGGCGATCGGCTGCAGCGCGGTGCGGCCGCCCAGCCCGCCCACGCCGCTGTCGCGCGGCACCGCGGTCACCACCGTCCAGCCCTGCGGCGACTTGGTGAAATAGCCGACCACCGGCTTGCCGTCCAGGTTGACCGAGTCGAAGCGCGCTTCCTCGCGCGTGGCCATCAGGCGCCGGAGATCGTCGGTGCCGGGGCGGCCGGCGTAGCTGATGCCGCCCGGGTGGCGGGCGACCACCGTGCCGCGGCCGTCCATGATCGTGGCGGTCCAGTCGGGCGGGAGCCGCTGGGCATCGATGATCTGCTGCATCTCCTGCGGCAGGACGCTGATGCTCATGTTGAGCCAGACATGCCCGCCGCGCTCGATCGGCTGGACGATCTGCGCGCGCAGCTGGCCGGTCGCCGGGTCGGGCCCGAGGTCGCCGATGACGGCCTGCTCGATCAGCGGGACGGCCTCGCGGACCAGCACCGGGCGCGAGGCGGCCGTCGTGGGCAGCCCGGGCGGCGCCGGCGTGGCGACGGCGACCGGCGGGGCGGTCATCGCGGGCCCGGGCGCCGACGCGGCGGCCGCGGGCGCGAGCGGCGTGTCGGCCACGCGGCCACTGGCCAGGCGGGTGCTGAAGAGCGTGCGGCCGGGCGCGTTCAACTCGACCCAGCCCGAAAGCCCTTGCATCGCGCGGCGCGACTGCAGCTCCAGCATCGCCAGGTCGTCCTGCGGGACCTGCGGCGCGCTGTCCAGGATCTGCGACAGCGACAGCACCCGCGCGATGCCGGCGCGGCGCGCCAGTTCCTTGTCCACCACCATCGAGAGCGCGCGCGTGCTGTCGCGCATGTGGCGCACGGTGGCTTCCTGCTCGTCGCTCCAGGTCTGCCAACTGACCCACAGCGCCGCGATGATGCCCGGCAGCATCACGGACAGGACGAGCACGAGCAGGCGGGAACGGATCGGCAAAGGCATGGGCGGTGCGGCGGAGGAACGGTCATGCCGCCGCGGCCAGAGGCCGGCGGCGCGGACGCGGGAGCGTCGCGGCGGCAGATTATGGGCGGTGCTGTTCAAGGGCGTCGGGACGGGCCGCCGGGGCGGCACCGTCGAGGGAAGTCACGGGCGGCGACGAGGCGGGCGGGACCGCCGAGGCGGCGGCCGGCGACAAGGGATGTGGCGACAAGGGCGGCGGGCGCAGCAAGCTGCTCAGCGGCGGGCAGGGCCGGTCGCTGCCGCGCAGGTAGACCGCGACGGGACGCATGTGGCGGTTGCGCTGGCTGATGCTGCGCAGGCAGATCAGCAGCGGGACCGCGAGCACCGCGCCCGCGACGCCCCAGAGCCAGCCCCAGAACATCACCGACAGCAACACCGACAGCGGGTTCATCGACAGCCGCTTGCCGATCACCATCGGCGTCACGAAGTTGGACTCGATCCCATGGATGCAGAGGTAGGCCAGCACCGGCGCGCTCATCGCCGCGAAGCCCGCGTCGCCCAGCGCCGAGGCCAGCGAGGCCGCCAGCAGCAGGCCGCACATGATCAGCGGCCCGAGATAGGGAATGAAGTTGAGCAGCCCGGCCAGCGCGCCCCACAGGCCCGGGTTGGGCAGGTCCACCATCCACATCGTGCCGGCCACCACCAGCCCCATGCCGACGTTGATCGCGGTGACCGAGGCCACGTAGCGCGAGATGTCGCGCTGGGCCGCGCGCAATCCTCCCAGCACCATCGCGCGCAGCCGCGGGCGGTGAGGCAGGAGCTCGATGCAGCGCGACAGCACCCAATGCTCCGAGGCCAGCAGGAAGTACAGCAGGATGGTCGTCGCCGCGGCCGACACCAGGAACTTCAGGCCGCCGCCCAGCACCTGCGCCGTCAAGGCGACGCCCTCGCTGGCCAGGCGGTCGCGCACCGGGTCGGCGGGCGGGGCGGGGGCGCGGCCGGCGCTGCGCCGCTCGACCGGCGGGCCGAAGCCCGGAATCGACGCGCGCCACCGGTCCACCCGGTTCAGCGCCTGCGTCACCGCCTCCGGCGCGCGCTGCCACCATTGCGCGGCGGGCTCCGCGAGCAGCGCCACGCTCAGCACGCTGCAGCCCACCACGGTCGTCACCAGCATCGCGGCGCTCACCGGTTCGGGCATGCCATGGTGCCGCATCGTCCGCACGGCCGGCGCCAGCACGAAGGTGAGGATCAAGGCCACCAGGACCGGCAGCACGATGGCGCTCGCTTCCTTCAACAGGAAGACCAGCGCGATCAAGAGAAGACCCCGCGTCGCCCAGCGGCGCATCGTGGTCGGGGGCAGGGTGGCGGCTCGCAAGATGTAAGGATGACGGAGGGACGGGGCTGTCGGACGCTCGAAGCAAGCCCCGGGCCAGCCGTCGTGCCGCTCGCGTCCACGACCCGAGGGCGCGCGGGACCCGGCACGGTACGGGTGGTTACCCGCCCACGGGACCGGAATGGCGCGCCAGCGAGCGGGCACGACCACGCCGGCCATCGGTAAACGGTGCCGAAAGCCTTGCTCGATCGAGCCGGTGAAAGAGGTCCCGCGACCCTGCGGGACGCCGCGGACCGGCGCGCGAGCGACGAATCCGAGGTCGCCGTCGCGTCCGGCCAATTCGCCGGCAGGCCCCGTGCCCAGTGGGTTTGCGGCTTTCGGGCAGGCACGCCGGATGACGCCGGCTCCGCGATGTGAAACCGTCGCGGCGAGGTGGCATGGTCCTTGCGCAGAAGGACCATCAGGCCGGTTCGCCGGCACTGCCTGCAACCCGTTCCCGTCCTCCGCGGCGGGGACCTCCGGAACCGGTTGCGGGCAGTTTCATCCTCTACCGGACAGGAGTCTCACAAGTGGGAGCAATGGAACTCAGGCACGAGCACAAGCAGTCGCAGACACTGTCGCCTCGCCTCCAGCATGCCGTGCGGCTGCTGCAGATGTCCTCGCTGGATTTCTCCACCATGGTCACCGACATGCTGGGGCGCAATCCTTTCCTCGAAGTCACCGAGGGCTCGGATGAAGCCCTGCCGCTGGACGCCGACGTGCCGGTGGCGCCGTCGCCGGTGATGGCCGAAACCCCGGAGCCGCTGCCGGACGATCGCGAGATCTGGCGCGCGGAGAGCTCCGGCTCGATGCGCCGGGCCGAAGACGGCGAACTCAGCGCGCTCGAGATGACCGCCGCGCAGACCTGCCTGCGCGAGCACCTGCGCAGCCAGCTCAACGTGCTGCGGCTGTCGCCGCGCGACCTGGTGCTGGCCACCATCGTGGCCGAATCGGTCGACGACGACGGCTACCTGCGCAGCTCGCTGGAGGAGCTGGCCGCGGTGGCCCAGATGCAACCGCCGGTGGCGCTGGAAGAGATGCAGATCGCGCTCAAGCGCGTGCAGGCGCTGGACCCGCTGGGCGTGGGCGCGCGCAGCGTCGCGGAATGCCTGCTGCTGCAGCTGCCCAAGATCGAGGACGCCCGCAGCCGCCGGCTGGCCGAGCGCATCATCACCCAGCACCTGAACCTGCTGGCCTCGCGCGACATTCCGGCGCTGGCGCAGTTGCTGGATGTCAGCGTGGCGGAAGCGGAGGCGGTCTGCCTGAAGCTGCGCCGCTTCGATCCTCGGCCGGGCTGGCGCTACGAGACGACGCAGGCCGCCTACATCGTGCCGGACGTGCTGACGACCAAGGTGCGCGGCCAGTGGCGGGTGCAGCTCAATCCGGCGGTCATTCCCAAGGTGCGGATGAACCAGGTCTATGCGGAGCTGTTCCAGCGCCATCGCCAGCAGGGGCATGCCGAGATGGCCAACCACCTGCAGGAGGCGCGCTGGACGATGCGCAACATCGAGCAGCGCTTCTCGACCATCCTGGACGTGGCCAGCGCGATCGTGCGCCGGCAGCGCCACTTCCTCGAGTTCGGCGCGATGGCGATGAAGCCGCTGGGGCTCAAGGAGATCGCCGACGAGGTCGGCATCCATGAATCGACCGTCTCGCGGGTGACCAACAACAAGTACCTGGCGACGCCCACCGGCGTGTACGAGCTCAAGTACTTCTTCTCCCGCGCGATCGTGAGCAGCAACGGCAGCGCGTGCTCCGGCACGGCGATCCGCGGGCTGATCAAGGACATCATCGAGGCCGAGCGGCCCGAGAACCCGCTGTCCGACGCCGAGATCACGCGCCAGCTGGCCCGCCAGGGCCTGGTGGTGGCGCGGCGCACGGTGACCAAGTACCGCCAGATGCTGCGCATCGACGCCGTGGAACGGCGCCGCCAGCACAGCTGACGACCGACGATCATTCCCGAGGCGCGATGGAGACAAGGACAGGGCCCGATGAGGCCCTGTTTTCATTGGCGCATGGCCTGGGGTCGCGCGGTGCGCCGTGGAGGCGGGGGGCGGTGGTCAGCCGCCGCCGCGACGCGTCGGGCCGGAGGGCGCCGGTCCGGGGACCAGCCGGTCGCGCCGCTCGGCATCCAGGCCGGGTGTGGTGCGCAAGTCGGTATCGACCTGCCCCTGCTTGAGGTCGTCGCCCGCCTGGCCCATGACTTCGCGCTGACGCTCGCCCGCGGCGCCGGTGCCGTGGCTGCCGGTCGAGTCGCCGCGCACGCTCTGGTCGCGTTCGTGCGGCAGCTGCATATCCTCCTGGTGCTGTGGCTGCGCGTCGGGCGCCTGCGTGCCCGGCGCGACCGGCGCCTGGTCCAGCAGGCGCCGCGGTTGCGACGCGTCGCCGGGCGACGGACGGGTCTTGCTGTCGGCCATGTCGGTCTCCTGATCGTGGAATCACTCCCCGTCCGGCAAGCGGGCGGCCCGGCGCCGGAACGGGACTTGCCGCTGCCCGCCGCATGCAAGCCTGGAAGACCCGATTCAACGTCCTCGATGCCGACCTGCTGCTGTGGGGTCAGTTGTTGCTCGGCGCACTGGCCGTGGTGGCGGGCGCGCTCCTGCTGCACGCGATCCTGCGGCCGATCGCGCTGCGGCTGACCCGCTTCTCACCGCTCCTGACCGCGGTGGTGAAGCGCTGCGACAACCCCGCGCGCTGGGCACTGCCGCTGATCGGCCTGCTGATCGCCGCCCAGGGCGTGCCCGATACCGTCGCCGGCATCGGTGGCGTGCAACACCTGCTGGGCGTGCTGACCATCCTCGCGCTCGCGGCTGTGGGCGCCGGAGCGATCACCGGCGTCGCGCAGGGCGTGGCGCTGATGCATCCGGCCGACGTCGAGGACAACCTCGCGGCACGCCGCATCCAGACCCAGACCAAGGTGCTCGCGCGCGTGGCCAAGGGCGCGGTGATGCTCACCGCGCTGGCCTTCGTGCTGATGACCTTCCCACGCGCGAAACAGGTCGGCGCCAGCCTGCTGGCCTCGGCCGGCATCGCCGGTCTCGTCTTCGGCCTGGCCGCGCGATCGGTCTTCGGGAACCTCCTCGCCGGCCTGCAGATCGCCATGGCCCAACCCATCCGGCTCGACGACGTGCTCATCATCGAAGGCGAATGGGGACGGGTGGAGGAAATCACCTCCACCTACGTCGTGCTCAAGGTCTGGGATGAACGCCGGCTCATCATCCCGCTGCAATGGTTCATCGAACATCCATTCCAGAACTGGACGCGCACCAGCGCCAGCATCCTCGGCACCGTGATGCTGTGGGTCGACTTCACCTTGCCCGTGCAGGACCTGCGGGACAAGGCGACGGCGATGTGCAAAGCTTCAGCCCACTGGGATGGGCGCGTCTGCGGCGTGCAGGTCGTCGAGACCACCGAGCGCACCATGCAGATCCGTGTGCTGGTCAGCGCGAAAGACTCCGGGAAAGCCTTTGACCTGCGATGTGAGTTGAGGGAAGGGCTCATTGCCTGGCTGCAGAAGACGTATCCACAATCGCTGCCCAGGGTGAGGGCGCTCGTGGAAGACGTGCCGGCGCCGGCGGCACCCGTCATCAAACCCTCGTTGCCGCCGTCGCCGGCGCCTTGAAGGGGCTGGTTCTGCGGAGACCGAGCGCCGCTCAGTCCGACCGGGTCCCCTTTTCTCCATCTCCCTCCTTTGGCGGCCGCCCCGGCCGCCAAATTCCCTCCTTAAGTTCCGAAAAGGGGACCCGGTCGGACTGAGCTCGAAGCACTGGCGTCCTGCGACCACGATCACGACCGCGACGAGGACTGCGGTGCGCGATGAGGGTCGTGACCGTGACCGCCAAGCGTGCACGCCGCATCGACCGCGAGACGCGGCGGCATGCGGCGTGCGGTGTCAGGGGCGGGCGAGGGCGCCGGAGCTGTCGAGGTGCGAGAGCATCAGGCGCAGGACGTCGTCGATCTCCGACTGCTCCTGGAGGTAGTAGCGCGCGTGGCTGTGGTCCAGGCGAGGACCGATGCGCACCGTCACCCAGTCGTCGCCCGCACGCTCGAAGGCAGGCTCGTCGTTGGTGTCGTCGCCGACGTAGAAACCAGCCTCGGCACCGTAGCGGCGGGCCAGGCGCTGCATGGCGTCGCCCTTGTCCGGCGCGTTCTCGACCAGGATGTTGACGACGCGCTTGCCAGGCTCCGCCTCGATGCCCGGCGGCAACTCGCGCATGAGCGTCGCGATCGCCTCGCGCGCCAGCACCGGGTCGGGCGCCAAGCGGTAATGGATGGCGAGCGAGGCGCCCTTGTCCTCGATGCTCGCGCCCGCGTCGGCCAGCATCGGCGCCAGGCGCCGCGCCCGTTCCCGGAAGGCCTCGAGCGTGGTGACCAGGCGCGGGTCCGGGCCGTCGAACTCGTCCTCCGCGCCGTGGTTGCCGACGATGTGCGTGGGCTTGAAGCCGAGCCGGTGCCGGACGTCCAAGACCTGGCGGCCGCTGACGACCGCGATCGGCACGCGCTCCGCGAGCCGCGCGAGCAGGGCCGCCGTGCGCGCCGGGATGCGCGCCTCGTCCGGATGCATGACGATGGGCGCGAGCGTGCCGTCGAAATCGAAACCAAGCAGCGGTCGGCGGGTCATGAGGCGGGCGAGCGCGGCGCGGCCCTCCGCGTCGAGCAGGTATCGCACCGGCTTCATGGCGTGAGAGCCTCCTCGCCAGACTCGCGCGCACGGCGCTGCACGCGCCGCGTGATGCGCTCGCGCAGCCGCCACTGGCCGGCATCGGTCAACATGCGGCCGGCCCAGCGGTAGACGTTGAACTCGCGCACCGTCATGCGCAGGCTGGCCATGCGCTCGCGCTGCTCCTGCGGCGGCATGGTGGCGGCGCGGTGCAAGGCATCGGTGGTTTCCTCGACGTGGTACGGGTTGATGACCAGCGCCTCGGGCAGCTCGCGCGCGGCGCCGGCGAAGCGGCTGAGGATGAGCACGCCCTGGTCGTCGTCGCGCGCGGCGATGAATTCCTTGCAGACGAGGTTCATGCCGTCGTGCAGGCTGGTGACGACGCACATGTGGGCCGCGCGGTAGAGCTCCATCAGCGCCGAGTGGTCGTGGTGCTCGGCCAGCAGCAGCACCGGCTTGTAGCCCGCGCCGCCGAAGCGCAGGTTGATGCGCTCGGTGACGCGGTGGATGCGATCCTGGAACTCGCGGTATTCCTCCAGCGCGCTGCGCGTGGGCGCGGCGACCTGCACGAGCACGAAGCGGCCCTGCCACTGCGGGTACTTCTCGAGCAGGCGCTCGACCGCGTGCAGCCGCTCCAGGATGCCCTTGGTGTAGTCGAAGCGGTCGACACCGACCGCCATGACGGTGTCGGGCGCCAGGCCCAGCCGCTCGAAGACCGCCGCGCGCGCGTCCGCCGGCGAGGGCCAGCCGGCGCGCTCCTCGTCGGTCGGCCAGGCGATGGAGATGGGGTAGCTCTGCACCAGCGTGGGCTCGCCCTGGTAGCTGATGGTGGAGTGCTCGTGCTCGATGCGGGCCTCCAGGTAGCGGTCCACGGTCTCGGTGAAGTTCTTGCAGTGGAAGCGGGTGTGGAAACCGAGGATGGTGCTGCCCAGCATCCCCTGCAGCAGCTCGCGCCGCCACGGGCAGATGCCGAAGGACTCGGGGTTGGGCCAGGGGATGTGCCAGAAGGTGATGATCGTCGCCTTGGGCAGCTTCTCGCGCACCATCGCCGGCAGCAGCGCGAAGTGGTAGTCCTGCACCAGGACCACGGGGTCGTCGCCGCGCGCCTCGGCGACGACGGCGTCGGCGAAGCGCTGGTTGACCGCGCGGTACTGCGCCCAGTCGGATTCGCGGAAGACCGGTCGCACATGCGCGACGTGGCACAGCGGCCAGAGGCCCTCGTTGGCGAAGCCCTGGTAGTAGCCGCGCTCTTCCTCGTCGCTGAGCCAGATGCGGCGGAGCACGTACTCCTGCGTGTCGGGCGGGACGGCGACGCGGTCGTTGGCGTCGACGACCTCCTGGTCCGCGCTGCCGCTGCCGTGCGCGATCCAGGTGCCGGAGCAGGCGCGCATGACCGGCTCGACCGCGGTGACCAGGCCGCTGGCGGGCCGGCTGACCGAGATGCCGTTCGGGCCGCGCTGGTGGATGTAGGGCTCGCGGTTGGAGACGACGATGACCTGGTCGCCGCGCAGCTGCGTGCGCAGCAGGCCGCGCAGGCGGTCGGGGTCCCAGGGCGTGAGCGGGCCGTGCTCGCGGTAGAGGTTGTCCTCGAGCTCGCGGATGTGCTGCCGGATCTCGACCTCCAGCGGCTGCAGTTCGGGCGGCGCGGTCTGCGGGCCGCTGCCGTCGGAAGCGGCGCCGCCCAGCAGCGGCCGCACCAGGCCCTCGCCGCGCAGGATCGCGCGCATGCCGGAGACCCAGCCGCGCCAGCTCAGCTGCGCCACGACCATCGTGATGCCCGCGACCGCCAGGCCCAGCACCGTGATGAAGATGATCATGTAGCGCCGCGTGTCCAGGCTGCGGCGGTCGGGCAGGCTGAGGTCGTGCAGCAGCACGAGGCGGTCGGAGTCGGCCTGCTGCGGATTGACGGGGAACACGCCCACGTGCACCGCGCCGCTGGCCAGCTCCAGCCGCGGATCCTTGCGCGCGGCGGTGATCTCGGCCTCCTTGCAGCCCAGCGTGTCGGGGAAGCCCTTGGTGCTGAGCACCTGCGTGCCGTCGGCCGCGCACATGGCGATGCCCACCAGGCGCTCGTCGAGCACGCCGCGCTCGAGCAGGTTGCGCAGGCGGTCGCGCTTGGCGGTGGGATCGATGTCGGCGATGGCGACGGAGAGGGTCTTGGCGACCATCTCGCCGCGGGCGCTCAGGTCGCGCGAGAACCAGCGCAGCGTCATCCGGTCCAGCAGCGGCAGCGCCAGCAGCGCCGCGACGGTCAGCGTGATCAGCAGCGGAACCAGGAAACGGATCTGGAGATGCAGCGACTTCATGCCCGGCTGCCTGCGCGTCGGGGCGCAGGGTCTGCCAGGACGTCGAAGTCCTCGTCGTAGTCGCCGTAGTCGCTGTCGTTCTCAGCGTCCGCGCTGGCGCGGGGATGGTCGCGCAGCGCGTGCATGCCGCCCAGCGCCAGGCCGGCCGCGAAGCCGCCGTAGATCATCAGCAGGCTCATCGCCGAAGGCGGGCGCGTGCCGGCGGCGGTGGCGCGCTTGTCGGCGCCCGGGGTGAGCACGCTGGGCGTGACGACGCGGTCGACGCCGACCGCGACGGCCGTGAGCAGCAGCGCGTCGGTGACGGCGTTGCCGCGGGTGGGGCGGTCACGCAGGGCCCGCAGGCGGTCGTAGAGCGCGCCCCACACCAGGCCGGTGGCGGTGTGTAGCAAAAGGTTGGCGGCGGAGGATTTCAGCGGCGGACGGCCGACGCGGTACTCGGAACGACCGACCAAGTGGGCATGGTCGGACCGGCTGCCGCGCAACAGCGCCAGCCCCGAGAACAGGCTGGCCAACACGCCGTCGGCGCATGCCCGGCGCAGCGCCGGGAGCAGCAATGCATTCAAAGGCGACTCCTGTGACAGAGGGAAACAAGCCCCTGTCATTGGCAATCGCCGTGCCGCCCGATGCTGGTGCGCGCCTCTCTCCGAACGCGACGCCCGCGATTCGCCCGCTCGCCGGATCGCCCGGAGTCAGTTGATGGCGGTGGGCGGCGGCATGTAGGGCGGCTCGCGCACCGGGATCGGGTTCTCGCCAGGGATGGGCGGGTCGATGACGTCGGGCGGCTGGTCGTCCGGCTCCGGCGTGGGGCCGTGCGGCGGCGGCGGCACGAAAGGCACCTCGTTCGGATGCGGCGGGCTGGGCGGCACCGTGTGGGCGTGGAGCGGCGGAGCGAATGGCGTCATGAGCGGTCCTTGTGTCGCACGGGTGCCTGCAAGCGGCGCGCCCGGTTTCAAGTGGCGGCTTCGCCGCAATGACACGGCCCCTCACCCCTCCCTCTCCCCGCTCGCGGGGAGAGGGTGCAACGCGAGATGCAACGCGAGGGGCAACGAGCGGTGCAACCAGGGTGCAACGAGAGGTGCAACGGGGGCGAAGAGAGATGCAAAGAGGGGGGAAAGAGAGGGTGAAAAGAGGGGCAAAGGGGGGCGCCACCGCTGGCGGTATTGCCCCCTCTCCCGCTTGCGGGAGAGGGAAGGGGTGAGGGCCAGCGGCGGTGGAAGTACAGCCCGGTCCGGCGCTTGCCGATTCCGGGCATCGACGACCGTTCCCAAGGAGTACCCCCATGACGACGAAGACCGCGAAGGACACCGTGGAGAAGCAGCAGCACGTGCAGCATCAGCAGGACGTCAAGGACCAGGAAAAGCAGGCCAAGGAAGCCGGCAGGAAGTCCTCGAAGGACGAGCCGGTGCAGGCCGGCGCGCGCGAGCAGCCCAGCCGCTTCCCCACGCAACACCTGGACAAGCCGGGCGAGGAGGGTGATCTCGACCTCGCGCCGCGTTTCCTGGCGCCCGACTACCGCGGCAGCGGCAAGCTCGAGGGCATGACGGCGATCGTCACCGGCGGGGACTCCGGCATCGGCCGCGCGGTGGCGGTGCTGTTCGCCCGGGAGGGCGCGGACGTGGCCATCGTCTACCTCAGCGAGGACGAGGACGCGCGCAAGACCGCCAGCCACGTGGAGGCCGAGGGCCGCCAGTGCGAGCTGATCAAGGGCGACGTGCAGGACCGGGAGTTCTGTCGGCAAGCGGTGCAGAAGGTCGTGCAGCGCTTCGGGCGGCTGGACGTGCTGGTCAACAACGCGGCCTTCCAGGAGCACGCCGAGACGCTGGCCGACCTGACCGAGGAACGGCTGGAGCTCACCTTCCGGACCAACATCTTCGGCTACTTCCACATGGCCCAGGCGGCCTTGCCGCACCTGAAGCAGGGCGCGAGCATCATCAACACCGGCTCGGTGGTGGGCCTGCGCGGCAGCGCGACGCTGCTGGACTACGCCTCGACCAAGGGCGCGATCCATGCCTTCACCAAGTCGCTGGCGCAGAACCTGCTGCCGCAGGGCATCCGCGTGAACGCGGTCGCGCCCGGGCCGGTGTGGACGCCGCTCAACCCGGCCGACTCCCCCGCCAAGAAGGTGTCCGAGTTCGGCGCCACCAGCGACATGAAACGCGCCGCGCAGCCCGAGGAGCTGTCGCCGGCCTACGTGTATCTCGCCTCGCCGGTGTGCTCGGGCTACGTGACCGGCATCGTGCTGCCGGTGACCGGCAGCGTGGGCGCCATTTGAGGATCAGCCTGACGCCGCCCTTCGTGCCGGCTTCGACGCCGCCTTCGACGTGGCGCCGACGCCGGCTCCCACGGCGCGCTCCAAGCGGCGCGCGCCGGGGTCCGGCCGCGGCCGCTGTCCCCCGATCGGGGACGGCACCGCGATTGCCCGGAGCCTGTCGACGGCGATTCCCCGCCCGCGCCACCCGCCCTCCGGAAGTTCCAAGGAGACCCGCCTCATGAACGACAAGGCCTTCGAGACGCCCTGGCACCTGGTGTGGTGCGCCGACGTCGCGAGTCAACGCCTGCTGCACGTCAGCGCCTCGGTGGAAGGGCTGCTCGGCCTGACGCCACAGTCGCTGCTGGACGACCCGATCCAGTGGAACCACGCGGTGCTGCCGGCCGATGCCGGCGAACTGCCGCGGCCGTTCTGCGCCGACGATCTGCCGCATGGCGACGGGCATGTGCGCGAGTACCGGATGATCGGCGCCGACCTGCACCTCTACCGCGTGCGCGATCGGCGCTTCCGCCGCCGCGATCCGCTCAGCGGCGCGCTGCGCACCCTGGGCGTGATCGAGGCGCTCGACGAGGCGCCGCTCGATGCGCAGGCGCTCGGGGAGTCGTCCTGGCAGCAGTTGTGGGAGGGGCCGGACGCTGCCTCGCCACCCGCGCCAGGCCCGACCGACGCGCCGAAGCGCTCCGACGAGACCGCGCCCGCGGAGCCGCCCGCGCCCGGCCCCGAGCAGGCGCCCCATGAGCATCCGGACGATCCGGGCGTCCACCCCGACGGCCCCCGGCGCTATCACGACGACCACGCCACGCCGGCCAGGCAACGCCTGGCGCAGCCGCTGGCGGAGTGCCTCGAGCAAGGGGAACCGGCATGAGGGCCCATGTCCTGCCGAGGACCGAGTTCCGTGCCGACCTGATGGCGCGGGACGAGGTCGTGGCCCTCCTGATCGACGACCACCAGCGCGCGCAGCACGCCTTCCACCAGTTCGACCGGCTCTGGGCGCTGGGGGACCACGAGTCCTGCGAGGCGCTGGTGCGCCGCACCTGCGCGCTGCTGACGGTGCATGCGACGCTGGAGGAAGAGCTGTTCTACCCGGCGGTGCGCAAGTGTCCGGAGGTCGGCGCCGTGGAGCGCCGGCTGATCAACGAGGCCGAGATCGAGCACCTGGTCGTGCGCATCCTGATGTCGCAGCTGCGGCGCATGCGCGCGGACGACGCGCAGTTCGCGCCCCTGGTCGGCGTGCTGGGCCGCTACGTCAGCCATCACGCCAAGGACGTGGAGCAGGGCATCCTGCCGCGGCTGACGCATGCCTCGTCGGTGGACTGGTCGTCGCTGTCGACCGCGCTGCGGCGCCGTCGCGACGAGCTGGAACGGCAGTGGCGCGACGAACTCGCCCAGGAGAGCGCGGAGTACGAGCGGCAGCAGGACGCCTGAGCGTCCATGGGCCTCAGCCCGAGGCCGCCTCGCCGTCGGGGCGTTCGGCCATGGGGGCCGTTTGTGCCATCGGTGCCGCCGGTGCCGCCTGTGCCGTCTGCGCGTTTGCGGCGGTGCGTGCCGCGCGGCGCGCCAGCGATGCCACCAGCTCATGCGCCTGGAAGTGCGCCAGCAGCCGCTGCTTCTGCTGCGCGGTCAGCAGGGACGCCTCGATCATCTCGGGCCAGTGCGCGAAGGCCGCCTTGACGCAGCGCGAGATCGCCTGCTCCGCCGGCTTGACCGGGATGCGCAGCCGGTCGCAGAAGGCCTGCAGCAGCGCCGGCGACATCGACTGCGGCGCCGTCGTCGCGCCCTCGGAAGCCCGCGCGGCCCGCGGCAGGTACTCCGGCGGCAGGATCAGCAGCGCATGGCCGCGCAGGCGGTGGTACACCGCGTAGGCGACCAGGTCGTAGGCCGGCGAGAGCGTCGGCGTGAGGCCGTCGAGGTAGCGCACGCCGAGGTTCTTCAGATGCATGTCGGCATTGCCGACCATCTCGTTGACCACCAGCCGGCGCAGCAGCTCGTGCACCGCCGGCTGCCCCATCGAGGGCTCGGCCATCAGCACCGCGGCGATGTCGAGGTAGGTCACCGGGCGTCCGTCGGGACCGCCGCCGTACTTGTCCTCGGGCATGCGGCCCAGGATCTGGGCGAAGTCCTCGACGTGGATGCGCCCGGCCGGCGAGCGGTCGAAGCGCGTCACCGCGAGGAAGCGGGTCTGCCCGGTCGCGTCGCCGAGGTCGTAGCCATGCGGCAGGCCCAGGCGCTCCAGCGGCTCGAGCGCCGCGTCGCAGGTGTCCACACCGGCCGCGCGCGCCAGGCGCAGCGTCAGGTCCTCGACCTCCGGCAGCAGCGGCTGCCCGACGACCGGCAGCTTGGCGATGATGTGGGTGTCGTGGTCCTTGGTGCGGCCGACGTAGCGGTCGCCATCGCGGATCACGCCGAGCTTGGGCTGCACGCCCGACAGCGACACGCCTTCCTCGAGCGGATCGGCGGTGACCGACATCTCCAGCGCGTCCTGGCCCTGGGTCACGTAGCGGGCGAGCTCGTCCCGCGACAACGCCACCGGCAGCGCGTGGACCTTGCCGGGCAGATCCTTGCCGCAGGCGGCCAGCATCTCGAAGTGGTCGGTCGGGGCGCACTGGCGCAGCGCGGCGACGTGGTCACGGAACACGCCCTCGGGCAGCAGGTTCTGGAAGAAGGCCGGCAGCAGCCAGCCGTTCTTCGCCGAGTGGCGACCGTTGAAGCTGGCGGACCGGATGTCGCGCCAGACCGCCGCCTGCGCCTGCGGCGTGGCCGCGCGCATCGACAGCGACAAGGTGGGCATGACGGCGCCGGCGCGCGCGACCAGGTCCTCGTCGGCGACGAAGCGGTTGGTGACCGCCGCGCCGGGCAGCGCGTACTGGAACAGCACGCCCAGGCGGAGCTCCCCCAGGTGGATGGCCAGCGCCTTGACGTTCATCGCGGCCCCTTGGCGGCGGAGGACCCGGCGGGCGCGTGCAGCGCATCCAGCGCCTCGGTGACGACGGACCGGACCGGCGGGCCGAGCTCCTCGCCCGCGCCCAGCGCCCGCGCCGCGCCCTTGGGCACCAGCAGCAACTCCAGTCCCAGCCGGTCGGCCAGCGCCATCAGCGTGGTGAGACGGAAGTCCTCCTCGCCGCTGAGCACATGGGTCAGCGTGCGCGGCGACACGCCCGACGATTCCGCCAGGCGCGCCTGCGTCCAGCCGTTGCGCTTGGCGGCGTCACGCAGGGTGTCGGCAATTTCCGGGAGGGTGAGCATGGTAATTAATTGCTGATCGACGGTTAAACCGTAGTTTATTGCCAGATCGGCGTCAAGAGATCAGCAATATATTGCGCATAAAAATGAAAATGGCACCGAAGTGCCATTCTCCAATCCCGCCGTCGAAAGGGAAGGGCGCGACGGCGCGCGATGCGCGGCTCCTCAGCGGGAAGCCGGCGTGCTGGCCGCGCCGGCCGCGGCCGGGAAGGCCGCGCGAGGCCCGGCGGCTCCGGCCGCCGTCACGCGCCAGATCGCGTTGCCGACGTCGTCCGCCACCAGCAGCGCGCCCTGGCGATCGATCGCCACGCCCACCGGCCGGCCCATCGCCTGGCCCTTGGCGTCGAGGAAGCCGGTCAGCACGTCGATCGGCATGCCGCTGGGCTTGGCGCCGACGAAGGGCACGAAGACGACCTTGTAGCCCGCGGGCACCTTGCGATTCCAGGAGCCGTGCTGGCCGATGAACATGCCGTGCGCATAGTCCTGCGTGAGCTTGTTGCCATCCGCCGAGGCCAGCCCCAGCGAGGCCGTGTGCGCGCCGACCGCGTAGTCCGGCACCAGCGCCTGCTCGACCAGCTCCGGTCGCTGCGGCTTGACCCGCTCGTCGACGTGCCGGCCGTACCAGCTGTAGGGCCAGCCGTAGAAGCCGCCGTCGCGCACCGAGGTGATGTAGTCGGGCACGAGATCGTCGCCGAGTTCGTCGCGCTCGTTCACCGCCACCCACAGCGCCTTGCTGGTGGGCTCCCACGCCAGGCCCACCGGGTTACGCAGCCCCGAGGCGAAGACGCGCGAGGCACCGCTCTGCAGGTCGATCTCCAGGATCGCGGCGCGACGCTGCTCGTTCTCCAGGCCGTTCTCCGCGATGTTGCTGTTGGAGCCGATGCCCGCGTAGAGCTTGGTGCCCTCGGCATTGGCGATCAGGCTCTTGGTCCAGTGGTGGTTGATCGTGCCGCCCGGCAGGTCCGCCACCTTGACCGGCGTGCCGGCCAGCCGGGTCTGCCCGCTCGCGTAGGGGAAACGGACCACCGCGTCGGTGTTGGCGACGTAGAAGTTGTTGCCGATCAGCGCCATGCCGAAGGGCGAGTTCAGGCCCTCGGCGAAGGCGAAGCGCTGGTCCGCGACGCCGTCGCCGTCCGTGTCGCGCAGCAGCGTGATGCGGTTGGCGCTCTTGGGCGTGGCGCCGGCCTTCTTCTGGAACTGCTTGGTGATCCAGGCCTTGGGACCCTTGCCGTCGTCGGGGCGCTCCGGCGCGTTGGTCTCGGCGATGAGCACGTCGCCGTTGGGCAGCACATGCAGCCAGCGCGGGTGGTCCAGCTTGTCGGCGAAGCGCGTGACCGCCAGCCCGGGCGCCGCCTGCGGCTTGCCGCCCGCGGGCCAGCCGACCGCCTTGGCGACCTTGACCGTCGGCACCAGCGTCCTTTGCGGCTCGGGCAGGGTCGGGTTGGGCCCGTAGCCGGGCGGCGTGGCGGTCTGCGCCTCGAGCGCGAGCACGGCCTGATGGCCGAGCGCCGCGACGGCGGCGAGGGCCGTCAGCGCGAGGCCGGCGGCGGCTGGGCGCGCGAGGCGCCGGAAGGTGTTGTCGTTCATGCGGACTCCAGGCGGGATCGGTCCGTGCGCGGACCGGGACGCCGCGTCCGGGCGCGGCACCTCGTGCGGTCCAGCAAGCGAGGTGCCCGGATCCGGCGCGCGTCGTTCGTCGCTGGCATCCCGATTGCTCCCTCCGGCGCCGGGCCGCGTATCGTCGCGGTCCGTCATTCACCGGGGACTTCATGCGATCGACGAGGGAATGGATCGGCGCCGCGGCGCTGTGGGGATGGGGCTTGGCCGCGGCGCAGGGACAGCCGGCCGCGCTGCCGGCGGTGGTGGTCACCGGCAGCACCTCGGAGCGCGCGCTGCAGGACGCGCCGTATGCGGCGTCGGTGGTCGACGCCGACACGCTGCGCGGCGCCGGCCCCGGCATCCATCTGTCCGAGGCCCTGAATCGCGTGCCCGGCCTGACCGCCAACAACCGGCAGAACTACGCGCAGGACCTGCAGCTCTCGTCGCGCGGCTTCGGCGCGCGGGCCCCGTTCGGCGTGCGCGGGCTGCGCCTGTACACCGACGGCATCCCGGCCACGATGCCCGATGGCCAGGGGCAGGTGACGCACTTCGACCTGGCCTCCGCCGCGCGGGTGGAGGTGCTGCGCGGGCCCTTCACCGCCCTGTACGGCAACAGCTCGGGCGGGGTGATCGCGCTGGTGAGCGCGCCGGTGCGCGAGCGATTCGCCGAACTGGATCTGGACGCCGGCAGCGCCGGCCTGCGCCAGACGCGGATCGAGGCCGGCACCCCATTCGGCGACGGCTGGGAGGCGCGACTGGGCGCGTCCCACCTGGAGATCGACGGCAGCCGGCCGCACAGCGCGGCCAGGCGGACGCTGGCCAACGGTCGCCTGGCCTGGACCGGCGCGCGTGACCAGGTGCTGATGCTGCTCAGCGACATCGACCAGCGCGCGCAAGATCCGCTGGGGCTGACCGCCGCGCAGCTCGCCGCCGATCCGGACCAGACCGCGGCGCCGGCGACGCAGTTCAACACCCGCAAGAACGCGCGGCAGACGCAGCTCGGCCTGCGCTGGCGTCATCAGTTCGAAGCGGCAAGTCCGCTGGCGGAAAGCGTGCTGACGGCCTATGCGGGCCGGCGCGCGGTGACGCAGTGGCAGTCCATTCCCGTCGCCGCGCAGACGCCGCCGGGCAGCGGCGGGGGCGTGGTCGACTTCAGCCGCGACTACGACGGCATCGACGCGCGGGCGCTGTGGCGCGTCGGCGCGGCGACGCTGGTCACCGGCGTGAACACGGAACGCCAGGAGGACGATCGCCAGGGCTACGAGAACTTCGTCGGCAGCGGCGCGGCCCAGCGCCTGGGCGTCACCGGCGCGCTGCGCCGCGACGAGGGCAACGAGGCGATCACCCGCGAGGCCTATGCCCAGCTGGAGCTGCCGCTGACGGCGACGCTGGACGCCAGCGCCGGCCTGCGCGCCGGTCGCGTGCGTCTGGCCGCGCGCGACCGCTTCCTCGGCAACGGCGACGATTCGGGCGCGATGCGCTACCGCTACGCGACGCCGGCCGTCGGACTCGGATGGCGACTGACGCCGGCGCTGCTGCTGCATGCCGCCGTCGGCCGTGGCTTCGAATCGCCGACGCTCAACGAGCTCGCCTACCGGGCGGACGGGCAGGGCGGCTTCAACGCGGGACTGCGGCCGCAGAAGAGCACGCAGCAGGAACTGGGCGCCAAGTGGCGCGCGGGGACGGTCTCGCTGGACGCCGCGGTGTTCCATGTCGCGACGCGCGACGAGATCGGCGTGCTGTCCAACAGCGGCGGGCGGTCGAGCTTCCAGAATGTCGGTCGCACCCGGCGCAGCGGCGTGGAACTGGCGGGCAGCTGGGACGCGACGCCGCGCTGGCGCGCCCAACTGGCGCTCGGCACGCTGAAGGCGCGATACCGCGATGGATTCCTGACCTGTGTCGGCACGCCCTGTCCATCCGCGAACGTGGCGGTGCCGTCCGGCAATCGCATCGCCGGCACCCACGGCGGCAGCGCCTACGCCGAGCTGGCCTGGCGGCCCTTCGAGACGGCGCGCGACGGCGAGTGGGCGGTCGAATGGCGCGGCGTCAAGCGCGCCGCGGTCAACGACCTCAACAGCGAATGGGCCGCCGGCTACGGCGTGCTCAACCTCCGGGCCCGTCATGGCTGGACCCTCGGTGCGCTGCGCGCCGAGCTGACCGCCCGCATCGACAACCTGGCCGACCGTCGCTACGCCGGCAGCGTGATCGTCAACGACGGCAACGGCCGCTTCTACGAGCCGGCGCCGGGCCGCGCCTTCTGGCTGGGCCTGTCGCTGCGCGCCGCGCCGCCGGGCGGCGGCTGATCCGGCGCCGGGTCGCGGCGCGCCTCAGCCCACGTCCGCGCGGGTGATCTGCGCCACCAGGCGCATCAGCAGCGGCGGCTTGAGCGGCTTGGCCAGGTGGGCGTCGAAGCCGGCCTGCAGCGCCTGCTGCCGGTCCACGTCGCGCGAGAAGGCGGTCAGCGCGATCGCCGGCAGCCGCTCGCCGGGCGGCTCGAGGCCGCGGATGTCCCGCACCAGGTCGTAGCCGTCGCGACCCGGCATGCCGATGTCGCTGATCAAGAGGTCGAAGGCGTTGCCGGCCAGGGCCAGCAGCGCCTCGTCCGCGCCGTGGACCACGGTCACCTGCGCGCCGCGCTCGCCCAGGATCAGTTTCAGCATCGCGCCGGCGTCCACGTCGTCGTCCACGACCAGCACCCGCAGGCCCGGCAGCACGATCGCCGGCGCGTCGCCGGTGGCGGCCTCGCCGAGGGCGCCGAAGGCGCTCAGCATGCCGGGGCCGGTGTCCACGTCGGGCGGCGCGTTGTCGGCACCGGGCAGCCAGAAGCGGAAGGCCGCGCCGCGCCCACGCCCTTCGCTGTGGACCTCCACCCAGCCGCCATGCGCCTCCACCAGACTCTTGACGATCGCCAGCCCCAGGCCGAGCCCGCCGTGCTGGCGGCTGCTGGCCGCGTCGCTCTGGGTGAAGCGGTCGAAGACATGGGGCAGGAACTCCGGCGCGATGCCCTGGCCCTCGTCGCGGACCTCCACGCGCGCGCCGCCATCGGCGGCTCGCAGCGTCAGGGTGATCGTGCTGCCGCGCGGCGAGAACTTGGCGGCGTTGCCCATCAGGTTCCAGATCACCTGCTGCACCCGCCCGCTGTCGGCCAGCAGCGGCGTGGCCTCGTCCCGCAGGTCCAGCGCCAGCCGGTGGCCGCTTTCGTCGAGCGTGTGCTGGACCACCGCCACCGCCTCGCGCAGCACCGCGCCGGCCTCGACTCGCTCGCGCGCCAGCGGCAGCTTGCCGATGTTGAGCCGGGACATGTCCAGGATGTCGGTGATCATCCGCGCCTGGATCGACACGTTGCGGTCGATCGCCGCCAGCCCCTTGACGAGCAGCTCCGGCGGGCTGTGCCGCTGCAGCACGTGCGTCCAGCCCATGATCGCGTTCAGCGGCGTGCGCAGCTCGTGCGACAGCACCGCGATCAGGTCGTCCTTCATGCGCGAGAGCCGCTCGGCCTCGCCGCGCGCGACGCGCTCGCGGTCGAGCAGTTCCTGGCGCTGCCGCGCCAGCAGCTGGCGCTGCGAGATGTCCGAGGCCATCGCCATGCAGATGCCGGGCTCGATCGGGGGCGAGGCGGTCCATTCGACCGGCATCGCGCGGCCGCCGCTCGAGCGCAGCGGGAACTCCGCGCGCGCGCCCTCGCTGCCGAGCATCGCGATGAAGCCGCGCGCGGCGCCTTGGTCCTCGCTGGCGACGAAGTCGGTCAGCGGGCGGCCCGCGACCGCTTCGCCCTGGTCGGCGCCGAGCTCCAGCAGCGCCAGCATCGCGGGATTGGCTTCCAGCAGCGTGCCGTCGCCGGCCCGCAGCAGGCAGATGCCGATCGGCGCCTGCGCGTAGACGGCGCGGAACTTGGCCTCGCTGCGCCGCATCGCCTCCTCGGCCTCGCGGGTGCGCACCAGCGACTGGATGGTCGACACCAGCACCGCCGGCTCGACCGGATGGGTGAGGTAGGCATCGGCGCCGGCGTCCAGGCCGCGGACCTTGTCCTCGTCGGTGAGGTAGGCGGCCGTCAGGTGGATGACCGGCAGACGGAAGGTGCTGGCCTGGGCGCGCAGGCGGCGGCACAGCTCGAAGCCGTCGATGTCGGGCAGGTGGATGTCCAGCACGACGGCGGACGGCCGCTGCTCCGCGGCGCGCAGCGCCTCGGCGCCAGTGGCGGCTTCCAGCGTCCGGAAACCGGCCGCGTTGAGCAGCCGCACCGTGGTGTAGCGGCCCACCGGATCGTCGTTGACGACGAGCAGCCGGTGCCGCGAGCGGTCGATGGCGTGGGGCTCGCTCATGCGTCGGGCACCCCCCTGACTGCGTTGGCCTCCGCGTCGGTCGCCGCTTCGGTCGCGCCGGTCCCGCCCGGCAGCTGCAGCGGCAGCGTCACCGAGAACACCGACCCCACGCCCGGCGTGCTGCTCAGCGCGACGCGGCCGCCGAGCAGCTCCGCCAGCCGCTTGCTGAGCGACAGGCCCAGGCCGGTGCCGCGCAGGCGCTTCTGGATCGGCGAGTCGATCTGGGCGAAGTCCTGGAAGATCGCGCCGTGGAATTCCGGCGCGATGCCGATGCCGGTGTCGCGCACGGAGAAGGTGATCTCGTCCGCGCCGTCCGGACCGTCGCCCACCAACGCGCTGACGCGCACCTCGCCCTGCGCGGTGAACTTCAGCGCGTTGGAGATGAAGTTGCGCAGGATCTGCGACAGCTTGGCGTTGTCGGTGAAGAGCTGCGAGACGCCTTGCGGCTCCTCGAAGACCAGCTGCACCTCCGGGTTGACCAGCACCGGCTTGAACATGCCGCGCAGCGCCGCGAACAGGTCGACCAGCTCGAACCAGGCCGGCGAGATGTCGATGCGGCCGGCCTCGACCTTGGCCAGGTCGAGCAGGTCGTTGACCATGTCGGCGAATTCCTCCGACGTGGTGCGGATGAAGTTGATCTGCCGTTCCTGCTCCAGCGTCAGCGGGCCGTCGATGCGGTCGAGCAGCAGCCGCGTCAGGCTGCGGATCGACGAGATCGGCGTGCGGAACTCATGGCTCATGTAGGCGAGGAAGCGGCTCTTGAGCTCGGTCGCCTGGCGCAACTGCTGGGCCTGCGTGTCCAGCTCGGCGTACAGCGCCAGCACGCCGCGGTTGGTCTCGTCGAGTTCGTTCTGCAAGGCCTCGACCTGGGCGCGGGCCGCGGCCAGCGCGGCCTGCAGCGCGGCGACATCCGGAGCGATGGTCGTGGTGTCGTTCATCGGCGTCATGCGCGTTCCAACTGTGTCAACTGTCCTCACTGTCTCGCTGTCCTCACGGTCCTTCATCGTCCGTCATGGTCCTTCATGGCGGCGCACCACGACGACGGTCGCGTCGTCCCGTCCGCGCAGGTGGTCCCGGGCGATCCATCCGGCGATGACCGCCGGGTCGGCCTGCAGCAGGCCGGGCGTGTCCGCCAGCGACCAGCGGCTGACGATGCCATCGGAGTGCAGCACCAGCACCGCGTGGGGCGGCCAATCGTAGACCACATCCTGCAGGCGTCGCACCTGCAGGCCGAGCGTGCCGTGCTGCGACAGCAGCGAGCGGTCGGCCACGCCGGAGATCAGGCGCCCGATGACGTTGCCGGCGCCGCCGAAGCGCAGCGACGCGCCGCCTTCATCGAGCGCGACCATCGCGGCGGCGCAGCCGCGCGTGCTGCGCAGCGGCTCGTGCGCGCTGTCCAGGAAGGCGGCCGGCGAGGCCCGCAGGCCCGGCGCCGCCTCGCCCAGCAGCGCCATCAGCCGATCCGCCGCCGTGGCCGCGTCGGGCCCGTGCCCGAGGCCGTCGGCCAGCGCCAGCGACCACTGCGTGCCGTCGCGGCGCAGGGCCCAGGCGTCGCCGCTCACCGACTCGCCGGGCGCCGCGAGCGACAGCCCGGCGATGTCGAAGGCCGCAGGGCGCGCGGGCACGGACGTGCGCTCGCCCCGCACCGCGAAGCGGGTGGCGATGACCGTGCCCCGGCCAGGCGCCGAGAACGCGCCGAAGCGGTCGGCCTGGCGCCGGATCGCGCCCAGGCCCGTGCCGGACGAGCCGCCGGTGCTGTAGCCGTCGCGCAGGCAGCGCTCGAGGTCCATGCCGTCGCCCTGGTCCATGGCCAGCACCTGCACGGCGGGCGGGCCCGCATCGCGCGCGACGTCGGGGCCGACCAGCAATTCGGCCTTGCGGCCGGGGCCGACATGCCGGACCAGGTTGGTGCCGAGCTCGGTCACCACCAGGGCCAGCCGGCCGGCGGCGTCCGCGTCGAAGCCCAGTTCGGTGGCCAGCGCCTGCGCGGCCCGCCGGGCTTCGCCCACCTGACTGACGTCGTCGATGGGGAAGCGACGAAGCGGACGCATGGCTACTTCCAGCGCGTGATCGTCACGCGCGTGCCGCGTCCGGGCCCGGACTCGATCTCGAAGTCGTTCACCAGCCGCTTGCTGCCGGACAGGCCCATGCCCATCCCGTTGCCCGAGGTCCATCCATCCTTCATCGCCAGCTCCAGGTCCGGAATGCCCGGCCCCTGGTCGACGAAGGCAAGTTGCAGGCCCGTGCGCACGCCGGCCTGGACGAACTGCCAGGCCATCTCGCCGCCGCCGCCGTAGATCAGCGTGTTGCGCGACAGCTCGCTGGCCGCGGTGATCATCTTGGTCTGGTCGACCAGGGAGAAGCGCAGCTCCTGCGTCAGGCGCCGCACCAACTGGCGCGCCAGCACGATGTCGGACTCGACGCGGATCGGCAGCGCGCCGGCGGACTCAGCGGCCGGCACCGGGCGGCTCCTCGATGTCGTCGGTCGATGCGGCCTCGTCCTCGTCCAGCCCGGCCTGCGCCAGGGCGTCGGCGCGGCGCAGCAGCGCCATGCCCCGCTCGACGTCCAGCGCGGTGCTCACGCCCGGCAACGACAGGCCCAGCTCCACCAGCGTGATGGCCACCGCCGGCTGCATGCCGACGACGACCGAGTTGGCGCCCAGCACCCGGGCGATGCCGGAGATGCCGGCCAGCATGCGGCCGATGAAGGAGTCGACGATCTCCAGCGCGGAGATGTCGATCAGCACGCCGGTCGCGCCGGTCTCCTGGATGCGGTTGGCCAGATCGTCCTGCAGCGCCATCGCGGTCTGGTCCTGCAGGTCGACCTGGATGGTGACCAGCAGCGTCCTGCCCATGCGCAGGATGGGGATGCGGGTCGTCATGCGGCGCCGCCCGTGCCGGCCGTTCCGCTCATGGCGCCCGGGGTGGCCTTGGCCTTGGAGACGACGAAGCCGGCGCGTCGCATCGCCAGCGCCAGCGCGTCGGCCAGCGTCGCCTTGGTCGTGATGCCTTCCAGGTCGATGCCCAGATGCACGATGGTCTGCGCGATCTGCGGGCGGATGCCGCTGATGATCGCGTCCGCGCCCATCAGCCGGATGGCGGTGACGGTCTTGAGCAGATGCTGCGCGACCAGCGTGTCGACGGTCGGCACGCCGGTGATGTCGATGATCGCCAGCGCCGAGCCGGTCTCGACGATGCGCTGCAGCAGCGTCTCCATGACCAGCTGGGTGCGGCCGCTGTCGAGCGTGCCGATCATCGGCACCGCCAGCACGCCGTCCCACAGCTTGACGACCGGGGTGGAGAGCTCCAGCAGCTCCTGCTGCTGCCGGGCAATGATGTCCTCGCGGGTGCGCTGGTAGGTGCTGACGGTGTGCTGCGCCATGTGGTCCAGCAGCGAGGACACCTCCCAGGTGGCGTCCACGAGTGCGGCCGGCTGGTCGCCGAAGCGGCGTTGCAGGCCGGCGAACAGCGGCTTCTTGAGCGCCAGCACGAAGCGGCTGGTGTCGGCGGCGGTCGAGCCCTGGGCGGCGCGCGAACGCGACAGGCTGGCCAGCACCTCGCGCAAAGGCGCCCAGGGCGCGTCGTCGAAGTTCTCGGTGTTGCCGGTGGCGCGCACGCCGGCGAGGAGGGCGTCCAGCAGTTCGCCGGTCTCGCGGCCTTCGCTGGCCAGCGCGCGGCCGCTGGCGGCGAGTTCGGCCTGCCATTCGGCGAGCACCCGGTCGCGTTGGGTGGACAGGAGATCTTCGACGGCGGCGCTGTTCTGTTTCATCGGGTCCTCTTGGGCGCGGTTGACGCCGTGATGCGGGGAGAAGGGTGCGCGGGATGGCGCGGCGGCCGCGATCGTACTCTGCCGACCTCACCCGCTCCGGCGTCACGGGGCGAGGATTGGGGGCGGGTAAGCCCTGGGGCGAAATGGGCATGCCGTTTGCCCAATGCCCCTGTCAGACATTCAAGACCAACGATTGGGAGAACGACGTGGCCGATGAGATCAGCGTGCTGGTGGTGGACGACAAGCCGCAGAACCTGCTCGCGATGAAGGCGCTGCTGGCCGACTCGGGGCAGCGCGTGTTGACGGCGGAATCCGGTCCCGCCGCGCTCGAACTGCTGCTGGTGCATGACGTGATGCTGGCCCTGCTGGACGTGCAGATGCCGGGCATGGACGGCTTCACCCTGGCCGAGCTGATGCGCGGGGCGGAGCGTACCCGGCACGTGCCGATCATCTTTCTGACCGCCGGCTCCCAGGAGGCGCAGCGCAGCTTCAAGGGCTACGAGGCCGGCGCGGTCGACTTCATCTACAAACCGGTCGACGCGCATGTGCTGCGCAGCAAGGTCGCGGTCTTCGCCGACCTGCACCGCCAGCGCCTGATGCTGGCCGAGCGCATCGTCGAGCAGGAACGCCTGGCGCGGGTGAACGCGCTGATGCTGGGCGCGCTCAGCCACGACATCCGCAGCCCGCTGTCGGTCATGATGCTCAACGCCGAGCTGCTGATCCGCCAGACCGAGTCGCCCTCGCTGCAGAAGGCCGGCCAGCGGGTCAAGGCGGCGGCGACGCTGCTGGGACGCCAGGTGGACCACCTGGGCAGCCTGGCGCGGCGGCCCTGCGAGCTGCTGCAGGTGCAGCCGGTGCGCGGCGACCTGGCCACGCTGGCGGCACAGCGCCTGGACGTCGAAAGCAACCAGGCGGTGATGTGGGTGCCGCCCGCGTTCGAGCGCGTCGGCGACACCACCGGCGACTTCGATCCGGAACTGATGGCCCAGGCCATCGACCGGCTGATCATGCAGGGCGCCACGCATGCCGGCGACTGCGGGATCCGCATCCAGGTCGACGGCGCGGCGCATCGCTCGCTGACGCTGCGCATCAGCTTCGATCGCGTGCTCGAACCCGAGGCCGCCATCCACCTGTTCGGCGGCACCGAGCCGGTGTCGGGCATGTCCTCGGCCCTGGTCGGCCCGGGGCTGGAAGAGCCCGAGCGCGTGGCGCGCGCGCATGGCGGCTCGCTGATCGGCGCGTCGCGGGCGCGGCAGGGCACGATGTTCGAGCTGCTGCTGCCGCGGCTGCAGTCGGAACGTTGAGAGGCCCCGATGCGGCGTGGCGTCCTACAGCCCGGGCCAGCGCGGCCCGACAGACCCCGGCGCGCCGCTGGACCACAGTGGAGGCATCGCATCAACACGATGGGGATCCTCATGAAGCCTTGCAGCTCCCGCACGATGAAGGCGGCCGTCGCGGCCGCCGCCTGCGTCCTGGCCGGCCAGGCGATGGCCGACATCACCTTCTACGAGGACGAGCAGTTCCGCGGCCGCACCGGCGGCATCGACACGCAGGTGCGTTTCCTCAAGGAGATCGGCTTCAACGACCGCGCGTCCTCGATCGAGGTGCGCGGCGAGCGCTGGGAGGTCTGCGAGGACCCGGACTATCGCGGCCGCTGCCGCGTGCTGCAGCCGGGCAGCTACCCGTCGCTGCGCTCCATGGGCCTCGACAACCGGATCAGCTCGGCGCGGCGCGTGGACGAGCGCGCCGAGGTCGGCCGCGACCGCTACGGACCCGAGCCGCAGCCCACCTACTACCGCCGCGGCGAGGAGACGCTGTACCAGGCGCAGGTGGTCTCGGTGCGCGCCGTGATGGGCAACGAGCAGCAACGCTGCTGGATCGAGCAGAAGGAAGTGCGGGACCGGCCCAACGTCGGCGGCGCGGTGATCGGCGGCGTGCTGGGCGGCATCCTGGGCCACCAGTTCGGCGGTGGCAGCGGGCAGGCGGTGACGACCGCGGCCGGCGCGATCGGCGGCGCGGTGGTGGGCAGCAACGTGAACCGCAACGACGTGCGCAACGTGCAGCGCTGCGGCGCGGCGCCCAATGGCGGCAACCCGCAGTACTGGGACGTGACCTATCGCTTCAACGGACAGGAGCACTACATGCAGACCCGGCAGCCGCCGGGAGCGACCGTGACGGTCAACGCGCGCGGCGAGCCGCGCGAGTGACCGGCCAGGGTCATCGACAGCCCCCCCCCCGAGAGGATCCCGGGGACCGGCCNTCCCGGCCGCCCCGCTTTCTCATTCATGCTTTCATGAACACCACGACGACTCCCGGCCCCCTCACCAGCGCCACCGGCGCCACCAGTGCCAACAGCGCGAACCTCGGCGGCGCGCTCGCCCGCCGCCATGAATGGCTCCCGCTGCCCACGCTGCTCGGTTACGCGCTGGCGGTGCTCACCATCGTGGTCGTCGCCGCCTTTTCATGGCGCACGCAGCGCACGCAGGCGGAGACCGCCGATGCGATGGCGCGCACCCTGGCCGTGCAGGAGCAGATCCAGGCGCTGGGCTCGGCGATCAAGGATGCCGAGACCGGCCAGCGCGGTTTCCTGATCACCGGCCTGGACAACTACCTGCTGCCGTTCAACACCGCGCAGGTCACGCTGCCGGCCGCGACCGAGCGCCTGCGCGCGAGCTTCCAGAACTACCGTTCGCAGCTGGCCCGGCTGGAGCTGGTCGAGCAGCTCGTCAAGGCCAAGCTGGGCGAGATGGAGGAATCCATCGCGATGCGCCGCAAGGGCGACGGCATCGGCGCGGTGACCGTGGTGCAGGGCGACCGGGGGCGGATCCTGATGGAGCGCATCCGCACGCTGCTGGGCGAGATGGAGCGCGAGGAGCGCGATCGCGCCGCCGAGCGCCGCGTGCTCTGGGACACCGCCGTCCAGCAGACGGCCGGGATGATGTGGGGCGGCTCGGCGCTGCTGCTGGTGCTGACGGCGGTCGCCGCCGCGCTGAGCGCGCGCGCGCATCGCGCCGCCCGCACCGAGGAATGGCTCAAGGCCGGCCTGGCCGGCCTGGGCGTGGAGCTGCAGGGCGACCCGCATGTGGAGCGGCTCGCCGACGTCGCGACCAGCTTCCTGGCACGCTGGACCGACGCCCGGGTGGGCGCCTTCTACGTCAGCCAGGACGACGGCAGCTACCTGCGGGTGGGCGGTTATGCGTTGCCGGTCGCGGCGGAAGGCGAGGCCGCGCCCGTGGTGCGCGGCGGGGACACGCTGGTGGGCCAGGCCGCGCGTGATCGCCGGCCGGTGCATGTCACGCGACTCCCGGCCGACTACCTGCCGGTCAGCTCCGCGCTGGGACGGGCGACGTCGACCGAGCTGCTGATCGCGCCGGTCGGCGTCGACCGGCGCCTGCAGGGCGTGGTCGAACTCGGCTTCCTGCATCACGTCGGCGAGGCCGAGCGCGAGCTGCTGGCGCGGGTGGCCGAGCCGCTGGCGATGGCGCTGCGCGCCGCCAAGGACCGCAGCCGGCTCGAGTCGCTGCTCGAGGAGAGCCGCCGCCAGGCCGAGGAACTGCAGATGCAGCAGGAGGAGCTGCGCGCCAGCAACGAGGAGCTGGAAGAGCAGGGCAACGCGCTGCGCGACTCGCAGCTGCGGCTGGAGAAGCAGCAGACCGAGCTCGAGGAAAGCAACGCCCAGCTCGAGGAGCAGGCGCGCCAGCTCGAGCTGCAGCGTTCGGAGCTGACCCAGGCCCAGGCGCAGCTCACCGACCGCGCCGAGGCGCTGGAGCGCTCCAACCAGTACAAGAGCGAGTTCCTGGCCAACATGAGCCACGAGCTGCGCACGCCGCTGAACTCGACCCTGATCCTGGCCAAGCTGCTGGCCGACAACAAGGACGGCAACCTGAGCGACGAGCAGGTCCGCTTCGCGCAGACCATCAGCTCGGCCGGCAACGACCTGCTGGCGCTGATCAACGACATCCTGGACCTGTCCAAGATCGAGGCCGGCAAGGTCGACATGCAGATCGACCGCGTGTCGCTGCCGCGCCTGCTGCAGCAGCTGACCCAGGTCTTCGCCCCGATCGCCGCGCAGCGCAACCTGGCCTTCGGCCTGCAGCTGGCGCCCGGCGCGCCCGAGTGGATCGAGACCGATGAGACCCGCCTGGGCCAGATCCTCAAGAACCTGCTGTCCAACGCGCTGAAGTTCACCGAGCGCGGCTCGGTGCGCATGGAGGTGGGCGCCACCGCGGACGGCCGCATCGCCTTCGCGGTCACCGACACCGGCATCGGCATCCCGGCGCATCAGCAGGCGCCGATCTTCGAGGCCTTCCGGCAGGCCGACGGCAGCACCCATCGCAAGTACGGCGGCACCGGGCTGGGTCTGTCGATCTCGCGCGACCTGGCGCGGCTGCTGGGCGGCGACATCCACCTGCGCAGCGCGCCCGGCGAGGGCTCGACCTTCAGCCTGGTGCTGCCGCCCACGCACGAGCTGCCGGCCGACGGCCAGGTGCAGCGTCCGCTGTCGCCGGCGCAGGCGCCGATCACCGCGCCGCCGGCCATCGCCGCCTTCCAGGCCTCGCTGCCGGCGGACGGCGAGGCGGAGGAGGGCGCCGACGGCCTGGCGGTGTCGCTGCTGCGCGAGCCGGCGCCCGCCGCGCCCGAGCCGCGGCTGCCGCAGCTCGACGACGACCGGCTCTCCTGGGTGCCGGGCGACCGCGCCATCCTGGTCATCGAGGACGACCCGCGCTTCGCGCTCATCCTGCGCGACCTGATCCGCGAGATGGGCTTCGTCTGCCTGATGGCGCACACGGCCGAGAACGGCCTGTCCGTCGCCCAGCGGTATGCGCCCAGCGCGATCCTGCTGGACATGAACCTGCCGGACCACTCCGGGCTGGGCGTGCTGGACCGCCTCAAGCGCGAGCCGCTGACGCGGCACATCCCGGTGCACGTGATCTCGGTGGCCGACTACACCCACGAGGCGCTCGAGCGCGGCGCGGTCGGGTATGCGCTCAAGCCGGTCAAGCGCGACGAGCTGGAGATCGCGCTGCAGCGGTTGGAGGCCAAGTTCTCGCAGCGCCTGCGCACGGTGCTGGTGGTCGAGGACGATGCCCGGCAGCTCGACAGCATCCGCCACCTGCTGGCGGCGGACGAGGTCCGCATCCATGGCGTCTCGACCGCGGCCGAGGCGCTGGAGGCGCTGCGCCAGTCGACCTTCGACTGCATGGTCATGGACCTGAACCTGCCGGACATGAGCGGCTACGACCTGCTCGACCAGATGGCGCGGCAGGACGACGTCGCCTTCCCGCCGGTGATCGTCTACACCGGCCACACGCTGTCGCCGCAGCAGGAGCAGCAGCTGCGGCGCTACTCGCGCTCGATCATCATCAAGGGCGCCCGTTCGCCCGAGCGGCTGCTCGACGAGGTCACGCTGTTCCTGCACCAGGTGGAAGCCCAGCTGCCGCCCGAGCGCCAGCGCATGCTCAAGGAGGTGAGGGCGCGCGACAACATGCTGGAGGGGCGGCGGGTGCTGATCGTCGAGGACGACGTGCGCAACATCTTCGCGCTGTCGGCGGTGCTGGAGCCCAAGGGCGTGAAGGTGGAGATCGCGCGCAACGGCCGCGAGGCGCTGGAGCGGCTGGCCGCGCCGCTGCAGGGACCGGGCGCGAAGGCGCCGGTGGACCTGGTGCTGATGGACATCATGATGCCGGAGATGGACGGCTACACCGCGATGCGCGAGATCCGCGCGCGGCCCGAGCTCAAGCGGCTGCCGATCATCGCGCTCACCGCCAAGGCGATGAAGGACGACCAGGAGAAGTGCATGGCCGCGGGCGCCAACGACTACATCGCCAAGCCACTGGACATCGAGAAGCTGCTCTCGCTGGTGCGGGTCTGGATGCCGCGCTGAGGACGACCGGCCGATGGCGCAAGCAGCCCCCGAGCTGGACATCGAGGTCCGCCTGATCCTGGAAGCGATCTACGAGCGCTACCACTACGATTTCCGCGACTACGCCGGCACCTCGCTGCGCCGCCGCCTGAAGGCGGCGATGCAGCGCTTCCACTGCGCCAACCTGTCGCAGCTGCAGGGACGGCTGCTGCGCGAGGCCGAGGTCTTCCGCTCGGTGCTGGCCGACCTGACGGTGCAGGTCAGCGAGATGTTCCGCGACCCCGAGTACTTTCGCGCGCTGCGCGAGCAGGTCGTGCCGGTGCTGCGCACCTTCCCGTCGCTGCGCATCTGGGTGGCGGGCTGCAGCGGCGGCGAGGAGGCCTATTCGATGGCGATCCTCATGAAGGAGGAAGGGCTGCTGGAGCGCACGCTGATCTACGCGACCGACATCAGCCACGAGGCGCTGGCGCAGGCGCAGGCCGGGGTGTACCGGATGGACCAGGTGCCGCTGTTCTCGGAGAACCACCGGGCGTCGGGCGGGCGGGGCTCGCTGTCGGAGTACTACACGGCCGCCTATGACCACGTGCTGATGGACAAGGCGCTCAAGGAGCGCATCGTCTTCAGCGACCACAGCCTGTCCACCGACAGCGTCTTCGCCGAGGTCCAGCTGGTGTCCTGCCGCAACGTGCTGATCTATTTCAACCGCGCGCTGCAGGACCGGGCGCTGGGCCTGTTCAGCGAGGCGCTGTGCCGCAACGGCTTCCTCGGCCTGGGCGCGCGGGAGACGCTGCGCTTCTCCTCGCATGCCGGCGATTTCGTCGAGATCGCGGCGCGTGAGCGGCTCTATCAGAAGCGGGCGCGTTGAAGACCCTCACCCCAACCCTCTCCCGCAAGCGGGCGAGGGGGTCGTGTGGCCTTGTGGTCGTGCGGTGGCGCGGGAGCAGCGATGGGGTTTGCATGTCTGGGCTGCGGGTCCGGCCTTTGCCGAACTGTCTGCATCGACCCCTCGGGTCTTGCAAGGAGTACCCAGATGGCCACCAGCAGCATCCTTGGCGGCGTGCCCGCCCCGTCGCAGTCCAAGGGACGCGGCACCGACTCGCTCGGCCCGAGCGACAGTTCCGACAGCGGCAGCGACGTGCTCGGCGAACGTCCGCTGGCCACCGGCACGGACGATCCGGACGAACTGGGCGCGACGCCCGCCGATCCTTCCAGCGATACCGACCGCTTCGGCACCGGCGAGCGTGGCTCGGCCACGCCGGGCCGCGCGACGGACGCCGCCGACATCCTGCCGGACCGGGTGAGCCGCTCGCCGGCGATCGAGGACGTGGACGCGTCGATCGACGTCGAGGACCTGGCCAGCGGGGACGATCCGTCCGCGGGGCCGGATCCGGAGCATGAGGACGATCCCTCGGCCTGAAGCGCTGGTGAAGAGAAGCCGCCGGCAGCGCGCAAGCGCCGCCGGCGCCGCTCAGCCGCGGCCGGTGCGGATCCGGCGCGGCGAGGCCCGCCGTGCGCCGCGCCCAGGTGTCGCCGACGCGGCGCGCGTGCGGGCGGGCGCGGCATCGGTGGCAGAGGTGCGGACGTGGCGATCGGTGGGCATCGCGGCTCGAGGGCAAGGAGTGTGCCCGTCCCGCGGCGATCGATGGCGATCGCCATCGCGTATGGCGCGCGTGGGGTGCGGAGCGACGACGCTCAGAGCGCGCCGATGACTAGCATCGAGGCGAGCACGCCGCCCGCCAGTGCGATGAGCCACAGGCGCAGCGGCGCGGGCTCCTGGCGCGGGCGGCGCTGCTGGTGGCGGTGCGTCAGGAAGCAGGCCACCGCGGCGCCGCCGGCCAGCAGGAAGACGAGCGCGAAGCCCAGTCCCTCCACCGAGCGGTTGTGATGCAGCGCCAGCGCCAGCACGATCTGGCCCAGCATCAGCCCCGCGACGCCGGAGGCAGCGGTGGAGGTCAGGGCGGCGGAAGCGGCGGAGCGGACAGGCTGGGACATGGCGGGCGAAGGGGCGTCGGAAGCGATGCGCGATTGTCCGGTGCGGCCGCGCCGATGCGGCCACGGAAAAGCGCCGGGCAAGCGCAGTAATTCGCGCCGAGGCGCATCGACGCATGCCGGCGCACGCCGCGCATACCGATGCGGGCCACGCATCCCGATGCAGGCCGTTGCAGGCTGCACATGCCGAAGCACATCGACGCATATCGACGCATGCCGACGCACCTTGACGCGTGGCGCCGCAGCGCGACTTGCCCCCGATGGCATCGGGGATGTGGCCCGTCGCGCACACGCGGCATCCCGCGAACGCGGGGGCGTTCCGGGCACGCCGGGGGTGGTTCGTCGCACCTTCCGGGTACAGCCCCCGGGAGGGGCCGTTTTTATGTGGGTGGACGTACAGACGCTCTCTGGGGCGCCTGGGGACACTGCGCCGTCCGCGATTGGCGGACATCTTTCTATCGGAGCAACCACCATGACCCTGCCTTTGCTCTCCCGCAAGCCTGTGGCGTTCCAGCGCACCCTGCTGGCCCTCGCCCTGGCCGCCGTCAGCGCCAGCGCTTCCGCGCTGCCGCAGTTCACCTGGGACCCGGCCACCGCCGGCCTGAACGGCTCGGCCTTCACCGCCGACAACCTGCTGGTGTCGAACTACTCGACCATCACCTTCGGGGCCGGCAACACGTTCAGCGAATCGGGCTACCTGTCCATCAGCGCCGCCCAGCTCGGTGGCATCACGCTGCCGTCCAACGGCCTGAACTCGGACTACGGCTTCTACATCCAGTTCAGCGGCAACGGCACGCTGACGCAGGCCGGTGATCCGGGCTCGGTGTCCACGGTCGGCACGCTGACCTCGCTGAACTACACCCTGTACGGCTACAACGGCACCTCGTCGTTCGGCTTCACGGGCAACACCCCGACCGAAAGCGCGACCGGCGAAGTGGCCCTGGCCAGCGGCTCGCTGGTGCTGGGCACGGTGGCGACCACGCCGCTGGGCGACGGCACCTTCAACCCCTCGGCCAATGCCAAGCTGACGCTGAACTGGCTGGTGCCGGGCTTCCAGACCTCGCTGCCGGTGTATGACCTGGCGCTGACCTCGTTCTCCAACACGACGTCGCAGGTCGAGCCCTTTGCGGGCGGCTTCCGCATCCGCCAGGGCGGCGGCTCGATCAACTTCGCCGCCGCCGTGGTGCCGGAGCCCTCGACCTACGCGATGCTGATCGCCGGTCTGGGTGCCATCGGCTTCGTGGCGCGCCGTCGCGGCCGCACGGAGAAGTGATCGTGCGACCGGTCCCGCCCGGGGCTGGTCCAGGTCCACGGTCCGGATCTCGAGGGCATGCGGGTGCCCGGAAGCTCCGGACCGACACGCGCGACACGGCGACGGTGCGGGCCGGCACCGTGGCGCGCGGCACGGAGCGTTCAACAGGCGCTCGACGACGCCCCGTCCTCGACGGGACGTCCGCTGCGATGCTTTGAAGCGATGCGAAGAAGCCCTCAGGCCTGCACGGCGACGGGCGCGAAGGTGGCAGAGGTGGCCGCGTTCACGCCGTCCGGGTCCTGGGGCAGCAAGCGCTGGAAGTCCTGCTTGAGCAGGGCGTAGCACTCGCAGGCCCGGGCCTCCAGCCCCGGTCGATCCAGCACCGCGATATGTCCGCGGGAGTAACGGATCAGGCCGGCGGCCTGGAGGCGCTGGGCGCTCTCGGTGACGCCTTCCCGGCGCACGCCCAGCAGGTTGGAGATCGACTCCTGGGTGACCGACAGCTCGTTGTGGCCATGTTGGCGGTCCAGGCACAGCAGCAGCCAGCGGCACAGCTGCCGCTCCAGCGAGTGATGGCGGTTGCAGACCGCGGTGTGCGCGATCTGCGAGATCAGCGACTGCAGGTAGCGCAGCAGCATCTGCGACGACCCACCGGGCCGCATCAGTTCCTCGCGCACCAGCGACACCCGCATGCGGAAGGCCAGGCCGGCGCGCTGCACGACGGCGCGGCAGGCGGGCGATTCGCCGCCCATCGCGGCCGCCAGGCCGGCGGCGCCCTCGGAGCCGATCATCGCGACCTGCGCCGAGTCGCCGGAATGCGTGGTGTGGATCAGCGACACGATGGCCGTGATCGGGAAATACACATGCGTCGCGGGAGCGCCGGCCTCGAACAGCACGCGCCCCTTGAGCAGCTCGACGGTCTCGAGCTGTCCGGACCAGCGGGCCTGATCCTCCTCGGGCATCTGCACGAGCAGGAGATTGGCGCGCGGCTGGGACGCGGCAGGAGTTGCGGCAACGGGCAGGGACATCAAAAACTCCAGGAACTGGACATCGTTCCAATCGGACAAGATGGCAATCACCGTGCCCGCCGCGGTAAACGCCGGTGTCCTTTTGTGCCAAGGCGTGTGTGCTCGCGCGGCGATGCGCCGTTTACGTGCGCTGGCGCACCAGCTTGCAGATGCCTGCCGCACAGCGATCCAGGGGGAGGGCCTCCTGGACGGCGGCGCGCCGCTTCGGCAGCGACCTGGAGGCGCTGACGATCTTCGTCCGCATCACCGGGCCGGCCCCGTGCTCAGGGCTCGCGTGTCTCCAGCACATAGCCCATCCCGCGCACCGTGTGCAGCAGCGGCGCCTCGAAGGGCCGGTCCAGCTTGGTCCTCAGGCGCCGCACGGCGACCTCGACGACGTTGGTGCCGCTGTCGAAGTTCATGTCCCAGACCTGCTCGGCCAGCTCGGTCCGGGACAAGACCTGGCCCTGGCGCCGCAGCAGCAGCGTGAGCAGGCTGAACTCCTTGGCCGTCAGGTCCAGGCGCTGGCCGGCGCGGTGCGCCTTGCGGCGCAGCAGGTCGAGCTCCAGGTCGGCCAGCTTCAGCACGGTGGCCTCGGCCACCGGCGTCGCGCTGGCGCGCCGCAGCAGCGCCTGGATGCGGGCCACCAGTTCCGAAAAGGCGAAGGGCTTGACCAGGTAGTCGTCGGCGCCGGCCTGCAGGCCACGCACCCGGTCCTCGACCTCGGCCCGCGCCGTCAGCATCAGCACCGGCAGCGTGCGGGTGTGGTCCTGCTGGCGCAGCGCGGCCAGCACGGCCAGGCCGTCGATGCCCGGCAGCACGCCGTCGAGCAGCACCAGGTCGTAGGCGCCTTCGCTGGCCTGGTGCAGGCCGTCGACGCCGTCGCGCACCAGGTCGACGACGAAGCCCTCCTGCGTGAGGCCGCCGCGCAGGTATTCGCCCAGCTTGTCCTCGTCCTCGATGACGAGCAGTTTCATCGCCGCCCTCCCTGGCAGGTCATGGTCGCGCGGCCCCGGATCGGGGGTGTGAGGACACCGTCAAGGGCCCGGGCCCGCGCCTAGAATCGCGCACCATGCCCGACCGGACCCCGACCTCCACCGCGCCGCGCGCCGGGTCCGTCAGCGGCAAGTTGCGCGCCATGGTCTGGCTGATCGTGCTGCCGACGCTGCTGCTGTCGGTGATCGCCGGCATGGCGGTCTTCCACACCGAACGGCGCGCGGCCGTCGCCGCCGCGACCGAAACCGCCGAGGCGCTGAGCCTGGTCACCGACCGCGAGATGGCGGTGCGCACCGCCTTGCTGCAGGCCCTGAGCGTGTCCCCGAGCCTGGCCGAGGGCCGGCTGGCGCAGTTCCATGGCGAGGCCACGCGGCTCGTGGCCGGCACGCCCCGCACCATCGTGCTGACGGCGCCGGACGGCCGGCAACTGCTCAACACCCGGGTCGCCTGGGGGCAGCCGCTGCCGCCGGCCGCGGCCTTCCCGGGCGGCGTCGACGCACGCCGCCGGCTGATCGTCTCCAACCTCTACGTCGGTCCGGTCGACCGTCGGCCCAGCTTCGCGGTGCGGGTGCCGGTGACGGTTGCCGGCGAGCCGATGTTCCTCGGCCTGGGCAGTCCGGTCAGCGAGATGCAGCAGATCTTCCGCCAGCAGCCGCTGCCCACCGGCTGGCTGGGCGTAGTGCTGGACGGGCAGGGCGCCGTCATCGCCCGCACGCGCGAGCCGGAACGCCGCGTCGGGCAGCGCGCCACCGGCGACATGCTGGACGCCCTGGCCCGCGCCGACCGCGGCGTGGTGGACCTGCGCACCCTCGACGGCGAGCCGGTCTTCACCGCCTTCAGCCGCGCACCGGACTCCGGCTGGGTGGTGCTGATCGGTCTGAGCCAGGCGGAGCTGGCCAAGAGCGCCTGGGCCGCGTTCGCGATGATGCTGGCGCTGTCGCTGGTCTTCATCGTGCTGGCGCTGGTGCTGGCACGGCGCATGAGCCGCGCGATCGCCGAGCCGCTGCGCCGCCTGCGCAAGGACGCGATCCGGCTGGGCGGTGGCGGCACGCTGGAGGAAGTCCGTAGCGGCATCGACGAGATCGACATCGTCCAGCGCGCCCTGGCCGTGGCCAGCCGCGAGCGCGCCGGCAGCGAGCAGCGCTTGCGCGAGGAGGTCGACACCGCCGTCGCCCAGACCCGCAATGCGCAGCAGACGGCGCTGCGCAGCCAGAAGCTGGAGGCGCTGGGCCGCCTGACCGGCGGCATCGCGCACGACTTCAACAACCTGCTGCAGACGATGACCACCGGGCTGCAGCTGGCGCGCCGGCTGAGCAGCGATCCGCGCGCCGACAGCGCGCTCGACGCCTGCCAGCGCGCCACCTCCAAGGCCGCGCAGCTGACGCGGCAGCTGCTGGCCTTCGGCCGCCAGCAGGTGGGCCATGAGACCGTCATCGACCTGCGTCGCCAACTGCCCGAGCTGATGGCGCTGGCCAGCGGTGCGGTGGGCAGCGCGGTCGAGGTCACGCTGGCCATCGACGAGGCGCTCTGGCCGGTGCGCACCGATCCGGTCCAGCTCGAGCTTGCGGTGCTCAACCTGGCGCTGAACGCGCGCGATGCGATGCAGGGGCGCGGCACGCTGACGGTCTCGGCCCACAACCGCGTGCTGGCCGAGGGCGACCCGGTCGGCCTGGCCCCGGAGCTGCAACCGGGCGAGTACGTCGCGATCGCGGTGCGCGACACCGGCGACGGCATGACGCAGGAACAGATGGAGCGCGCCTTCGAGCCCTTCTTCACCACCAAGCCGGTGGGGCAGGGCACGGGCCTCGGGCTGGCGCAGGTGTATGCGCTGGCGCGGTCGGCGGGCGGCACGGCCGGCATCGTCAGCAAGATCGGCCTGGGCACCGAGGTGACGTTGTGGCTGCCGCGTTCGCACGGGCGGATGGAGGACGCGGCGTCGCCGGTCCCCGCCGGCCCGGTCACCGAGCGTCGCCATGCGGGCACGGTGCTGCTGGTCGAGGACGAACCCTCGGTGCGCGAGCTCACCGCGCAGGCGCTGGAGGAGCGCGGTTTCACCGTCAAGACGGCGCCCTCGGCCGACCATGCGTTGGACCAGCTGCGGGCCGGCCTGAGCGCCGACGTGGTGCTGACCGACATCGTCATGCCCGGCGCGCGCAGCGGCGTGGACCTGGTGCGGACCTTGAAGGTGCTCAAGCCGACGCTGCCGGTGGTGCTGGCCAGCGGCCATCCGGTGCGCATCGAGGAGGCGCCGAACGTGCCGCTGGTGCCCAAGCCCTACGACATCGACGGCCTCGCCGCGGTGCTGGCCGAGGCGATGAATCCGACGCGCGAGGGCCTCACGCCGGCTTCGGCAGCGCCTTGAGCAGCTTGTCGAGCGTGATCGGATAGTCGCGGATCCGGACGCCGGTGGCGTTGTGGATGGCGTTGGCCACCGCCGCCGCGACGCCGCAGATCCCCAGCTCGCCGACGCCCTTGGCCTTGAGCGGCGAGGACACCGGGTCGGTCTCGTCCAGGAAGATCACGTCCTGGTGCGGGATGTCCGCGTGCGCGGGCACTTCGTAGCCGGCCAGGTCGTGGTTGACGAAGAAGCCGCGGCGCTCGTCGACGTGCAGCGCCTCCATCAGCGCCGCGCCCACGCCCATGGTCATCGCGCCGATCACCTGGCTGCGCGCCGTCTTCGGATTGAGGATGCGCCCGGCGGCGCAGACCGCCAGCATGCGGCGCACGCGCACCTCGCCGGTGTAGGCGTCGACGGCGACCTCGCAGAAGTGGCCGCCGAAGGTGGACTGCTGGTACTTCTTGTCGAGGTCGCCGAACTCGATGCGGTCCTCGGCGGCGATGCCCTCGGCGCCGGCGATCTCGCCCAGCGGCAGGCTGCGGCCGCCGCCGCGCAGCTGGCCGTCGGCGAAGACGGCGTCCTTGAGGTCGATGCCGGCGCGCCGGGCGACCGCCTCGCGCAGCGCGACGCAGGCGGCGTAGACGCCCGAGGCCGAGCTGTTGCCGCCCCATTGCCCGCCCGAGCCGGACGACACCGGCAGCGCCGAGTCGCCCAGGCGCACGACGACCTGGTCCAGCCCCACGCCCATCATCTCGGCCGCGGTCTGCGCCAGGATGGTGTAGCTGCCGGTGCCGATGTCGGTCATGTCGGTCTCGACGGTGACGATGCCGCGGCGGTCCAGGCGCACCCGCGCGGCCGACTTCATCACCAGGTTGTTGCGGAAGGCCGCCGCCACGCCCATCCCGACCATCCAGCGGCCGCCGGGGCCTTCGCGCCGCTGGCCCGGCGGCATGCGCCGGTTCCAGCCGAAGCGCTCGGCCCCGGTGCGCAGGCATTCGCCCAGCCGGCGCTGCGAGAACGGCCGGTCGGGCTGCTCCGGATCGACCTGCGTGTCGTTGAGCAGGCGGAACTGGATCGGGTCCATGCGCAGCTGCTCGGCCATCTCGTCGATCGCGATCTCCAGCGCCATCAGGCCGGGCGCCTCGCCCGGCGCGCGCATCGCGTTGCCCTCGGGCAGGTCCAGCACCGCCAGCTTCATCGCGGTCATGCGGTGCTGGCCCGCGTAGAGCAGCCGCGTCTGCGCCACCGCCGTCTCGGGCGAGCCGCCGGGCAGGTCGCCCGACCAGCTCTCATGGCCGATCGCCGTGATGCGGCCGTCCTGGCCCGCGCCGATGCGGATGCGCTGCAGCGTCGCCGGGCGGTGGGTGGTGTTGTTCATCATCAGCGGTCGCTGCAGCGCCACCTTGACCGGACGGCCGGCCGCCTTCGCGCCGAGCGCGGCCATCAGCACGTCGGCGCGCAGGAAGAGCTTGCCGCCGAAACCGCCGCCGACGAAGGGCGAGATCAGCCGCACCTTGTCGCGCGGCAGGCCCAGGGTGCGCGCCAGGTCGCCGCGGCCCCAGTCGATCATCTGGTTGGAGGTCCAGACGGTGAGGCGATCGCCTTCCCAGACCGCCAGCGTCGCATGCGGCTCCATCATCGCGTGCGACTGGTCGGGGGTCGTGTAGGTGTGATCGATGCGCACCGGCGCGCGGGCGAAGGCGCCGTCGAAGTCGCCGACCCGCGTCTCGGGCGGCGTGCCGCCGGGGCCGTCGTCCTGCTTGGGGGGCTTGGCCTGGTCCTTGGCCTTGGCCAGGCTGAAGGCGCCCGGCTCGGGCGTGTACTCGACGCGGATCAGCGCGGCCGCCGCGCGCGCCTGCTCGAAGCGCTCGGCGACCACGACGGCGATGGCCTGGTGGTAGTGCGCGATCTCCGGTCCGCCCAGCAGCGCGGCAGTGTTCATCCGCCCCTTGCCGAGCTTGCCGGCGTTCTGCGCGGTCACGACGGCGAGCACGCCGGGCGCGGCTTCCGCGGCCTGGACGTCGATCCACGCGATGCGGCCCTTGGCGATGCCTGCGCCGACGACGACGCCGTAGGCCGCGTCCCGGGCGACGTCATGGCGCTCGTAGGCGTAGGGCGCGGTGCCGGTGGTCTTGCGCGGCCCGTCGATGCGGTCGCTGGGCCGGCCGACGATCCGCAGCTGGTCGATCGGATTGGTGGTGGCGGGGGTGTCGAACTTCATGCGGTCCTCCCGGTGAGCCGGGCCTGAGCCAGGACGGCGGCGAGCGTGCGCTCGACCAGCGGCAGCTTGAACGCGTTCTCCGCGGTCGGTGTCGCGCCGGCCAGCAGTGTCTGCGCGGCGGCGGGCACGCCCTGGCGCAGCGCGGTCTCGGCGCGCTCGACGCGCCAGGGCTTGGGCGCGATGCCGCCCACGGCGAAGCGCGCGGCGCCGCCGTCGCGCGGGATCACCGCGGCCACCGAGACCAACGCGAAGGCATAGGACGCGCGGTCCCGCACCTTGTGATAGAGCTGCGTGCCGCCGAGCGGCCGCGGCAGGGTGACCGCGGTGATCAGCTCGTTGGCCTCGAGCGTCGTCTCGATGTGCGGCGTGTTGCCCGGCAGGCGATGGAAGTCGGCGATCGGGATGCGCCGCGCCTGTCCGTCGGGCCGCAGGGTCTCGACGGTCGCGTCCAGCACCCGCATGGCCACCGCCATGTCGCTCGGATGCGAGGCGATGCAGGCGTCGCTGACGCCGATCACCGCCAGCGGCCGGCTCATGCCGGCGATTGCCGGGCAGCCGCTGCCGGGCTGGCGCTTGTTGCAGGGCTGGTCCGTGTCGTAGAAGTAGGGGCAGCGGGTGCGCTGCAGCAGGTTGCCGGCGGTGGTGGCGCGGTTGCGCAACTGGCCGGAGGCGCCGGCCAGCAGCGCGCGCGACAGCACACCGTAGTCGCGCCGCACGCGGGCGTCCGCCGCCAGGTCGGTGTTGCGCACCAGCGCGCCGATGCGCAGGCCGCCCTCGGGTGTCGGCTCGATCCGGTCCAGGCCCAGGCCGTTCACGTCGATCAGGTGGACGGGCGCCTCGATCTGCAGCTTCATCAGGTCGAGCAGGTTGGTCCCGCCGGCGATGAAGCGCGTGCCGGGCCGCGCCGCCGCCGCGGCGACCGCGGCGGTGGGCGAGGTGGCGCGCTCATAGGTGAAGGGCTTCATGCGGGCCTCCGCTCGCCGGTGCCCGGCACGGCGACGCCGGCCACCTCGGCCATCGCGTCGATGATGTTGGAGTAGGCGCCGCAGCGGCACAGGTTGCCGCTCATGCGCTCGCGCAGTTCGTCGATGGACAGCAGCGGCCGGGCCTGGAGGTCGGGCGTGACGTGGCTGGGCAGGCCGGCCTTGATCTCGTCGAGCACCGCGACCGCCGAGCAGATCTGGCCCGGCGTGCAGTAGCCGCATTGGTAGCCGTCATGCCGCACGAAGGCCGCCTGCATCGGATGCAGCCGCTCCGGCGTGCCCAGGCCCTCGATGGTGACGAGCTTCGCGCCCTGGTGCATGACCGCCAGCGTCAGGCAGGCGTTGACGCGCCGGCCGTCGAGGTGGATGGTGCAGGCGCCGCACTGGCCGTGGTCGCAGCCCTTCTTGGTGCCGGTGAGCTGCAGATGCTCGCGCAGCAGGTCCAGCAGCGAGGTGCGGTTGTCGACGTCCAGCGTGTGGGACTGGCCGTTGACGTCGAGCGTCACGCGGGTGGTGGCCACGAGGTTCTCCTGAGGGCGCGCGCCGGGGCGCGACGGGGTCTGCGCGGTCGCCTCGAGGGGCGCGCCGGCGGCGACCGCGGCCGAGGCGCCCGCGCCGGCGATCAGCAGGCCGCGGCGCGAGATCGCCCCGGGGTCAGCGTCGCACGGGGCGGCGTCCGGGGGAGACAGGGAAGACGCGAGGTCCGGGTCGACATCCATGCTGGGCACTCCTGGCGGGTCGGATCGGGAAACTGCCCAGGCAGCAATCCTTGTTCCCGGCGGTGGGCGGAGCACCCTCGGCCGCTCGGCGCGCCGCTTAACGGTGCGCCTGGAGCCACTCCTCGACGGCCTTGGCGCTGGTGCCGACCGCATCCACCGCGTGCCGCAGCAACTCCGGCGAGACACCGAAGCGCTCGCCCCAGTAACGCAGCTCGTAGTCGTCCTGCACGTTGACCCGATGGCGGTCGCTGGTGTGCGGGCTGGAGGTTTCCTCGGTCATGACGATCGCTCCCTGTCGGTCACGGTATCGCTGTCGCTGCCGCTGTCGCTGCCACCGGCCCGCGGCCGCGTGGCCGTCGCGCTAGGACCGCCGCGGCGGCACCCGGCTGCTGTCCTCGCCGTCCAGCGTCGCGCCCGGATCTTCCTCCCCGGCGACCGATTCGTCGAACGAATGGTCAGGCACCGCTGGCGGCCCGGGGTCTCTCGGCCGCTGCCCCGCGGGCGCGGCACTGTCGGTCCCCGGTTCGGGCGCGGGGCCGGAGGGCGTGTCGATCGCGTCCACCGGCGTGGGCGCGTCGGGGCCGACGGAGGTCGCCGGCGAGTTCGGTGCGTTCATGGCGTTCCCTGGCATGCTGCTGGCCGACACCACGCGCCGCTTGCCGGCGCGCTTGGCCATCGTCATCGCCGTCTCGGCGAGCCGCATCAGCGCTTCCGCCTGACGGCCATGCAGCGGGGCAAACGCGATGCCGATGCTGGCCGTGATCGACGCATGATCGCCGTCGGGCAGGCGGATCGGCTCGGCGATGGACGCCAGCATACGGCGCAGCGCCGGCTCGGCCTCGTGCTCCCCACGCAGCGCGGTCAGCAGCAGGGCGAATTCGTCGCCGCCCATGCGCGCCACCAGGTCATGGTTGCGCACGCCGGCCTGCAGGCGCTGCGCCACCACCCGCAGCACCACGTCGCCGGCTTCATGGCCGAACTGGTCGTTCAGCTCCTTGAACCCGTCCAGGTCGACCCAGCACACGGCCACCAGCCCGACCCGCTCGCCCAGCAGCGTGAGCGCGCCGGCCAGCCGCTCGGTGAAGCGCACCCGGTTGGGCAGGCCGGTCAGCGCGTCGTGCACCGCCAGGTGCCGGGCGGTGGCCTCGCTCTCCTTGAGCGCCGAGACGTCGATCATCATCCACAGCGACTCGTTCCCCGACACCGACGCGCCGCTCAGGTCGATCCACACCGGCGTTCCGTCCTTGCGCCGCATCCGCAGCTGCTGGCGGTAGCGCCGGCCGGACTCGATGGCCGGGTAGGCCGCCTCGCCGACTTCGCGGAAGCTGGCCTCGTCGAGGTAGAGCTGGCGGGTCGGCTGGCCGAGCAGCTCGCCCGGCGCATAACCGAACAACGACGACAGCGCGCGGTTCTGCCACACGACGCTGCGGCCGCGCAGGCGCATCATGCCGACCATGTCGTTGTCCAGCATCAGCGCCTGTTCCAGCGCCAGCTGCTGCAGGCCGGTGGCGGCACGGCGGTCGCGGCGCTGCTGCAGGAACACCAGCACCGAGCAGCCCAGCACCGTCAGGATGACCACGGCTGCGAGCCCGCCCTGCTGCAGCACCTCGCCACGCCAGGCGGCCAGGAAGTCGGCGGTGCTGGCGCCGGTGAAGATGGTCAGCGGATAACCGCGCACCTGGCGGTAGCAGGTGATGCGCTCGATGTTGTCGAGCTTGGTCTTGGTCATGTACCAACCCTGCTGCGGGTTGGCTGCCATCTTGCGCATCAGGTCCTCGGACACGATCACGTCGCCGACGCCGCGGATCGAATGCGGCTCCGCCGCCGAGTAGCGCGCGATCAGCCGCTGGCTGCGGGTGCGCAGCGAGATCGCACCCTCGGCGCCGATGGTCAGGCCCTTGAAGCCCTCGATGAAGTGTTCGGTCGAGAGCGTGGTGTAGACGACGCCGGCGAAGCTGCCGTCCCCGGCCTCGAGCCGGCGGGCGACGACGATGCCCCACTTGCGCAGCACGCGGCCGAACAGCGGCTCGGAGATCACCACGCCGTCGCTGTCGCGGGCGCGCTGGAAGTAGTCGCGATCGCCGACGCTGACGCTGCTTTCCTCGGCCGCCAGGCCGTAGATCACCTGGCCATGCGCGTCGGTCATGCGGATCGCGTCGACCTGCGGCAGCAGGCTGCGCTGGTCGGCCAGCGCGCGTTCCATCGCGCGCTTGAGCGCCTCGGGACCGCCACCGGTGCGGCGGTACTGCAGCGCCAGCGTCTGCAGCGCGTTGTCCACCTGCTTGAGCTCGGCGCCGATCTCGATGCTGAGGCTGGCGGCCAGGTTCTCGGTGGTCTCGCGGGCGCGGGTCAGGTCGGACTCGCGGCCGGCCTGCAGCGCCAGCCAGGTCGCGGCGACGATGGCCGCGGCGATGACGAGGTTGCCCACCGCCAGCCACAAGGCCAGACGGGTCAGCGAGCGGGGAACGTAGGGGGGCAGGCGGTCCATCGGCGGCACGGGGACGAGGCGGCCATCCTAACCGCGCCGACCCTCCGCCGGTGGTCAGCCGGGGATCAGCCGGCCGTCAACTCGCGCTCCAGGTCGTGCAGCACCTGGTAGCAGGGCAGCACCTGGGCGACGCTGGCGACCGGCTCGCGGCCCTCGCGGATCGCGGCGACGAACTCGCGGTCCTGCAGCTCGATGCCGTTCATGGACACATCCACCTGGCTGACGTCGATGATCTCGTCCTTGCCGGTGACCAGGTCGTCGTAGCGGGCGATGTAGGTGCCGGTGTCGCCGATGTAGCGGAAGAAGGTGCCCAGCGGCCCCTCGTTGTTGAAGGACAGCGACAGCGTGCAGATCGCGCCATTGGCCGCCTGCAGCTGCAGGCTCATGTCCATGGCGATGCCCAGCGTGGGGTGGATCGGGCCCTGCAGCGCGTGGGCCTTGACGATCGGGCTGCCGCACTGCCAGGCGAAGAGGTCCACCGTGTGCGCCGCGTGGTGCCACAGCAGGTGGTCGGTCCAGCTGCGGGCCTGGCCCAGCGCATTCATGTTGGTGCGGCGGAAGAAATAGGTCTGGACGTCCATCTGCTGGATCCGCAGCTGGCCGGCCGCGATGCGGCGATGGAGCCACTGGTGGCTGGGATTGAAGCGGCGGGTGTGGCCGCACATGGCGACCAGGCCGGTCTCGCGCTGGCGCCGCACGACGGCCTCGCCCTCGGCCAGCACGTCGCACAGCGGGATCTCGACCTGCACATGCTTGCCGGCGTCGAGGCAGGCCAGCGTCTGGCGGGCATGCAGCTGCGTCGGCGTGCAGAGGATGACGGCGTCGACGTCGTCCCGCGCGAGCGCCTCGTCGAGCTCGGTCGTGGCGTGGCCGATGCCGTACTTGGCGGCGGTCTCGCGGGTCTTGTCGAGGTCGCGGCTGATCAGGGACACGACCTCGACGCCGTCGATGAGTCGCAGCGCGTCGAGGTGCTTCTGGCCGAAGGCGCCGGCGCCGGCCAGCGCGATGCGCAGGGGAGTGGACATGGAAGGCTCCAGTGGGGCGGGGCTCCGATGGGAGCCCCGGGGATAGCGGGGGATCAGGGGTTCTCGAGGATCAGGTGGCCGACCGCCGTGTTGGAGGCGGGCACGTGATAGAAGCGGTGGGCCACGCGCGGTGCGCGGGGTGGGGCGTCGAGCCCGGGAAGGTCCGCGAGGTCGCTCATCGCGCCGCGCGCGATCAGCCACATCACGAGCTCGATGCCCTCGGAGCCGGCCTCGCGGACGTACTCCAGGTGCGGCATCTCGGACAGGCCGCGCGGGTCGGCGATCAGGCGGTCCATCCAGGCCTGGTCCCAGGTCTGGTTGATGAGGCCGGCGCGCGGTCCCTGCAGCTGGTGGCTCATGCCGCCGGTGCCCCAGACCTGCACCTTGAGCGGCGCGTCGAAGCTCTCCACGGCGCGGCGGATCGCCTGCCCCAGCTGCAGGCAGCGGCGGCCCGAAGGCACCGGGTACTGCACCACGTTGACCGCCAGCGGGATCACCGGTACCGGCCACTGCGGCGCGCCGGCGGGCTGCTCGCCGAACATCAGCGACAGCGGCACGGTCAGCCCGTGGTCGACCGTCATGCGGTTGACCAGTGTCAGGTCGAAGTCCTGCTGGATCACGCTCTGCGCGAGGTGGGCGGCCAGCTCGCCATGACCGAGGACCGGCGGCACCGCGCGCGGCCCCCAGCCTTCGTCGGCCGGCTCGTAACGCTCGGCGGTGCCCAGCGCGAAGGTGGGGATCATGTCCAGGCTGAACGCGTTGGCATGGTCGTTGTAGACCAGCACGATCGCGTCCGGCCGGTGCGCGTCCATCCAGCGGCGCGAGGCGTCGTAGCCCGCGAACAGCGGCTGCCAGTAGGGATCCTGCGTGCGGCCCTGGTCCATGGCCACGCCGATGGCCGGCACATGGGAGGTGTAGACGGAGGCGGTGATGCGCGCATGCGTGCTCATCGGGTGTTTCCCTTCGTCGCGCCCCGGGTGTCGCCCGCCGTCGCCTGCTTCGCATCCGCGCAGGCCGCGTCGTCCACCCGCTTGCGTCGCGGCGTGCCGTCGGGCTGGCGCCCGCCGGCCAGCATCATGTCGCGGTAGTCGGTCTCGGTCATGCCAGTCATGCCGGCGGCCATCTGCTGGTAGCTGCGGCCGTCGGTGGCGCCGATCTTGGCCAGGAAGTAGATGTTGCCGCCCAGCCGGATGCACTGGTTGAGGTCGCGCGCCAGCACGGCCTCCTTCTGCGCCGGCGTCATCGGCCATTCGTCGAGGTAGGCGCGCTCGTCGGCCTTGAAGCGCGCGCGGTTCTCGGCCTTCATCAGCGACATGCAGAACTGGTTGAGCCAGTAGCCCTTGCGGGCCTGGTCGGCATCGAAGATGGTGGTGCCGGGGATGTCCCGGTAGGGTTTGTCGATCGACATCGAAGTCTCCTGGAAACGGTTCGCCATCGGGCTCATCGGGCTCATCGAGCTCATCGAGCTCATCGGGATGAGGCCTCCGGCCAGTACAGCCGCATCGGGTTGTCGACCAGCAGGCGCTGGCGCAGCGCGGCGGTGGGCGCGATGCGCGGGATGAGGTCGACCAGCAGGCCGTCGTCGGGCATGTGGTCCTTGAGGTTGGGGTGCGGCCAGTCGGTGCCCCAGAGCACGCGGTCCGGGAACTCCTCGACGACGCGGCGCGCGAAGGGGATCACGTCGCGGTAGGGCTCGGTCTCGCCGTCCAGCGCCGGCGGGCCGCTGGCCGACAGCCGCTCCGGGCAGGTGACCTTGCTCCAGACGAAGGGATGCTCGCGCAGGAAGCGCAGGAACAGCGCGAACGCGGGGCCGTCCACCGGCTGGGTCACGTCGGGCCGGCCCATGTGGTCGACGACGACGGTGGTGGGCAGCGCGGCGAAGAAGTCCCACAGCTCGGGCAGGTCGGGCGCCTCGAAGTAGAGGACCACGTGCCAGCCCAGCGCCTTCACCCGGTGGGCGATCTCCATCAGCTCGTCGCGCGGGGTGGAGTCGACCAGGCGCTTGACGAAGTTGAAGCGCACGCCGCGCACACCGGCTTCGTGCAGCTCGCGCAGCTGCGCGTCGGTGATGCCGCGGCGCACCGTGGCCACGCCCCGCGCCCGGCCGCCCGAGGCGCGGCAGGCGTCGACCATCGCGCGGTTGTCGTCGCCGTGGCAGGTCGCCTGCACGATGACGTTGCGGCTGAAGCCGAGCCGGTCGCGCAGCGCGAAGAGCTGGGCCTTGCCCGCGTCGCAGGGCGTGTATTTGCGCTCGGGCGCGTAGGGGAACTCGGCGCCGGGACCGAAGACGTGGCAGTGCGCGTCGACGGCCCCTTCGGGCAGCTGGAAGCGCGGGGTCGACGGGCTCGAGTGCCAGTCGAGCCAGCCCGGGGTCTTGTCGAAGCCGCCGGTGGTGGGAAGCGTCATCGCGGGGTCCTTGTGCGAAAGCGGGAAATCGGGGAGGGAAGGCGGGGAGGGAAGTCGGTGGCCGTCGGCGAGGCGCAGCGCTCAGCCGTGCGGCGGGAGCCGGGGCTTGGCCAGGTGCGCCAGCAGCCGGTCGGCCTCGCTGCGCCAGTCGGGGCTGCGGCCGAAGGCCGGATCGCCGCGCTGGCCGAACAGGCCGTCCTCGGCCAGATCGGCCATCCAGGCCTGGCGCTCGGCGGTACCTTCGGCGCTCCAGGGCGTGAGCCCGGCGTCGCGGACGGTCTCGGCGACCTCGCGCACCTCCTCGCTGCGGCGCCGGCCGTGCTGGATCACGCGCTGGAAGAAATACGCGGCCTGCTTTTCCCACTCGATGCCGGGGAAGGTCTCCTTCAGCGAGGCCAGCACCGCGTCCTCGACGCCGTAATGGCGGGCGGCGGTGAGGCTCTCGATGACCATGGCCTCCAGGCCCTTGATCATGACGCTGCGGCACATCTTGGTCGCGCTGACGACGCCGAGCTCCGCGCTGCCCACGCTGGCGGCGAAGCCCAGCCGCGCCAGCAGCGGCGCGATCGCGTCCGCATGCGGGCCGCCCAGCAGCAGGGGGACCTTGATGCGGTAAGGCGGGACGCTGGTCATCACCGCGCCCTCGACATAACGGCCACCGGCCGCCTGCACCGCCTCGGCCGCCTCGCGCTTGGCCTTGGGCGAGGCCGAGTTGAAGTCCAGCACGAAGGTGCCGGGCCGCAGGCCCGCGGCGGCCGCGCGCGCCGCGTCCAGCGTCTGGCTGGCGGTGACGGCGCTCACGACCAGGTCGGCCGGCGTGGCCACCATCGTGGCCGAGGGGCTGAGCCCGACGCCGAACTGCACGGCGTGCTCGCGCATGGTGTCGGCGTCGGCGGACGGCGACTCCAGCTTCAGGTCGTAGGCATTGACGACGACGCCGGCGGCGCGCAGGTCCTCGGCCAGGATGCGGCCGACCTCGCCGTAGCCGACGAGGCCCACGCGCAGCTCGTCCAGCGCCGGCGGCTGGCCGTGATCGGAGGCGGCGGTGCTCATGTCAGTCCAGCGAGAGGTTGAAGCGCTTGATCAGCGCGGCGTACTTGGCCGACTCGGCGGAGATGAAGCCCATGTACTGCTCCTTCGTGGTCGGGAAGATGTCGTAGCCGAAGGTGACATAGCGCTCGCGGATGTCGGGCTCGGCCAGCGCGGCCTCGATGTCGCGCTGGATGCGCTCCTGCACCGCCTTGGGCAGCCCGCGCGGCGCGGCGATGGTGGTCCAGCCGGTGGCCTCGTAGCCGGCGGGGCCGCCGGACTCGGCCACGGTGGGGACGTCGGGGAAGGCCGGGTGGCGCTTCGGGCTGGTGATGGCGATGAAGCGGATCTTGCCGGCGCGCTGCAGCGGCCCCGCCGTCGCCATCGTGCCCAGGGCGAAGTTCAGTTCGCCGTTCGCCACGGCCGTGTAGAGCATCGACGTCTCCTTGTAGACGACGTGCGTCATCTGCGTCTGGGTCATCGCCTCGAGCTGCGCCGCGCCCAGGTGCACCGGGTTGCCGACCGACCAGGAGCCGTAGTTCAGCGCGCCGGGATGGGCCTTGGCATCGGCCACGATGTCGCCGACGGTCTTGTACTTGCTGTTGGCCGACACGCCGACGAAGAAATAGGCCTTGAACAGCGGCGCGATCGGGTCGAAGTCCTTGACCGGGTCGTAGGGCAGCTTCTTGAACAGGTGCGGATAGATGACCAGGTGGGCGTTGTCCAGCTGGATCAGGTCGTGGCCGTCGGTGGCGCCGCGCTTGAAGGCGTCGATCGCGATGAAGCCGTTGGCACCGGGCTTGTTCTCGACGATCACTGGCTTGCCCCACTTCTTGGACAGCTTCTCGGCGACGACGCGGGCCACGGTTTCCGGACCGGCACCAGCTGGGAAGGGCGTGAGGATGCGCACCGGCCGGGTCGGCCAGTCGGTCGCGGGCGCGCTGGCCTGCGCCGCGGCGAGGCGAGGCAGGGCCGCGGCGAGCAGCGCGGCGGCGGCCAGGGCCAGGACTTGCCCGCTGCGGGCGAGGGCGGTGCGGCGGGCGCGAAGGCGGGGTGCGGTCATCGTCGTTGTCTCCAGGGGCGTCGATCGTCGGCCTCTGCGGGGCGGGCCGTTCGGGGGGAGGGGGACTGCGGTGGGGACTGCGGGGGACTTCAGGGATTCTCGAAGGGACTGCGGGAATCAGGGGCGGCGGGTCGTCCGGCCGGATCAGTCGATGTAGCGCAGGCCGGCATTGGCCAGCGGCTCGCGCATCTTGTACAGGTCCAGTCCGAGCACGCCGGCGGCGAACTGGTCGCGCTTGGCGCCCTCGTTGGCCTCGCGGGCGGCGGCGGCGTCCAGCGTCTTGGACGCCATCGCGGCGGGGACGCAGACGATGCCGTCGTCGTCCGCGACGATCACGTCGCCGGGATGGACCAGCGCGCCGGCGCACACGACCGGGATGTTGACCGAGCCGGGCGTCGCCTTGATCGTGCCCTTGGCCGAGATGCACCGGCTCCAGACCGGGAAGCCCATCTCGTTGAGCGTGCGCACGTCGCGGACGCCGGCGTCGATGACCAGCGCGCGAGCGCCGCGCGCCTTGAAGGAGGTGGCGAGCAGGTCGCCGAAGTAGCCGTCGCTGCACTCGGCGGTGACGGCGGCGACGACGATGTCGCCCTCGCGGATCTGCTCGGCGGCGACGTGCAGCATCCAGTTGTCGCCGGGCTGCAGCAGCACGGTGACGGCGGTGCCCGACACCGACACGCCGGTCTGGATCGGCCGCATGTAGGGCTTGAGCAGGCCGACCCGGCCGAGGGCCTCATGGACCGTCGCGGCGCCGAAGTGGCCGAGCGCATCGGCGGCACCGCGGTCGGCGCGGGTGATGTTGCGGTAGCAGACACCGAGTTCGTACATGGCGGATTCCTGGTGGACGGTGGAAGGCGTGGCGCGGGTCAGGCGGCGGGTGTGGCCAGCCCGAGTCGACGGCGCAGCGCCTCGTGGCGGGCCGAGGCGAAGTCGTCGACGACGCGCTGCGCGGTGGCGGGTTCGCCGCTGGTGGCGGCGACGGCGGCGGTGAAGCGGGTGACGATCTCCAGGCCGGGTGGCATCGGGCCCAGCAGCGTCACGCCCGGATGGCCCAGCAGTTCGCTGAGCTGCTGGAAACCCAGGTCGACATCGCCCTGGGCGACCATCGTCGCCACGGGGACGCCCGCGGGCGACTGGCGCAGGCGCGCGGCCAGCGCGTCCTTCAGGCCCCAGTCCGCCAGCAGCGCCAGCAAGGCCTGCCCGCTGGGGCCGGTCGAGTAACCGATGGCGCGCGCGTCCAGCAGCGCCTGGCGCAGCGCGTCGGCGCTGTCGACGGCGGGCCGTGCCTGACCCTCGGGTGCGGCGACGTACATCGGCGAGTCCGCGATCGGCCGCAGGGAGCCGGCCCGCAGGCGGCCCGCGGCCGCCAGGCGGGCCATCGCGTCGGCGGCCAGGACGACGAGGTCGACCGCCTCGCCGGCCTCGACGCGACGGGCGGCATCGACGCCGCCGATCGATTCGAAGCGGATCTCCAGGCCGTGCGCGGCGGTGTAGGCGGCGGACAGCTCGGCCAGCAGCACGCGGGTGGCCATCGAGGAAATGCCGGCGAGGGGGGCGATCACGAGCGGGGTTCCGTTGGAGGTCGAGGTCGGAGGGGCGGGGGAGGGATTGCGGCGGATTCTGGTCCGGCCGGGCCAGACGATCCAGTTCTAGCTTCCACTAGCTGATATTCCGATCGGGCATGGACCGGATGGTCCGGCCATGCCGGATCGTGAGAGCATCGCCGCATGAACCTGACTCAGCTGGAAACCTTCGTCCATGTCGCCGAACACGGCAGCTTCAGCAAGGCCGCGATGGTGCTCGGCGTGGCGCAGCCGGCCCTGAGCCGGCAGGTGCGGGCGCTGGAGACGGAGTTGCACGAGACCCTGCTGCTGCGCAACGGGCGCGGCGTGGCGCTGACCGAGGCGGGGCGGCGGCTGCTGCAGCACGGGCAGGACATCCTCAACCTGGTGAGCCACGCGAAGGACGACCTGCGCTCGCGCCGCAGCGAGCCGGTGGGGCAGATCACGATCGCGATGCCGCCGACGCTGGCGCGCTTGCACACGCTGGCGCTGATCCGGGCGTTCCAGGCGGAGATGCCGCAGGCGCGGCTGACGATCATGGAGGGTTTCTCGGTGCACCTGACCGAGTGGCTGCTGACCGGGCGCACCGACCTGGCGCTGGTCTACAACCCCGAGCCGCTGCCGGCGCTGGAGATCCTGCCGCTGCGCCGCGAGCGGCTGTGCCTGGTGAGCCCGAAGGACCAGGCGCCGGCGCGGCCGCCGACGCTGTCGCAGCTGTCCCGCTATCCGCTGGTGATGCCGCAGCGGGGGCACATCTTCCGCGCGCTGATGGAGCAGGCGGCGGCGATGGCGGGCGTGCAGCTGGACGTGCGCTGGGAAGTGGCGAGCGTGCCGGCGATCCTGGACTGCGTCGCGGCGGGCATCGGCCACGCGGCGCTGGGCGAGGACGCGCTGCAGATCTACGAGCGGCCGGAGCGTCTGGTCACGACGCCGTTCGCGCGGGCGGACATCCAGAGCACGCTCTGCCTGGTCACGCCGACCAGCAAGCGCGCGACGCCGCTGATGCAGCGCACGGCGGCGGTGCTCATGCGCATGGTGGGGGACGGCGCGCGGTGAGTCGGAAAGGGCACGGCTTGGGCGGACAAGGAACGAGCGACGGCGCGGGCACAGCGGTTGCCACGCAAAGGCATCTGCCGGCGGCGCTCCCGGGCGCCGGCCGGGATCGATTCACAAGATGCCGGAGATCCGCATGATCAGCACCATCCTGCTTGTCGTCCTCATCCTGCTCCTGATCGGCGCGCTGCCCGCCTGGCCGCACAGCCGCGGATGGGGCTACTACCCCAGCGGCGGCCTGGGCCTGGTGGTGCTCATCCTGGTCATCCTGCTGCTGATGGGCTACATCTGACCGGTCGGTCAGCGGCCACCGGGGCGCTCACGCCCCGTCAGCGGGCCGGGCGCTCAGGCGCCCGTCCATGGCCTCAAGCGATCACGCGCCTAGCAGCGACTGGCCGCATACGCGCAGCACCTGGCCGGTCAGCGGATGCGCGGCGGGCGAGGCCAGGAAAGCGATCGCTTCGGCCACGTCCGCCGGCGTGCCGCCTTGCTTGAGCGCATTCAGGCGGCGCCCCGCTTCCCTCACCATCAGCGGCATGCGCCGTGTCATCGCGGTCTCGATGAATCCCGGCGCCACGGCGTTGATCGTGCCGCCGCGTTCGGCCAGATGCTCGGCGCGCGCCGCGACATAACCGATCAAGGCGGCCTTCGACGCGCTGTAGTTGGTCTGGCCGGCGTTGCCGGCGATGCCGCTGATCGACGACAGACAGACCTCGCGGATGCCCGGGTTCAGCAAGCCCGCTTCGTCCAGGCGCGCATCGATCGCCAGGATCGCCGCGAGGTTCACCGCCATCACGGCATCCCATTCCGCGGTCGACATCCGCGCCAGCGTGCGGTCACGCGTGATGCCGGCGTTGTGCACCAGCATGTCGACGCCACCGACCCGGCGCACGGCGTCGACCAATTCGTCGACGGTGCCCGCCGCGGTCAGATCCGCGGCCAGCAGCGGACCGTCGATCTCGCGCGCCAGGGCCTCCAGCGGCTGGCGCGCCGCCGGCACGTCGACACACAGCACCCGCAGCCCGTCACGCGCCAGCCGGCGCGCGGTGGCGGCGCCGATCCCACCCGCGGCGCCGGTCACCAGCGCCACCGGCTGCGGCCGGTCAGGCGCGGGCGCCGCCTCCTTGCGCCAGGCGAGCACCTGTCCGGACACGTAGGCCGAGCGGTCCGTCGCGAAGAAGCGCAGCGCGCCCGCCAGCGATTCGGCCGACGCCGCGCCTTCGCCCAGCACCAGCGCGTTCGCGGTCGCGCCGCGGCGACCGATCTCCTTGGCCAGCGCGCGGATGAAACCCGACACCGCCTGCAGGCAGGCGGCTTCGGCCGCACTGGCCGCGCCGGAGGAGCTCAGCGCGAGGACCCGGCCGCCGGGCGCCAGCCGCGAGACGCCGAACTGCGCCTGCATGAACAGCGCCTGCAGCGCGGCGACATCGCGGCAGCCGGTGGCGTCGATGACCAGCGCGCTCGCCGGCGCGTCGCCCGCCGCCGTGCCGCCTTGCGCGGCGATGGCCGCCAGCAGCGAGGGCATCGGCGCCGCGCTCCCCGGCGCGATCACGCGCAGGAGACGTCCCGCCAGTTCCTGGTCCTGCCAGGCATCGTGGCGCCGCAGGAGCGGCACCGGCTGCGGCAGGCCGAGCGCGCGTGCGACGCGGCGACCCAGGGGATGTTGGACGAAGGAGAGCAGGCGATCGGTCATCGGGGCGAGGCGGGCGGGGAACTCGTCGAGGCGGACGGCGTCGACGCACTCGCGCCGGTGGGGGTCGCCTCGGGCCGGCGCGCAGTGTAGGCGGGCGCGCGCCGGCCGCCGGTCAAGGTGAACCCGATGCGCGTCTCCCCGTCGCCGGACCGCGCGAACGGCGCGCCGCCATGCATGCGCGCGATCGCGTCGACGATGGACAGCCCCAGGCCCAGATGCTCCCCGGATGGCCCGGCGCCGACCGACTGCGACTCGCGCGAGGACTCCGCCCGATAGAAGCGGTCGAAGAGCCTCGGCAGGCGGGCCGCCGGAATCACCGGCCCGAGGTTGGCGACCCACAGCCGGCCGACACCGCCTCGAACCGGCTCGATGCCCACGCGCAGCGTGCTCCCCGGCGTCGCATAGCGGGTCGCGTTGTCGATCAGGTTGGACAGCGCGCGCTTGAGCAGCGCCGCATCGACCTCGGCCGCGCCGTCGCCCTCGATGCGCAGGGACAGTCCGGCTTCGTCGAGCGCGGCATCGTGATAGTCCGCCACCTCGCGCGCCAGCGCCGCCAGGCTGTCGACCGCTTGACGCCGCGCGCGCTGGCCGCCGTAAGCGCGGGACAGGAACAGCATGTCGCCCACGATGTCCTGCATGCGATGCAGTTCTTCGAGATGACCGCCCAGGCGATCCGCGACGGCCGGCGGCAAGCCGCCCTCGCGCAGGGTCAGCTCGGTGCCGGCGATCAGCGTCGCCAGCGGCGTGCGGAGTTCATGCGCGACGTTCGCGCTGAAGGCCTCGCGCTGCGCGCAGGAACGCCGCTGCCGCTCGAGCATCGCGGTCAACTGGTCCACGCGTTGCCGCAGGGCGCGCAGCAATCCGCCCGCGCTGCGCAACGATGACAAAACGGTCATCCGCATGTCCGCCTCGTGTCAGCGCGGGCTGCGTAGAGTCGATCCCAAGGCGTTTGAAAAGCGCGCCGACGCAGCGGGATCCGCTCCGTGGCAACGCGATGGATCACGCGTGCTGGACCACTTTCAACCGAAGGAGTTTCACCATGCATCACTTCAAGAAGCTGTCGATTCCCCTGGGCGCCGCGGCCTTGGCCGCCGCACTGGCCGTGCCCGCGTTCGCCCAGGTGGAGGAAGAGATCGTGTCCGGGCCCAAGTCCCGCGACCAGGTGATCGCGGAACTGGAGCAGGCCCGCGCGGACGGCACCCTGGCCCAGTTGCAGGGGGAGCACAGCTATGCGCCGGACTTCGATGAAGCCCGAGGCATGGACGTGCAGTATTCGAATCACCAGGCCGATGCCGATGTGACGGTGGGCATGTCGTCGGACACCAGCAGCGAAGTGCGTTTCTCCGCACCTGCTGCGGGCGGCAAGACACGTGCCCAGGTCATGGATGAGCTGGAACAGGCTCGCGCCGACGGGACGCTGGAGCGTCTGTGGAGCGAGCAGGGGTATGCGCCGGAGTTCGAGGCGGCGCGTTCGTCCACTCGCTGATCGCTCCCTCAGATCCCGCACCGGCCGTGACGATCCGCTCGTCGGGTCCGACCGGAACCGTGCTGGCCTGATGGACCGCAGGATGGACTTTGGATGACCCGACCCGTACCGAACGGTCATCCCACTTCGAGCAACGGGGTTCCCGCTTGGGAACCCCGCTTTCGTTTCCGCACCGGAAATTCTGAGGCGCTCAGAACCGCCTGACGTCGAGGATGGCTTGCGCGAACGCCTTCGGCGCTTCCTGCGGCAGGTTGTGGCCGATGCCACCGCGCAGGTCGCGGTGCTCGTAATGCCCGCTGAACTTGGGACGATAGGCGGCGGGCGACGGATGAGGCGCGCCATTGGCATCGCCCTCCAGCGTGATCGTCGGAATGCCGATCACCGGCGCCGCGCCGATGCGGGCCTCGATCGCATCGAAGCGCGGCTCGCCCTCGGCCAGCCCCAGGCGCCAGCGGTAGTTGTGCACGACGATGTCGACATGGTCCGGGTTGAAGAATGCGGCCGCGCTGCGCGCGAAGGTCGCGTCGTCGAAGCGCCACTGCGGCGAGGCCAGTTGCCAGATCAGCCGCGCGAAGGCCTCGCGGTGTTGCTGGTAGCCCAGGCGGCCGCGCTCGGTCGCGAAGTAGTACTGGTACCACCATTGCAGCTCGGCCGCCGGCGGCAGCGGCTGCTGGTTGACCTGTCGGCTGACCAGCAGGTAGCCGCTGACGGACACCAGCGCCTCGCAGCGCTCCGGCCATAACGCGGCCAGGATGCCCGCCGTGCGCGCGCCCCAGTCGCAGCCGGCGACCAGCGCCTTCGGAATGCGCAGCGCGTCCAGCAAGGCGATGGCGTCGCTGGCCAGCGCGCCCTGCTGGCCGTTGCGAGGCGTGCCGGCCGACAGGAAGCGCGTCGTGCCGTAACCCCGCGCGTAGGGAACGATCACGCGATGTCCGGCCGCGGCCAGCAGGGGCGCGACCGCCTCGTAGGTATGGACGTCATACGGCCAGCCATGCAGCAGCAGTACCGGCGGGCCGTCGGCGGGGCCCGCTTCGACGTAGCCCACCCGCAGGTCGCCGGCGTCGATCTCCTTCAGGACGCCGAAGGCCGGCGAAACGGTGAGCGGGGATCCGCTGGCGCCGGGCGTGTCACCCGCGGGCGCGGCGGTGGCGGCGCGGCTCAGGCCGGTCGGGAGGGCAACGGCGGTGGCCGCCGAAGCGGCGCTGATCAGGAAGCGGCGGCGGGGCAGGAAGGCCTCGGTCATGTCGGTCTCCAGGGTGTGGTGGCGAAGGCCCCAGTGGACCGGGCGGATGTATCGCCGGCTTGTCGAATTGCCGGCCGGGGTGCATGCCGGTGTCGCCCGGGCGCCAGCAGATACAGCGGCATACAAACGCGTCGTCCGCTGCGATTCCTGACATCGATCAATCCCGCCGCTGGCATGCGAGGCCCCGCGTTCCTAGCCTGCGCGGACCGGGCGCGCGGGGCGTCCGCGACCGGGGCGGGGCCCCAAGGAGGAGTCGATGAAGGACGTGTCGCTGGACGAGGTCGTCTACTTTCCCTCGCTGCGGACGCAGCCGGCGGAACTGCTGGGCCTGCGCGAGCTCGATCGGGCGCGCAAGCGCCGCATGCTGCCCTTGCTCACGCTGACGCCGACGCCGCGGATGCCCGCCCTGGTGGACTTCCGCCATGCCGCCCGGCAGGCGGAAGAGGTGATGCGCTCGCTGCCCTACCTGGTGGACCTCGGCCGTGCGCCGTCCGAGCATGCCGCGGCCTGGCGGCAGCTGGTCGATCCGGCGCAGGGGTTCCGGCTCTGGCGCGAGTTCGTCCAGGACCATCCGGGCGCGCTGCCCGTGGTCCAGGCGCCCGACGGTGCCAACCCACGTGCCGTCGCGCAGCAGGCGGTGGACATCGAGCGCGAGTTCGGGCTGGTCGTCTTCCGCCTGCGCGGCGCGGTGCCCTTGACGAGCGGCGTCGAGCTGGCGCTGGACCAGCTCGACGCGCCCGGGCGGGCGCTGGTCGTCCTGGACTTCGGGACCGAGCGGGACTGGCTGTTGGGCTGCGCGGGCAACGCGCGCGACCTGGTGCTGCGCTGGCGGGCCAGATGGCCCGAGTTGCGCGTCGTGGTGATGGGCAACAGCTTTCCCTCCGCGGCGCAGGCCGTGGGCCGCGCGCCGACCGGCGAGTTCCCGCGTTCGGGGCGCCTGGCCCTGCTCGAGCGGGAATTGCATCGACGGGTGGGCGCCTCGGCGCGGGTCGCTTATGGCGACCATGGGGCGGTCCACGTGCCGAGCGAGCCTGGCGCCGAGTGGCCGCCGGGCCTGGTGCGGATCGATTACTCGCACCAGGGCGAATGGCGCTTCGAGCGACGACTGCGATCGACCGTCGACGAGGCCAGCCTGGAGGCGGCGTCGGCGATCGTCTCGGGCGCGCCGGGCTTCGGGGAACGCGGCCTCTGGGGCGAGCACGCGATCCAGGAGGCCGCGAACGGCCGGGCCTTCGCGCGCGGCCGGGAGGAGTGGACCGCGGTGCGTGTCAACCTGCATCTGGCGACGCAGGTCGACGAGATGATCGAGGAAGCGGCCGCCTATACTCGCGCCCCATGCGCCGCTGGTTCGCCGTCTTCCTGCTGATCCTGGTGCCGCTCCAGCTGAGCTGGGCGGTGGCGGCGACCTATTGCGGGCATGAGGACGATCCCGCCGCCCGTCATGTCGGGCATCACGAGCATCGTCATGAGGGCGAGCATCGGTCTGGCTTCTCGCCGGAGGCCCCATCCGCCGACGCCGCCAAGGCCACCCATCTGCCGACGCCCTGCGTTGACGACGACTGCGGCTTCTGCCATCTGGGGCACACCCAGCCGGTGGCGAGCACGCCGCTGGAGCTGCCCGCCGTGAACGGGCCGATCGCTCGCGCCGCCGCGCCCGAGTCCTGGTCCTCGCGCGGCCCTGACCGCCGCGAACGCCCCAATTGGCGCACCGCCTGAGCGGCGGGCGCCTCGTCCTTCCCTGATCCTCGACCGCCTCGACCTGGCCGAGGCCTCAGGCGCTCGCCGATTCCCCGTTGATCCCTTTCCTGCCCGTCGCTCCACGCGGCGGCGGGCGCAACGCCGGAGTCTCCGATGCGCAAGTTCCTGGTGCCGCTGTGCAGCGCGGCACTGCTGTCCCTTCTTCCCCTGGCGAGCCGGGCCTCGTCCGGTCCGGTCACCGCCGGGCCCTCGTCCGATGCCGGATCTCCACCCCCAGCCGCCTCGCTGCGGCCCGACACGCTCCAGCCGCTCTCGCTGGGAGCGGCCATCGAGCGCGCCCTGGGCGCGCACCCGCGGCTGCGCGCGGCCGCCTTCGACGTCGAGGCCGCCGACGGCGCGGTGCGGCAAGCGGCTCTGCCGCCCAATCCCACGTTGAGCCTCGAGCAGGAGGACACCCGGCGCGAGACCCGCACGGTCACCGTCCTGCTGAGCCAGCCGCTGGAGATCGGCGGCCAGCGCGCCGCCCGGACCGAATGGGCCCGGCGCGGTCGCGACCTGGCGCAGGCGGAACTCGACACCGTGCGCGCCGAGCTGCGCGCCGAGGTGGTCCAGGCCTTCTTCGCTGCCTTGCTGGCGCAGGAGCGCCTGCAGAGCGCCGAGGAGTCGCTGCGCATCGCCGGCGACGGCGCCGGTGCGACCGCGCGCCGCGTGGCGGCCGGCAAGCTGTCGCCGATCGATGAGACCCGGGCCCGGGTCGCGGTGTCGACGGCGCGAATCGAATGGCGCCAGGCGCAGGCCGAGCAGCTCGCCTCGCGGCATGTGCTGGCGGCCGCCATCGGCGTGGAGGAATCCACGATCGGCGCGCTCGACGGTCGCGCGGACGCGCTGCCGTCGTTGCCGGATGCGGCCGAGGTCGGCCGGCGGCTGGCCGATGCGCCGGCTCTGCGCCGGGCTCGGCTGGACGTCGAGCAGGCCCAGGCCGCCTATGACCTGGCGCGCACCCAGCGGATCCCCGACCTGACGGTGAGCCTGGGCGCGAAGCGCTCGCAGGAGATCGGCCGCAGCCAGGCCGTCATCGGCGTGTCGCTGCCGCTGCCGCTGTTCGATCGCAACCAGGGCGCGCAGCGCGAGGCCCTCAAGCGCCGGCAGGCGGCCGAGCAGCGCGCCGAGGCGGAATCGCAGCGCCTGCGAGCCGAGGTGCTGGCCGCCGCCGACGAACTGCGGGCCCGGGCCGACGAGGTCGAGGCGCTGCGCCGCGAGGTGCTGCCCGGCGCGCGCGAGGCCTACACCGCCGCGAGCCGCGGCTTCGAGCTCGGCAAGTTCGGCTTCCTGGACGTGCTCGACGCGCAGCGCACTTGGCTGCAGGCGCGGACGCAGCTCCTGGACGCGCTGGCCAAGGCCTACCGCGCCCAGGCCGAACTCGACCGGCGCCTCGGCGCCCCCGCCCAGCAACCGTGAGAACGACGATGAATTTCAACAAGCAAGACGACAAGACCGCCTCGGGCCACGCGCTGCCGAAGCGGCAACGGATCGCGATCGCGGTGCTGCTGGCCATCGGCCTGGGCGGCGGCGCCGCGATCCTGGCCTCGGGGCCTGCTTCCTCGCCCAAGGGCCACGGCGAGCACGCCGAGGACGGACACGATGACCACGGGCATGACGAGGCGCCGGGTGCGCGGCCGGCTGCGGCGAAGGATGAGCACGGGCATGCGGGCTCGGCCGCAGCGCCCGAGACCGTCGCCATGAGCGAGGCGCAGGTCCAGGCCGCCGCGATCGCGCTCGAGGCCGCCGGACCGGCGACCCTGCGCGCGACCACCCGCCTGCCGGGCGAGATCGGCTTCAACGAGGACCGCACCGCGCATGTGGTGCCGCGCGTGGCCGGGGTCGTCGAGGCGGTGCCGGCGGCGCTCGGCCAGGCGGTGCGCAAGGGCGAGCTGCTGGCGGTCATCGCCAGCGCGCAGGTGTCGGACCAGCGCAGCGAGTGGCTCGCCGCGCAGAAGCGGCTGCAGCTGGCGCGCACGACCTTCGAGCGCGAACGCCAGCTGTGGGAGGAGAAGATCTCGCCCCGCCAGGACGTCGACGTGGCCGAGCAGGCGCTGCGCGAGGCGGAGATCGCGGTCGCCAACGCGCGCCAGAAGCTGCAGGCCGTGGGCGCGTCGCCGACCGGCGGCGCGCTCAACCGCTTCGAATTGCGCGCGCCTTTCGATGGCGTCGTCGTCGAGAAGCATCTCGCGCTGGGCGAGCAGGTCAAGGAGGACGCCAGCGCCTTCGTGCTGTCGGACCTGCGCACCGTCTGGGCGCGGATCGACGTGCCCGCCGCCGACCTGGCCAAGGTGCGTGTGGGCGCGCGCGCCGTGGTGCGCGCCACCGCCTTCGAGCAGTCGGCGCCGGGCTCGGTCACCTACGTCGGCGCGCTGATCGGCGGGCAGACCCGCACGGCCCAGGCCCGGATCGCCTTGTCGAACCCGGACGGCGCCTGGCGACCCGGCCTGTTCGTCGACGTGGACCTGGTGACCGGCGAGACGTCGGCGCCGGTCACCGTGCCGGCGGAGGCGGTGCAGGTCGTCGAGGACCGGCCGGTCGTCTTCGTGCGGGTGCCCGAGGGCTTCGCCGCGCAGCCGGTGAAGACCGGTCGAGCCGACGGGCAACGCATCGAGGTCCTCGAGGGCCTGAAGCCCGGCACGCGGGTCGCGACGCGCAATGCCTTCGTCATCAAGTCCGAGGCCGGCAAGGGCTCGGCGACCCATTCGCACTGACGGAGGCAGCATGTTCGAACGCATCATCCGATTCGCCATCGAGCACCGCTGGCTGGTGCTGCTGGCCGTGCTGGGCATGGCGGCGCTGGGGGTCTTCAGCTACCAGAAGCTGCCGATCGACGCCGTGCCTGACATCACCAACGTCCAGGTGCAGATCAACACCGGCGCGCCGGGCTATTCGCCGCTGGAGACCGAGCAGCGCGTGACCTTCCCGGTGGAGACCGCGATGGCGGGGCTGCCGGGGCTGAAGCAGACCCGCTCGCTGTCCCGCTACGGGCTGTCGCAGGTCACGGTGATCTTCCGCGACGGCACCGACATCCATTTCGCGCGGCAGCTGGTCAACGAGCGGCTGCAGGCCGCGCGCGAGCAGCTGCCCGACGGCCTGACGCCGGCGATGGGGCCGGTGTCCACGGGCCTGGGCGAGATCTACCAGTGGACCCTCGAGGCCGAGGAGGGCGCGCGCAAGGCCGACGGCACGCCCTACACGCCGACCGACCTGCGCGAACTGCAGGACTGGGTCGTCAAGCCGCAGCTGCGCACGGTGCCGGGCGTGACCGAGGTCAACACGATCGGCGGCTTCGCGAAGGAGTTCGAGATCGCGCCCGATCCCGGCCGGCTGTCCTCGCACGGGCTGACGCTGGCGGACGTGGTCGCGGCGCTGGAGCGCAACAACGCCAATGTCGGCGCGGGCTACATCGAGCGGCGCGGCGAGCAGTACCTGATCCGCGCCCCCGGCCAGCTGCGCGGCCTGGCCGACATCGGCCAGGTCGTGCTGCGCAGCGACGGCGGCGTGCCGGTGCGGGTGCGCGACGTGGCGCAGGTGGGCATCGGCAAGGAACTGCGTGGCGGCGCCGCGACCGACAACGGCCGCGAGGTGGTGCTGGGCACCGTGTTCATGCTGAGCGGCGAGAACAGCCGCAGCGTCGCGCAGGCGGTGGACCGCAAGATGAAGGCGGTCGCCACCACGCTGCCCAAGGGCGTGCAAGTGGTCACCGTCTACGACCGCACGGTGCTGGTGGACAAGGCCATCGCCACGGTGAGGAAGAACCTGGTCGAAGGCGCGGTGCTGGTGATCGCGGTGCTGTTCCTGTTCCTGGGCAACCTGCGCGCGGCGGTGCTGACGGCGATGGTCATCCCGCTGTCGATGCTGTTCACCTTCAGCGGCATGGTCAGCCAGAAGGTCAGCGCCAACCTGATGAGCCTGGGCGCCCTGGACTTCGGGATCATCGTGGACGGGGCGGTCGTGATCGTCGAGAACTGCGTGCGGCGGCTGGCGCATGCGCAGGCGCGACTGGGCCGGCCGCTGACGCGTGGCGAGCGCTTCCATGAAGTCTTCGCCGCGGCGCAGGAGGCGCGCCGGCCGCTGCTGTTCGGGCAGCTGATCATCATGGTGGTTTACCTGCCGATCTTCGCGCTCACCGGCGTGGAGGGCCGCATGTTCCATCCGATGGCGGTGACGGTGGTGCTGGCGCTGCTGGGCGCGATGATCCTGTCGATCACCTTCGTGCCGGCCGCGGTGGCGCTGTTCATCGGCGACAAGGTCCAGGAGAAGGAGAGCCGCCTGATGGCCTGGGCGCATCGCGCCTACGAGCCGCTGCTGGGCCGCGCGATGGCGGCGCGGCCGGTGGTCATCACCGGCGCGGTCGTGGCCGTGGTGCTGTCCGCGCTGCTGGCGACGCGGCTGGGCAGCGAGTTCGTGCCCAGCCTGGACGAGGGCGACTTCGCGGTGCAGGCGCTTCGGCTACCGGGTACCAGCCTGACGCAATCGGTGGCGATGCAGCGGCAGCTGGAGGCGCGGCTCAAGCAGAAGTTCCCGGAGATCGAGCGGGTGTTCTCGCGCACCGGCACGGCCGAGATCGCGGCGGACCCGATGCCGCCCAACATCTCCGATGCCTACGTGATGCTCAAGCCGCGCGACCAGTGGCCCGAGCCCCGGCGCACGCGCGAGGCGCTGATCGAAGCGGTGCAGGCGGAACTGGCCACGCTGCCGGGGCAGAACTACGAGTTCTCGCAACCGATCCAGCTGCGTTTCAACGAGCTGATCTCGGGCGTGCGCTCGGACGTGGCGGTGAAGGTCTTCGGCGACGACATGGCGCAGCTGGACGCGGCAGCGGCGCGCATCGCCGCGGTGCTGGGCGGGATCGAGGGCGCGACGCAGGTCAACGTCGAGCAGACGACCGGCCTGCCGATGCTCACGGTGGACATCGACCGCGAGCAGGTTGCACGGCACGGCCTGAACCTGCTGGACGTGCAGGAGCTGGTGGCCACGGCCACCGGCGGCGCGACCGCGGGGACGCTGTTCGAGGGCGACCGGCGCTTCCCGGTCGTGGTGCGCCTGCCCGAGGCGCTGCGCACCGACCTGTCGGCGATCGAGCGGCTGCCGGTGCCGCTGCCCAAGGGCGCGGACGGCGCGGTGCGTTTCCTGCCGCTGTCGGCGCTGGCGACGCTGTCGCTGGCGCCGGGGCCGAACCAGGTCAGCCGCGAGGACGGCAAGCGCCGGGTGGTGGTCAGCGCCAATGTGCGCGGCCGCGACCTCGGTTCCTTCGTCGCGCAGGCGCAGCGGGCGGTGAGCGAGCAGGTGATGCTGCCGTCCGGCTACTGGCTCGGCTGGGGCGGGCAGTTCGAGAACCTGCAGTCCGCCAGCGAGCGCCTGCGCGTGGTGGTGCCGGTGGCGCTGGGGCTGGTCTTCGCCCTGCTGTTCGCGATGTTCGGCAACGCGCGGGATGGGTTGCTGGTGTTCTCGGGCATTCCCTTCGCGCTGACCGGGGGCGTGCTGGCGCTGTGGTTGCGGGGGATCCCGCTGTCGATCTCGGCGGCGGTGGGCTTCATCGCGCTCAGCGGCGTGGCGGTGCTCAACGGGCTGGTGATGATCGCCTTCATCCGGCAGTTGCGGGAACAGGGCCGACCGCTGGACGTGGCCATCCACGAGGGCGCGCTGACGCGCCTGCGGCCGGTGCTGATGACGGCACTGGTGGCCTCGCTGGGCTTCGTGCCGATGGCGCTGGCCACGGGCACCGGGGCGGAGGTGCAGCGACCGCTGGCGACGGTGGTGATCGGCGGCATCCTGTCGTCGACGGCGCTGACCCTGCTGGTGCTGCCGGTGCTGTACCGGTGGGCCTACCGGCGCGATGAGCCGGTGTTGATGCAGGCGTCTGCGCTGCCTGATCAGGGTCCGACGCGGGACCCGGTGGCGTCCTGAGGCGGGCGCTCCGACCCGGGTGATCCGCGCAACCCGGACGTCGGGAGACGACCCGCGTGGCGGCGCGCTGCCCCGCATCGGAGGCAGTGCGCTGCCTTGTCGAAGTCGGCGTGAGGCGATCTCGACACATGAGGGCCATGGAACTCCGCGGGCCGTCTTCCTAGAGTGGGCAGCTCACTTAGCAAGGAGAGGGCCATGCCCATTTCGACGATGTCCGCGAACGGACGCCTGACGGTCCCCCGGGAGATTCGTCAGGCGGTGAATGCCAAGCCGGGAACCGAGTTCCTCTGGGTCCTGATGAGGGACGGGACCATCCAGGTGGTTGCCAGGACGGTGACGTTCGAAGAGCTCGCCGGCATGCTGAAGCCCGCACCCGGCATCAGCGTGTCCGTGGAAGACATGAACCCGTTCCGATGATGTGTGCGGTCGACACGAACATTCTGATCCGGTTGATGCTGGCCGGCGCTGAACTCATGCGCTGAGGCCGCCAGGAGACTCAGGTGCCGATGACCCGCATGGAGATGAACGGCCGGATCCTCGTCCCGAAGGAGATCCGCAAGGCGACGGGCGCGAAGCTGGACACGCGGTTCTTCTGGGAGCTGCAGGAAGACGGGAGCGTGCGCGTGACCGTCAAAGCCGCTCCCGCAACTGTGGTCGTGGAGCCGTGGCCCAGGCGCGATGAGTCGTCCCACGACGAAAGAGACGACAACGCGCCCGCCGCGCTGTGATCTGTGGGGTCATCGACGACCGCACCGTGGTGCGGTCGTTCGTTTGACGAGCCCCGGCTCAGGCAGCGCCGAAGCGATGCAGCGTCACGCTGCGATAGACCTCGCCGGGTCGCAGGATCGTGGACGGCCAGTCGGGGCTCGCCGGTCGGTTTGGCGAGTCCGGATGGTGTTGCGTCTCCAGGCAGAGGCCATCTCCCTGCCGATAGAAGGCGCCCTCGCTGCCGAGCAGGCTGCCGTCCAGGAAGTTGCCGGAGTAGAACTGCATCGCCGGCTCGGTGGTCAGGACCTCCATGCTTCGGCCCGAGACGGGATCGCGCAGCCGTGCCGCCAGGTGCAGTCGACCATCGAAAGGCGCGTCCAGCACCCAGTTGTGGTCATAGCCCTTGCCGCGCTGCAACTGCGGATGCGCCTGGCGCAGCCGCGACTCGATCACCCGTGGCTCGCGGAAGTCGAAGGGTGTTCCGGCCACCGTCGCGATCGCGGTCGGAATCAGCGCTTCGTCCACCTCGCAATAGCGGCTGCCGAAGATCTGCAGTTCATGGCCCAGCACCGACCCGCGACCCGCCAGGTTGAAGTAGTCGTGATGCGTCAGGTTGACCACCGTCGGCGCATCGGTCGTGGCTTCGTACTCGATGGCCCAGCCCATCTCGTCATCGAGCCGGTACCGCACCACCGCCCGCAGCCGGCCCGGGAAGCCCTGGTCGCCCGCCGGGCTGTCGAGTTCCAGCCGCAGGCAGCTGTCGCTTTCGGCCTCCGCCCGCCACAGCAGGTGGCCGAATCCGCGTGGGCCGCCGTGCAGGCAGTTGCCGCCGTCGTTGGCCACCAGCGTGTGGCGTTCACCGTCCAGCCGGAAGGTGGCGCCCGCGATGCGGTTGCCATACCGGCCGACGATCACGCCGAAATGCGGATTGCGCAGCACGTAGTCCTCGAGCGTAGGCAGGCCCAGCACGACGTTGGCCGATTCGCCCCGCGCATCCGGCACCTCCAGCCGCGTGACGATGCCCCCATGGGTGATCGCCGACAGCCGCAGGCCGCGTCCGTTGTCCATCGTGAATTCATGCACCGGCCGGCCGTCGGGCAGGTGGCCGTAGACCCGTTGTTGAATCGCTGTCATCGTGTGTTGAACCGGTGAGGAACCTGGCCGCGATGGCCGTGTGGATCGAGCTCGAACAGCGCGCCGGCCAGCGGCTCATGTTCGCATTGCCGGCGCGCAGTCGTGACGAAGAGCCGGTCCAGCGCCGGCCCGCCGAAGACCGGACAGGTCGGCTGCGAGGCCGGCACGGACAGGCGCAGTGTCTCGCGGCCTTGCGCGTCGAAACGGATCACCACGCCATCGCCCCAGATGGCCGACCACAGGCCGCCGTCGGCATCGACCGCCGCGCCGTCCGGCTCGCCGCCGTCCATCGGCAACTGCGCGAAGACGCGGCGCTCCCCGAGCCGCCCGTCGGCGTGGTAATCCATCGCCCAGATCGTGCGGGTGGGGGAGTCCGTGTAGTACAGCGTGCCGCCGTCGGGGCTGAAGTTCAGCGAGTTGCCGACGATCCCCGGCGGCAGCGGCAAGCGCTCGATGGCCAGGCCGCGGCCGATGCCGACGCCCGCCATGGCCGCGCGGTAATAACCGCCCACCGCCGCGCCGTGCGGGTTGAACATGCCGAACACGAAACGCCCCTGCGGATCGCAGCGGCCGTCGTTGATGCGGGTGCGCGGCTCATCGGCCTCGACCGGCGTCAGCGGTCCGACCTCGCCGGTGGCCAGGTCGAACATCGCCACGCCCGAGGCCAGCCCCAGCAGCAGCTGCCCCGGCTGGTCGCACAGCGCGAAGCTGCCCAGTGGCTCCGGCATGGGCCATTCGGTGATCTCGCCGGCCAGCGCCGGCCCGCCCGTCTCGCGGGTGGCCGAGGCCTCGGCCCGCCAGCGGAAGAGCCGCTGGTTGTCGATGTCGGTCCAGTACAGCGCCTGCTCGCGCTCGCACCACAGCGCGCATTCGCCGAGCCGGTCCCGCCCGTCCACATGCACGCGGGCCGCTTCCGCCGCTCCGGCGGCGCCGCGCGGGGCGGCTGCCGGCGATGCCAGCCCGGCGCTCATGCCCAGCCCCCGTCGACGATGTAGTCCTGCGCGCTGCACATCGCGCTGTCGTCCGCCGCCAGGAACAGCGCCATGGCCGCGACATGGTCCGGCATCAGCGGCTGCTTCAGGCACTGGTTGGCGTCGATCTCCTTCTTGGTCTCGTCGTTGACCCAGAGCTTGAGCTGCTTCTCGGTCATCACCCAGCCCGGCACCAGCGTGTTGACGCGGATGTTGAAGGGCCCGAGGTCGCGCGCCAGCGAGCGCGTCAGCCCCTGCACGCCGGCCTTGGAGGTCGTGTACGCCGCCATGCCGCCCTGCATCAGCATCCAGCTGAAGGAACCGAAGTTGATGATCGAGCCGCCGCCCAGCGCCTTCATGTCCGGCGCCACCGCCTGCGCGGCGAAGAACTGGTGCTTGATGTTGACGGCCATCGCCTGGTCCCAGAACTCGGGCGTGACGTCCTCCAGCGGATGGCGCTTGTCGTTGGCGGCGTTGTTCAGCAGCACCTTGAACGGGCCGCCGAGCTGCTCGCGCAGCGTCGCGATCGCGGCGCGCAACTGCGCGATGTCGGTCAGGTCGGCCGCGACGAAGGCGCAACCCGGCAGCCGCGCCGCGAGCTCGCGCCCGGCGTCCGCGGCGATGTCGATGAATCCCACCCGCGCGCCCTGGGCGGCGAAGCGCTCGACCAGCGTCGCGCCGATGCCGGTCGCGCCACCGGTGATGAGCACGCGCTGCTCGCGCAGGCTGGGATAGAGGGCGCTGGTCATGGTGTCTCCGTCGTTGTCGGACGCGAGTGTCGCGCCCTTGTGGGTGTGTCGTGGTGCTGATTCTATAAGTCTGACTATTTGAGAAGTGAAGAAGCCATGAATGAGGGTTTGCACCGATACGTGAATCAATAAAGTAATACTTTAATTCGATCCAACAAGAATCACCGATCCTCTGGAGACAAGATGAGCCTGAGCTTCCCCCGGCCCTACAAGGGCGTGTTCCCGGTCGTGCCCACGACCTTCAACGCCCAGGGCGGCCTCGATCTGGAAAGCCAGAAGCGCTGCATCGACTTCATGATCGATGCCGGCTCCACCGGCCTGTGCATCCTGGCGAATTTCTCCGAGCAGTTCGTGCTCGGCGACGACGAACGCGCGGTGCTGACGCGCACGATCCTGGAGCATGTCGCCGGTCGCGTGCCGGTCATCGTGACCACCACCCACTACAGCACGCAGATCTGCGCCGAGCGCAGCCGCCTGGCGCAGGACCTGGGCGCGGCGATGGTGATGGTGATGCCGCCGTACCACGGCGCGACGCTGCGGGTGGGCGAGGCCGGCATCTTCGAGTTCTACGCGCGCCTGTCCGATGCGATCGACATTCCCGTCATGATCCAGGACGCGCCGATGTCGGGCACGCCGCTGCCGGCGCCGTTCCTGGCCCGCATGGCCAAGGAGATCGAGCAGGTCCGCTACTTCAAGATCGAGACCGCCGGCGCCGCCAGCAAGCTGCGCGAGCTGATCGCGCTGGGCGGCGAGGCGATCGAGGGTCCCTGGGACGGCGAGGAGGCGATCACGCTGTTGGCCGACCTGGATGCCGGCGCCACCGGCGCGATGACCGGCGGTGCCTATCCGGACGGCATCCGTCGCATCGTCGACGCCTACGCCGCCGGTGACCGCGAGACCGCCGTGGCCGAATACGGCCGCTGGCTGCCGCTGATCAACTACGAGAACCGCCAGGGCGGCATCCTGACCGCCAAGGCGCTGATGAAGGAGGGCGGCGTGATCGCGTGCGACGCACCGCGCCATCCGTTCCCGACGATGAACCCGCAGGTGCGGGCCGGCCTGCTCGACGCGGCAAGGCGGCTCGATCCGCTGGTGCTGCGCTGGGGCCGCTGAGTCCGCCTTCTTCTCCCTCACTTTCAGACCCGCCGTGACGCCGTGAGCGACGCGGGTCAGCAAGGACCGTCATGAGCGCCATTCCTGAATTCAAGAACTACATCGCCGGCGAATGGGTCGCCGGCGTGGACCAGCGGCCCAACATCAATCCGTCCGACACCAGCGACGTGATCGGGCTGTACGCGCAGGCCGACGCCGCGCAGACCGAGGCCGCCATCGCCGCGGCGCAGGCCGCGTTCCCCGCATGGGCGGCGAGCACGCCGCAGCAGCGCTTCGACGTGCTGGACGCGGTCGGCAACGAGCTGCTGGCGCGCCGCGAGGAGATCGGCCGGCTGCTGTCGCGCGAGGAAGGCAAGACGCTGCCCGAGGGCATGGGCGAGACGCACCGCGCCGCGATGATCTTCAAGTTCTTCGCCGCCGAGGCGCTGCGCTGCGGCGGCGAGACGGTGGCCTCGGTGCGTCCCGGCGTGTCGGTGGACGTGTTGCGCCAGCCGGTGGGCGTCGTCGGCCTGATCGCGCCGTGGAACTTCCCGATCGCGATCCCCGCCTGGAAGATCGCGCCGGCGCTGGCCTACGGCAACACGGTGGTCTTCAAGCCGGCGGAGCTGGTGCCGGGCTGCGGCTGGACGCTGGCGGACATCCTGTCGCGCACCGCGCTGCCCAAGGGTGTCTTCAACCTGGTGATGGGCGCGGGCTCGCAGGTCGGGCAGACGCTGGTCGACTCGCCGCGCGTCAAGGCCATCAGCTTCACCGGCTCGGTGGGCACCGGCCGCCGCATCATCGCCGCCTGCGCCGCGCGCCAGGCCAAGGTGCAGGCCGAGATGGGCGGCAAGAATCCGCTGGTCGTGCTCGACGACGCCGACCTGGACGTGGCCGTGAACTCGGCCGTGCAGAGCGCCTTCTTCTCGACCGGCCAGCGCTGCACCGCGTCGAGCCGCATCCTCGTCACCGAGGGCATCCACGACCGCTTCGTCGAGGCCGTCGTCGCCAAGCTGGGCACGCTGAAGATCGACCACGCGCTCAAGGCCGGCACCGACATCGGCCCGGTGGTCGACCAGCGCCAGCTCGAGCAGAACCTGCGCTACGTCGACATCGCGCAGCGGGAGGGCGGAACGCTCGCCTTCGGCGGCGATGTGGTCGAGCGCGAGACGAAGGGCTTCTACCAGCGCCCGGCGCTGATCACCGGCACGACCAACGCGATGACGATCAGCCGCGAGGAGGTCTTCGGCCCGGTGGCCAACGTCGTGCGGGTGCGCGACTACGACGAGGCGCTGGCGCTGGCCAACGACACCGAGTTCGGCCTGTCCGCCGGCATCTGCACCCGGTCGCTGAAGCATGCGAGCCACTTCAAGCTGCATGCGCAGGCCGGGATGGTGATGGTCAACCTGCCGACCGCCGGCGTCGATTACCACGTGCCTTTCGGCGGCACGAAGGGCTCGAGCTACGGGCCGCGCGAGCAGGGCACCCATGCCCGCGAGTTCTACACGACCGTGAAGACCGCCTACACCTTCGCCGGCTGACCATGCAAGGCGCGCAGCCCCGTCATCGTCCGCATCGACCTGCGCGTCGGGTCTCGCTCGCACGGGCGGCCAGCGTTGCGCTGACGGCCTGGCTCGCAGCGGCATTGATGGCGGGTTGCGCGCCCATCGCGCCGTCCGTCGCGTCGTCGGGTGGCGACCGGCAAGCGGCGGAGCTCGCCCCCGGCGCGCATGACCCGACGCTGATCGAGCGCGACGGCGTGCTGCACGTCTTCACCACGGGCAACGGCATCCAGCACCTGCGCTCGGAGGACGGCCGCGGCTGGTCGCGCCTGGCGCCGGCGCTCCAGCAGGCGCCGGCCTGGTGGGCCGAGGCGGTGCCCGCGCATCGCGGGCTGGACGTCTGGGCGCCCAAGGTCTTCGCGCTGCACGGGCGCTACTGGCTGCTGTATTCGATCTCGACCTTCGGCAAGAACCGCTCGGCGATCGGGCTGACGAGCAGCGCGTCGCTGGACGGGCCGTGGCGCGACGAGGGCCTGGTCGTGAAGAGCGTCGAGGGCGACGACTTCAACGCGATCGATCCCGACCTGTTCATCGATGACCGCGCGGCGGGTGGCGACGGCCGGCTGTGGCTGAGCTACGGCTCCTTCTGGGGCGGCCTCCGCGTGGTCGAGTTCGACCCCGCCACGATGCGGCCGACCGGGCCGACGCGCTTCATCGCGCGCGGCCACGGCAAGGACGGCGTGGGCAGCGGCGACGCGATCGAGGCGCCGACCATCGTGCGGCATGGCGAGTGGATCTACCTGTTCGCCTCGCACGACTTCTGCTGCCGCGGCACGGCCAGTACCTACAACATCCGCGTCGGCCGAGCGCGGTCGGCGACGGGCCCTTTCCTCGACCGCGACGGCCGGGCGATGCTGGACGGCGGCGGCACGGTGGTGGAGCAGGGCGCCGGGCGCTGGATCGGTCCGGGCCACCAGGACGTGGCCGGCCGCTGGATCGTGCGTCACGCCTATGACGCCGAGGACGGCGGCAAACCCAAGCTGCGCATCGACGCGCTGCGCTGGACCGAGGACGGCTGGCCCCAGCTGTAGGCGAATTTCATGCGGCCGGAGAAGATCGACACGATCCTCGGCCTTCCCATCAGGATTCAGGAGACATTCCGTTGGCAGCCCTCAAGCTGGAGCAGATCGGCAAGCGCTATGGCGCGGTGCAGGTCATCCCCGACCTGTCGCTCGACGTGGCGCCGGGCGAGTTCATCGTGTTCCTCGGCCCGTCGGGCTGCGGCAAGACCAGCCTGCTGCGCATGATCGCCGGGCTGGAGGAAGTGACCGCCGGACGCATCCTGATCGGCGGGCAGGACGTCACCCATGCGGCGCCGGGCCTGCGGCAGCTGGCCATGGTGTTCCAGCACTACGCGCTGTATCCGCACATGACGGTGCGCGACAACCTGGCCTTCGGCCTGCGCAACATCAAGCTGACCGAGGCCGAGATCGACCGCCGCATCCAGGAAGCGGCGCGGATGCTGGAGCTCGACGCGCTGCTGGCGCGCAAGCCGGGGCAGCTGTCCGGCGGCCAGCGGCAGCGCGTGGCGATCGGCCGCGCGGTGGTGAAGGAGCCGGCGATCTTCCTCTTCGACGAGCCGCTGTCCAACCTGGATGCGGCGCTGCGCGGCCGCACGCGGCTGGAGTTGGCGCAGCTGCACCGGCGCCTGGGCGCGACCATGGTCTTCGTCACCCATGACCAGATCGAGGCGATGACGCTGGCCACCCGCATCGTGGTGATGAATGCGGGCCGCATCGAGCAGGTCGCGCCGCCGGCGGAGCTTTACCGCCGGCCGGCGACGCGCTTCGTGGCTGGATTCATCGGCACGCCGGGGATGAACTTCATCCCGGTGCGGCGGCTGGCGGACCGGCAGGGACGGGCGGTGGTCGAGCTGCCGGGGGGCCAGGAGATCGGGACGCAGGTCGAGGCGGCGGTGCCGGGCAGCGAGCTCACGCTCGGCATCCGTCCCGAGCACCTCGTCACCGCGGCGCGCGGGCCGCTGCCGGCGCAGGTGGAGATGGTCGAGTTCCTGGGTGAGCGGACCCTGGCGCATGTGCGGTTGGTCGACGGCACCCGCGCGATCGCCACGGTCGCGGGCGTGTCGCCGACGGCCGGGGAGACGGTGCAGCTGGACCTCGCGATGGACGAGGCGCATCTCTTCGACAAGCAGGGACTGGCGCACCACGCGTCGGCGCAGGGAGCGGTGGCATGAGTCCAGAGGTCCCGAGCGGTGCGGGGACGCGCGCGGCGGTGGGCCTTCGCGCCTCGCGCCCGGCGCATGCGCTGTTCGTGCTGCCCTTCGTCGCGGTCTACGCGCTGCTGCTGCTCTGGCCCTTGGCCAAAGGCTGGTTCATCAGCTTCCACGACCACGACCTGCTGTCCAACGACAGCTTCTTCATCGGCTGGCAGAACTACCGCGAGCTGCTTGCCGACGACGTCTTCCACCAGGTCGTCTGGAACACGATCCGCTTCGTGCTGCTGAGCGTGCCGGTCTTCGTCGGCCTGTCGCTGATGCTGGCGCTGGCGCTGAACCGGCCGGGCAAGCTGGCCGCCTTCCTGCGCGCCGTCTTCTTCTGCGCCAGCGTCTTCTCCGTCACGCTGATCACGCTGGTCTGGCAACTCGCGCTGATGCCCGAGCGCGGCCTGATCGCGCAGGGCAGCGCCGCCCTCGGCCTGCCGCAGCTGCCCTGGCTCACCAGCGACCTGCTGGCCCTGCCCACGCTCGCGCTGGTGACGGTGTGGTGGATCATCGGCCTGCCGATGATGCTCTTCCTCTCGGCGCTGCAGCAGATCCCGTCCGACGTCTACGAGGCCGCCGCGCTGGACAACGCCAGCCGCTGGCGCACCTTGACGCATGTCACCTTGCCGGCGCTCAAGCGCACGGTCGCGCTGGTGGCCGTCATCGAGGTGATCCGCCAGTTCCAGGTCTTCCCGCAGATCATGCTCATGACCAACGGCGGTCCCAACAACACCACCCGGCCGATCGTGCAGTTCATCTACGAGCAGGCCTTCATGCAGCTCTCGCTGGGCTACGCCACGGCGGCGTCGCAGGTCCTGCTGGCGGTGATGCTGGTCGGCGTCAGCGTGCAGATGTGGCTGGAGCGGCGCGAAGCCGCGCAAGGAGCGCGTCGATGACCCCGATGTTGCGCAAGGGCTGGTTCGACCGCGCGGTGATGGCCGCGCTGGTGCTGCTGGCCGCGTTGTGGATGCTGCCGTTGCTGTGGGTGCTGGCGCTCTCGTTCAAGCCCAACGAGTTGCTGATGGTCCGCACCGACGTCTTCCTGGCGCCGCCCTACACCCTGGCCAACTACGCCGACATCCTGCAGACCTCGGCGGTGTTCCGCTGGCTGGGTAACAGCGCGCTGGTGGCGGCGCTGCAGACGCTGGGCGTGCTGGTGCTGTCCTCGCTGGCGGGTTACGGCTTCGCGCGCTGCGAGTTCCCGGGCCGGCGCTGGCTGTTCCCGCTGGTGCTCTTCGGCCTGGCCGTGCCCTCGCAGAGCGTCTTCATCCCGCTGCACCGGCTGTTCTCCGACTGGGGCCTGCAGAACACCTACGCCGGGCTGGCGCTGCCGGGACTGGCCGCGCCGTTCGGAGTCTTCCTGATGACGCAGTACTTCAAGGCCGTCCCGATCGACCTGGAGGAGGCGGCGATGCTGGACAACGCCTCGCGCTTCAAGACCTTCTTCAAGGTGGTGCTGCCGCTGACGCTGCCGGCGCAGGCGACGCTGGGCATCTTCACCTTCCTGGCCTGCTGGAACGATTACCTCTGGCCGCTGGTCATCGCGACCAAGCCGGAGATGTACACCTTGACGCGGGGCCTGGCTTCCACGCAGACCAACTTCGCCCAGTCGGAGGGATTGGGCTTCCTCATGGCGCAGGCGGTCTTCGCCGGCGCCCCGGTGCTGATGATTTATCTCTTCTTCCAGAAGCATCTGGTGACCGCCGTCGCGGGAACGGGGCGGTCGTGATGAAGCGCTCCCTGTTCATGGTCATGCTGGCCGGCGCGGCGGTGCTGGCCGGTTGCGGCGACAACCACGCCGAACCCGCGCCCAAGACCGAGATCACGCTGATGCGTTTCTTCGGCAGCTGCGACGCAAAGTTCGGCGCGGTGAACGACGCGAGCCAGGGCGTGGGCGAATGCGGCATCGTGACCGCGATGGTCAACGAGTTCAACGCCACCAACACCGACGGCATCCGCGTGAAGACGCAGACGGCCGAGTGGGCGCCGTACTACGACCAACTGACCGCGCGTCTGGTGGCCAAGGACATCCCGACGGTGGCGGTGATGCACGAATCGGCGCTCGGTGACTACGTTCGCCGCCGCCTGATCGAGCCGCTGGATGCGTCGCTGCCGGCACTGGGCATCGACGTGAACGACTTCACCGACCATGCCCGCCGCGGCGTGACGCTGAACGGCCAGATCTACGCGCTCCCCTTCGATACCTGGGCCTGGCTGTGGCACATCAACACCACGCTGATGGGGCAGGCCGGCCTGATGGGTGCGGATGGCAAGCCGCGCCTGCCGCATTCGCCGGACGAGCTGCTCGCGATGGCGCGCCAATTCAAGCAGCGGACCGGCAAGCCGCTGTTCGCCTGGGCCATCGTGAAGGAGACGGCGGCGACCAACCGCACCTTCCAGACGCTGATCGCGCAGCAGGACACGAAGCTGTTCAGCGACGACGGCCGGCGCATCGACATGCACCAGCCGCAGGTGGTCAATGCCCTGTCGCTGATGCAGCGGCTCTATGCCGAGGGGCATGTGAAGCCCAACCTCGACTACGGCGCGGCCAACCAGGCCTTCCTCAACGGCGAGGCCGGTGTCGTGGTGGTCGGCACCTGGACGATCGACCAGTTCCTGCGCGAGGCCCGCAAGCCCGAGTCGCCGCTCAAGGGCGGCTACACCGTCGTGCCGTTCCCGCAGCTGTACCAGCGGCCGGCGGTCTTCGCCGACGGTCACAGCTGGGCGCTCTTCAAGGGCGGCGCCGCCACGCCGGAGCAACATGCGGCGGCGCTGAAGCTGCTCCAGTTCATCTGGCAACGCAGCGCCGAATGGGCGCGCACCGGCCATCTGCCGGTGCGGCGCTCGGTGGCGCAGAGCGCGGCCTTCCGCGCGCTGCCGTTCCGCGAGAACCTGGCCGAGATCACCCGCACCGGCGCGTCCATGCCCAGCAGCGTGCCGACGCAGCGGGCGGTCGAGCTGCTGATCGGCGAGGACGTGAGCAACCTGCTGGTATCCGGCAAGCCCATCGCCGAGGTGCAGGACGACGTCGAGAAGCAGGTCAACAAGGCCTTGAAGAAGGTGAGGCGCTGAGATGACGTTCCCGAATGCCGCTGCTGCCGGCGCCCGCGCCGGCGCCGCATCGCCCGGCGCCGCGGGCGAGGGCTTCCCGGCCACGCTGACGGTGCACCGCGACTTCGCCATCGGCGCGCTCGATCGTCGCCTCTTCGGCGCCTTCGTCGAGCACCTGGGCCGCTGCGTCTACACCGGGATCTTCGAGCCGGGTCATCCAACCGCCGATGAACAGGGCTTCCGAGGCGACGTGAAGGCGCTGGTGAAGGAGCTCGGCGTCACGCTGGTCCGTTATCCGGGCGGCAACTTCATGTCGGGCTACGACTGGGAGGACGGCGTCGGGCCGCGGGACCAGCGGCCGCGCCGGCTGGACCTGGCGTGGTACTCGACCGAGACCAACCAGGTCGGCACCAACGAGTTCATGGCCTGGTGCGAGGAACTCGGCCTGAGCCCGATGTTCGGCGTCAACCTCGGCACGCGCGGCATGGACGATGCGCGCCGCTACCTCGAGTACTGCTGCCATCCCGGCGGGACGGAGCTGTCGGACCGGCGCCGCGCGCACGGCGTCGAGCCGCCGCATCGGATCCCGCTCTGGTGCCTGGGCAACGAGATGGACGGCCCTTGGCAGATCGGCCGCAAGACGCCGGACGAGTATGGACGCCTCGCGCAGGAGACCGCCAAGCTGATGCGCATGCTGCAGCCCGGCATCGAGCTGGCGGCCTGCGGCTCGTCGGCCTTCGACATGCCGACCTATGGCGAGTGGGAGGACCGCGTGCTGTCGCATTGCCATGACGAGGTCGACTTCGTCTCGCTGCACAGCTACTTCGTGAAGCCCTTCGCGCCGGACGGCGTGCTGCCGCCCGGTGCGGACACCAGCACCGAGAGCTTCTTCGCCCAGATCGAGACCAACGCGCGCTACATCGTGGCCACCGTCGCGATCGCCGATGCGGTCGCGGCGCGGCGGCGCTCGCGCAAGCGGCTGATGCTCAGCTTCGACGAGTGGAACGTCTGGTACCGCGCGCGGCACGGCCATCACCTGAAGCAGGGCGGCTGGCCCGAGGCGCCGCGCTTGCTCGAGGAGGTCTACACCGTCGAGGACGCGCTGCTGGTCGGCGGCATGCTGTGCATGCTGATGAACCATGCGGACCGGGTGAAGGTGGCCTGCCTGGCGCAACTGGTCAACGTGATCGCGCCCATCATGACCGAGCCCGGCGGCCCGGCCTGGCGGCAGACCATCTTCTGGCCCTTCGCGCTGGCCTCGCGCTTCGGGCGCGGCACCGTGCTGCGGCCGTCGATCGCGTCGCCGACCTATCCCCATGTCAAGGAAGGCGAGCTGCCCTACCTCGTGGCCAGCGTGGTCTGGAACGAGGACGACGGCACGCTCGCGGTCTTCGCGCTGAACCGTCACCTGGCCGCGCCCATGGACCTCGCGGTCGCGCTGCAGGGCCTGGGCGGCGACGCCGGGCTGGCGCTCGGCGAAGCCTGGGAGCTCCATGACCTGGACCTCCACGCCACCAACACCGTCGACTTGCCGGACCGCTTCCAGCCGCGCGCGCTGGGCGGCATCTGCGTCGATGGCGACACGCTGCGCGCGACGCTCCGGCCCGCGTCCTGGAACGTGATCGTCCTTCGTCCCCGCTGATCACCGGCTGCCCGGCGGTCGCCGATCCTCCTTCTTCCTCCTGTCGCTCCCATGTCGCTGAACTGGTCCCATCCGCTGATTCCCCAACGCGCCGATCCCCACCTGTCGCTGCACGACGGGCGCTACTGGTTCACCGCCTCGGTGCCGGGCTTCGATGCGATCGAGCTGCGCAGCGCCGCGCGCATCGAGGACCTGCCCGAGGCAACGCCGCGGATCGTCTGGACCCGCCATGCGCAGGGGCCGGCGAGCTGGCACATCTGGGCGCCGGAACTCCATCGCGTCGATGGTCGCTGGCTGATCTATTTCGCCGGCGGCGAGCGCGACGACATCTGGAAGATCCGCATGCATGTGCTGGAGAACGCACATGCCGATCCCACGCAGGGCGAATGGATCGAACGCGGCCAGATCCACACGCCGCTGGACGACTTCGCGCTCGATGCGACGACCTTCCGCCATGGCGGCGAGCAGTACCTGTGCTGGGCGGAAGCGGATCGCGCGCGGCAGGGCAAGACCAATCTCTACCTGGCCACGCTGGCCAATGCCTGGACGCTCAAGAGCGCGCCGACCCTGATCAGCGAGGCGGTGCTGCCGTGGGAGCGGGTGGGCTTCGCCGTCAACGAGGGGCCGGCCGTGCTGCAGCGTTTCGGCCGCGTGCTGGTCGCCTACTCGGCAGCGGCGACCGATGCGAATTACTGCATGGGGCTGGTGTGGGCCGATGCCCAGGCGGATCTGCTCGATCCGTCGGTCTGGCACAAGTCGCCGACGCCGGTCTTCGCCAGCGCCAACGGCCAGTACGGTCCGGGCCACAACAGCTTCACCACCACGCTGGATGGCCGCACCGACCTGCTGGTCTACCACGCGCGCGGCTATCGCGACATCGTCGGCGACCCGTTGCACGATCCCAACCGCCATGCGCGCGTGCAGCCCTTCGGCTGGCGCGCGGACGGGCTGCCGGACTTCGGCCAGCCTCAGCCCGACGGGCCGGTGCAGGCGGTGGACGCATGACGACGGGTCGATGCGCGAGGCGGCGGCCGGCGCTGCGCCAGGGTGGCTGCCTGCAACGCCTCGCGCCGCCCGCCAAGGGAGGATTTGTCGCGAGTCTCCCGGCCGGCCGCCCGTGATAGCCTGCCGCCCGATATGAAGACCCGCGCCGATCATTCGACCTACAGCCCCCGCGCCCGACGCGCCGAGGGCAAGAGCCAGCACGGCCGCATCGTCAGCGAGCTGGGCCTGGCGATCGTCTCGGGCGAGCTCGGCCCCGGCGACCGCCTGCCGCCCGAGCAGCAGCTGCTCGACCGCTACGAAATCAGCCGGCCGGTGCTGCGCGAGGCCATCCGGGTGCTGGTGGCCAAGGGCCTGGTGGTGTCGCGCCAGCGCGCCGGCGCGATCGTGCGCCCGCGCAACGAGTGGCATCTGCTCGACCCGGATGTGCTGTACTGGCTGATCCAGTCCAAGCCGCAGGCGGAGTTCCTGAATACGCTGATGGAGGTGAGGCGGGTGTTCGAGCCGGCCGCCGCCGCGCTGGCCGCCAAGGCCGCGACGCCGGACCAGCTCCATCGCATCGAGGAAGCCTTCGACGGCATGGCCGCGGCCACCGACACCGAGGAACTGCTCGAGCCCGACCTGGCCTTCCACCGCCACATCGCCGAGGCCACCAACAACGACCTGATGGCCTACATCGGCAACATGCTCTCGCTGGCGCTGCGCGAATCCATCCTGCTGAGCAGCCAGCTGCCCAACACCCACGAGCTCTCGCTGCCGCGCCACCAGGCCATCCTGACGGCGATCCGCAATCGCGACCCGCTGGGTGCGCGCCAGGCCACACTGGTGCAACTGCAGGAAACCGGCGACGACCTGAGCAACGTGCTCTCCGCCAAGGGCATCGTGGACCTGGCCTGACCGACCCCCGACGCGATGGACGACGCTCCCAATCCCAACTGGTTCCTGCGCGCGCGGCTGAAGACGCGCCAGCTGCTGCTGCTCATCGCGCTGGACGACCACCGCAACATCCACCGCGCCTCCGAGGCGCTGTGCATGACCCAGCCCGCCGCGTCCAAGCAGCTCAAGGACCTGGAGGACATGCTGGAGGTCAAGCTCTTCGAGCGCCTGCCGCGCGGCATGGAGCCGACGCTGTTCGGCGAGACCATGATCCGGCATGCGCGCATGGCGCTGACCAGCCTGGCGGCGGCGCACGACGACATCGTCGCGCTCAAGAAGGGCCTGACCGGGCAGGTCGAGGTCGGCGTGATCATGACGCCGGGCATGTCGCTGCTGCCGCGCGCGATCGCGCGGGTCAAGGCGCAGGCGCCGCTGCTGCGCATCGGCGTGCAGATGGAGACCAGCAAGGTGCTGCTGGACCAGCTGCAGCGCGGTGTGCTCGACTTCATGATCGGCCGCATCCTCGAGGAGGCCAGCGTGTCGGGCCTGCAGTACGAGGAGCTCAGCGGCGAGCCGGCCTGCGCCGTCGCCCGGATCGGGCATCCGCTGCTGCTGCGCGACGACCTGTCGCTGGCCGACCTGGCCACCCAGGCCTGGATCCTGCCGCCGCCCGGCAGCGTGCTGCGGCATCGCTGGGAGCAGATGTTCCGGCGCGCCGCGATCGAGCCGCCGGCCGATGCCGTCGACACGACGGCGCTGCTGGTGATCACGGCGCTGCTGCAGCAGACCGATGCGTTGCACGTGATGCCGATCGAGGTGGCGCGCTACTACGCCTCGCTGAAAGCGCTGGCGATCCTGCCGATCGAGCTGCCCTGCAGCATGGACGCGTTCGGCATCATCACGCGCGAGGGGCACCTGTTGTCGCCCGGGGCGCGGACGCTGCTGCAGGAGGTGCGCGGCGTCGCCAAGGAGCTCTACGCGCGCTGAGAGACTGAGGGACCGAGGGGCTCAGCCCCGGCAACCCGGCGAGGGATTCGCGGCGGGACCGGCGTCGGTCTGCGGGATGAATCGGATCGTGCCGTCCGGGTTGTAGTGCAGCTCCTCGATGGCGACGGAGCGGCGGAACTCGCCGCCACCGGGCAGCTTGGCGTTGTGATACGCGATGTAGCTCTTGCCGTTGAACTCGAAGATCGCCTGATGGATCGTCGGCGTTCCGTCGTTCTTCGCCATGATCACGCCGCGCGGCGTCCACGGGCCGGTGGCCGACGGGCCGGTCATGTACGCCGTCTCCTCGGGAAAATGCTGCGAGTAGGACAGGTAGTAGGTCGCGCCGTGCTTGTGCAGGTAGGACGCCTCGGTGAAGTCCTTGACCGGCACGACGTCGATGGAGCCGGCCAACGCCGTCATCGACGGCGCCAGCTTCGCGACCTTCAGCACCGTGTTGCCGAAGTAGAGATAGGCCTGGCCGTCGTCGTCGACGAACACGGCCGGGTCGATGTCGTCCCAGGCGATGTCGGTCTGGGTGGTCATGTCGTTGGTGACCAGGGCGGAGCCGCGCGCATCCTTGAAGGGGCCGGTGGGGCTGTCCGAGCTCGCGACGCCGATGGCGAAGCCGGGGACCGTCGCATGCTCGACGGTCGTGTAGAAGAAGTAGGTCGGCTTGCCGTCGACCACCCGCCGGGTGATGTCCGAGGCCCAGGCGCGGCCCTTGGCCCACTTGAAGTCCAGCGCCTTCATCGGCGAGCCGTGGTCGGTCCAGCGCACCAGGTCGCAGCTGGAATAGACCCGCCACTCGTTCATCACGAAGTCCTTGCCATCGGGCTTGGCTTCGTCATGGCCGACGTAGAGATAGACGCGGCCCTTGTCGACCAGCACCGCGGGATCGGCGGTGTAGAGCTGGGGGACGAGCGGGTTGGCGGCGCGTGCCGGCGCGGCGGTGATCGCGAGGGCGGCGACCAGCGCGGCCGCGAGGCAGGACCTGAACGCGGAGGGATTCATGCGGGAAGCAATCGAAGGGTAGAAGTCGGACGCCCGCTCAGGCCTGGCCCGCGGGCCGCGCCAGCAGGCGCTGCACGACGCAGAACACGAACAGCAGCGCGCCGATGACGATCTTGGTCCACCAGGAGCTGAGCGTGCCGTCGAAGGCGATCAGCGTCTGGATCACTCCCAGCACCAGCACGCCCGACAGCGCGCCGGCGACGTAGCCATAGCCGCCGCTGAGCATCGTGCCGCCGATGACCACCGCGGCGATCGCGTCCAGCTCCGCGCCCTGCGCATGCAGGCCGTAGCCGCTGAGCATGTAGAACGCGAAGAGCAGGCCGGCGAGGGCGGCGCACAGGCCGCTCAGGCCGTAGACCATCAGCTTGGTGCGCCCGACCGGCAGGCCCATCATCAGTGCCGACTGCTCGTTGCCGCCCAGCGCGTAGACGGCGCGTCCGAAGGCGCTGCGGTGCGCCAGCCAGATCCCCGCCACCAGCACCGCCACCGCGATGGCGGCGCTGGGCGAGATGAAGCCGCCGGGCACCGCCCATTGCGTCTGGGACACCAGCACGAAGGTGGGATCCTCGATGGTGATCGAATCGACGCTGATCAGGTAGCACAGGCCGCGCGCGAGGAACATGCCGGCCAGCGTCACGATGAAGGGCTGCAGCCGGAACGCATGGATGAGCGCGCCCTGCAGTACGCCAAAGGCCGCGCCGCCGCCGAGCACGAGCGCGATGACGGCCCAGGCCGGCCAGTGCGCGTGATGCAGCAGCCAGGCGGCGACGGTCGTGGCCAGCGCCAGCACCGCGCCGACCGAGAGGTCGATGCCGCCCGACAGGATCACCAGGCTCATGCCGACGGCCAGCACCAGCAGGTAGGCGTTGTCGATGATCAGGTTGAGCATCACCTGCGGCGCGGCGAAGCCGGTGTAGTGGGCGCCGCCGGCGGCGATCAGCGCCAGCAGCAGCACGACGGTGACCTGCGCGCTGAAAGCGGGCTGGCGGAGCCAGCGCTGGAAGAGGGCGAGGGGAGTCATCGGGCGCCTCCGCGCGGGGCGAGCCGGCGCAGCATCGGCCGCAGCTCGCTCGATTGCAGGATGCAGAGCAGGAACACGACGATGGCCTTGACCACCATGTTCACCTCGGGCGGCACGCCCAGCGAGTAGATCGTCGTGGTCAAGGTCTGGATGATCAGCGCGCCGATGAGCGCGCCGGCCAGGTGGTAGCGGCCGCCGGCCAGCGAGGCGCCACCCAGCGTCACGGCCAGGATGGCGTCGAGCTCCAGCAGCAGGCCGGCGTTGTTGGCGTCGGCGCTCTTGATGTTGGACGCGATCATCAGGCCGGCCAGGCCCGCGCAGCCAGCGGCGAAGACATAGGTGCCGAAGATGAGCGTCGCGGTGCGCAGGCCCGCCAGGCGCGAGGCGACCGGGTTGAGGCCCACCGCCTGGATGAACAGGCCCAGCGCGGTCTTGCGCAACAGCGCGATGGTGGCGAGCGAGAGCGCCGCCACCACCCACAGCGACACCGGCAGTCCCAGCAGGTAGCCGCCGCCCAGCACGAAGAAATCGTCGCGGTAGACGGTCAGGATCTGGCCGTCCGACAGCAGCTGCGCCAGGCCGCGGCCCGCCACCATCAGGATCAGGGTCGCGATGATCGGCTGCAGCTTCAGGCCTGCCACCAGCACGCCGTTCCAGACCCCACACAGCAACGCGGCGCCGAGCGCGCCGGCATAGGCGAGCACCAGGGGCTGGTCACCGTTGACCAGCATCGCCGCCACCGTCGCGGCGATCGCCACGACGGCGCCGATCGACACATCAATCCCGCGCGTCGCGATCACCAGGCTCATGCCCAAGGCCGCCAGCATCAAGGGCGCAGCACGGTTCAGGATGTCGATCAGCGGGCCGTACAGGTGGCCGTCCTTGATCTCCAGGTGCCAGAAGCCGGGCAGCAGGATCACGTCGATCAGCAACAGGATCGCCAGCGCGGCGATCGGGCGGAGCAAAGGGTGCTCGGCCATGACGGCGAAAACGCGGCGACGCTTCGGCGTCGGGAGAGCGCTCAGGGGGAGGGCGTCTGTCACGAGAGTCTTTCGATTCATGCGCTCTGGCATTCACTGCCGCGGTCGGGGCGTTGGCCGCCAGTGCATGGGGCCTTGGCGGCAAGCGCCAAAACCCCACGCACTGCCGTCCCCAACCACTACCTTCCTTCAACGGTTTTGCTACCGAGGACCATCGGCGGCGATCACTTCGAGGACCGAGCGTTCGTCGAGCTGGCCCCGTTCGTAGGTGCCGATCGCGCGGCGGTCGCGCAGGACGACGACACGATCGCTGCAGCGCAGGACCTCGGGGAGCTCGGACGAGATGAACAGCACCGCCATGCGACGGTCCTCGTCGTTGCCCTCGGCGCACAGGCGACGGACCTCGTCCATGATCTCCTCCTTCGCGCGAACGTCGATGCCGCGCGTCGGCTCGTCCAGGATCAACAGGCGCGGCTGCGTCAGCAGCCAGCGGGCCAGCAAAGCCTTCTGTTGATTGCCGCCGGAGAGCAGGCCGATCGGCGTCTCGATGTCCGCCGTCTTGATGCCCAGGCGCTGGACGTAGTCGGCAGCAATCGCCTGCTGGCGCTTGAGCGGGATCGCTCGCCACCAGCCCTGCCGCGCCTGCAGCGCAAGCACGATGTTCTCCCGGACCGAGAGCGCCAGCACCGCGCCCTCGAGCTTGCGGTCCTCGGAGCAGAAGGCCAGGCCGCTCGCGATGGCCTGTCGGGGGGACGCGAAGCGTTGGCGCTGGCCAGCGATCTCGATGTCGCCAGCATCGGCGGTGTCCGCGCCGAAGAGCAGCCGCGCTGCCTCGGTGCGGCCCGATCCGAGCAGGCCGCACAGGCCCAGCACCTCGCCCTCGCGGATCTCCAGGTCCAGCGGCTGCAAGGCGCCGCGGCGAGCCAGGCCATGGGTAGTCAGGGCCGGCGTGGTGGTCTGGGCGCAGGACGCCGGTGGTGCCGTCGAGGCGGCGTGCGGACCCACCATCTTCTGGACCAGTTCCAGGCGGCCGAGGTCGCGGGCGAGGTACTCGCCCTCGGTGCGGCCGTTGCGCATGACGGTGATGCGGTCGGAGACGGCGTAGACCTGGTCCAGGAAGTGGGTGACGAAGAGCAGGGCCATGCCCTGCTCGCGCAGCCGGCGCATGACGCGGAACAGGTGCTGGACCGCGGCCTCGTCGAGGCTGGAGGTGGGCTCGTCGAGGATGAGGACGCGCGCCGAGATGTTGAGCGCCCGCGCGATGGCCACCATCTGCTGGATGGACAGCGAGTAGCGCGCCAGCGGCGCGTCCACGTCGATGTCGAGCTCCAGTTCCGCCAGCAGCTGGCGCGAGCGCTCGCGCATGCGGCGCCAGTCGATCTGGCCCCAGCGCCGCGGATAGCGGCCGATGAAGAGGTTCTCCGCCACCGAGAGGTTGGGGGCGAGGTTGACCTCCTGGTAGACGGTGCTGATGCCCAGCGCCTGCGCGTCGGCGGTGGAGGGCGGCGCGATGGGGGCGCCGCCGAGTTCGATGCGGCCGGCGTCCGGCGCGTAAAGGCCGGTGAGGACCTTGATCAGCGTGGACTTGCCGGCGCCGTTCTGGCCCATCAGCGCGTGGATTTCGCCGGCGAAGAGCCGCAGCCCGACGCCGGACAGGGCCTGCACGCCGGGGAAGCCCTTGTCGATGCCGGCGAGCGAGAGCAGCGGAGCCGGGGCGTCCATCAGTACTTGCGGTTGGGGAGTTCCTTGGCCGCGACGTCGGCGGTGAAGACGCCTTCCTCGGTCGTGATGCGCTTGGCCACCGGCTTGCCGGCGACGACATCCTTGGCCAGCTGCATCAGCTGCGGGCCGAGCATGGGGTTGCATTCGACGGTGACGTTGAGCTTGCCCGCGGCCATGGCCTGGAAGGCGCCGCGCACGCCGTCGATGGAGACGATGGCGATGTCCTTGGCGGGCTTGAGGCCGGCTTCCTCGATGGCCTGGATGGCACCGATGGCCATGTCGTCGTTGTGAGCGAAGAGGACGTGGATCTTCTTGTCCTTGGCCTTGAGGAAGGCCTCCATGACTTCCTTGCCCTTGGCGCGGGTGAAGTCGCCGGACTGGGAGCGCACGATCTTCAGGCGCGGCTCGGCCTGGATGATTTCCTCGAAGCCGCGCTTGCGGTCGAGCGCCGGCGCGGAGCCGACGGTGCCCTGGAGTTCGACGATGTTGACCTCGCCGGTGGGGGCGTTTTTCTTGGCCCAGTCGACGAGCCAGCGGCCGGCCTTGCGGCCTTCCTCGACGAAGTCGGAGCCAATGAAGGTCACGTACAGCGAGGGGTCGCTGACCTTGACGGCGCGGTCGGTGAGGATGACCGGGATCTTGGCGTTCTTGGCTTCACGCAGGACGGTGTCCCAGCCGGATTCGACGACGGGGGAGAAGGCGATGACGTCGACCTTCTGGGCGATGAAGGAGCGGATGGCCTTGACCTGGTTTTCCTGCTTCTGCTGGGCGTCGGCGAACTTGAGGGTGATGCCGGCCTGCTTGGCGGCGTCCTTGATGGAGTTGCTGTTGGCGGTGCGCCATTCGCTCTCGGCGCCGACCTGGGAGAAGCCCAGGACGAGCGGCTTGTCGGCGGCGAAGGCGCCGGAAGCGGTGCCGGCCAGCGACAGGCCGAGCGCGGCCATGGCCAGCAGATGACGACGCGTCGTCTTCATGGTCGTTGTCTCCTCGTTGATGTTGCTGTGGAGGTCACGCCGATGGCCGGCGCACCTCGTGAGGTGACAGCGATCGTAGGGAGGCCAGGGATGCCGGACCAATCACATTTCTAGTGCCGGCGATGTCCTGATCGATATCACTCCGTGAGATCCCCGCCCAGATTCACTCCCTCCCCGCCGAAGGGCGGAGAGCGGATTCACTCCCTCTCGCCCGAGGTGTATGGACCGAGGCACGGAGAGTGGATTCACCCCCTCTCCCCCGAGGGGGAGAGGGAAGGGGTGAGGGGGCTCGATGCAGTCAGCGGGCGCCAGTGTGAAGGCGGTGTTAAGGTCCGCCGATCTCCTCGACAGACGGACGCGCGCATGACGAAGCAGAAGACGGCGAGCCCGGCCGCCACGGGCGTGCTGCTCGCCGGCGGCAATCCTCAGGTCCCGAAGGGCCACGGCGACGCGCCGGTGCAGGCCTACATCGCGGCCCTCACGGGCTGGAAGCAGATCGTGGTCCGGCGCCTGGACGCGCTGGTCACCGACGCGGTGCCCGAGGTCCGCAAGGCGGTGAAATACAACTCCCCGCTCTACGGCACGGACGGCGAGACCTGGTTCCTTGGCGTCCATGTGATGACGCGCTACGTCAAGGTGGCGTTCTTCAACGGCAGGTCGCTGGACCCGATGCCACCGGTCGAATCCAAGACGGCGCACGCGCGGTACCTGCACGTGAGCGAGCAGGAGTCGCTGGATGAAGCGGCGTTCGTGGCGTGGGTGAAGGCGGCGAGTGAGTTGCCGGGGGAGAGGATGTAGGCGGTCAAGGCGCGACCGAGCCAATGTCCATTCGGGCCTACCGGCAGGCCACGCCGTGATGAAAGCTTCCAGCGATTGATTTAGCATCGCCCCCTGCACGGAGAAAACCACCCCGCAGTCAGGCGTCATCGTCGGCGATCGACGAAGTTCAAATCTGGCTGCGCTCATGTCATACCGACCCGCCTTCCCCGTTGCACTTCAGCCGAAAGCGATGGCATTGCTCAAAGCAATGACTGCCTCGAGGCTCACCCCGGCGCATCAGGGATTCCAAGTCACGGTGCAAGGAGAGTTGCTCTCCGCTCCTGCCCGGCTCTATTGCTCGCCAAGCGACCTGCGGGCATTGATCGAAGAGGCCGCTGGCGACAGCCATGCCCTTGCGCTCTGCCTCGGGACAAGGCACTGGAATGGATACGTCCGTGAGGAGTGCTTGCGACAACTCATCTCGACGGACCGCCCTTGGGCCGCCCCATTCTTGGTCCAGCTGCTTGGCGAATACGTCATTGAGATCGTCGAAGTGATTGCGGATGCCATCCGGCAGGAGACCGTTCAGGACCTGTCCGACTTCGCACGGGAGAACCCGAGGTTCATGGCGATCACCAGGCAGAGGGCCACAAGCTATTGGGACTGCTACTTCCGCTGCCGCTTCCGGTCGCTACAAACCTCCCCCGCCATCACAGCCCTGGATGCGATCGAAGCGACGGCCCAATCCGCGTAGCCGCCGTCAAGATGGGGCGCCGTGGGCTTAGTTTGCTTCTTCAATCTGCAGCGCGAGGGTGCTCCGGTTTCATGAGCTCCGCAGCCGGCCCCGGCAGTGTGGGATCAGATGCGGACGCTGGTCGCTGACCGCCTCACCCCGCCCACGCCTGCAGATCCTCATACGTCGCACAAGCCCCGCCGCACAGGATCACCAGCACGTTTCGAGCTCCCTGCAACACAGGCACCGAGCGCTTCAGCGCCCCCGCGACCGCCGCGCCGCACGCCGGTTCGACGATCAGTCGATGCTCCTTCGCCACGGTGAGGCAGGCTTGCACCGCCTCCGTGTCGCTTACCGTGGTCGCGGTGACCGCATGCCGCTTCGTCCACGCGAAGGCCTGCTCGCTGACGCGCCGGGCGCCCAGCGAGGTGGCGATGCTCGTGATGGCGTCCAGCGTGACGAGCTCTCCCGCGGCGATGGCCGCATGCAGCGAATCCGCGCCGACGGTTTCGGCCGCGACCAGCGGTACGTCGCTCCATCCGACGGCGTGCATCCCCTGCAGCACGCCGCTCATCAGCCCGCCACCGCCGACCGACAGCACGACCGCGTCGGGCTTGGGCATCTGCGTGGCGGCCTCCTCGATCATCGTGGCGTGACCGTCCCACAGCAGCGGGTCGTCGAACGGATGGATGAACGCATCCGTCGGCTGGCGCATCGCCATCAGGAAATCATTGGCCTCCATCCAGCTCTTGCCGTGGACGATGACCTCCGCACCCTGGCGCCGGATCAGCGTCTTCGGCCACTCGCGCGTGGTCTCGGGAACGACCACCACCACCGGCAGCCCGAGTCGCCTGCCCGCATACGCGACCGCCATGCCCGCATTGCCGCCTGACGACGACAGCAATCGCTGCGCGCCGCGCGCCGCATGGACCTCGCAGGCATGGCCGACGCCGCGCAGCTTGAACGAGCCGCAAGGCTGCAGGGCTTCGAGCTTGAGCCAGACGCGTTGATCGGCGGTGCTGAAGGCGTCGGAGTCGACGGTCGGGGTGGTGATGTGGATGACCATGGGGCCGCATCGTAGGGCAGTGGCCGATCGAGCCCCAGGAGTCGCTACCATCGCGGCCACATGAATGCTCTCTTCGAACGCTCCTGGCGGCGCGCGTGGTCCGCCCTGATCGGCCCCGGCGCCGGGACCGGCGGCCCGGACGGCCCGGACGGCATCGCACTGCGCGACGAGCTGCTCGCCGGCTATGCCGAACCGCAACGCCGCTATCACACGCAGCAGCACCTCGAGGAATGCCTGGCGCTGCTCGAGCAGGTGCGCGATCTGGGCGGAGCACCCCGAGGAGGTCGAGATGGCGCTGTGGTTCCACGACGCCATCTATGACGTCAAGGGATCCGGCAACGAGGAACGAAGCGCCGAATGGGCGCACCGCGCATTGACCAGCGCCGGCGCGGCGGCCGCGGCGGCCGAGCGGGTACGGCAGCTGGTGCTCGTCACGCGGCACGACGGCGTGCCGGGCAATGTCGACGAGCAGGTGCTGGTGGACATCGACCTGGCCATCCTCGGCGCCGAGCGCCCGCGCTTCGACGAGTACGAACGTCAGATCCGCGATGAATACGCGTTCGTGCCCGGCTTCCTGTTCCGCCGCAAGCGTCGACAGATCCTGCGCACCTTCCTCGACCGGCCGGTGCTGTACAGCACAGCGATGCTGCGCGAGCGCCTCGAGGCACGCGCCCGCGAGAACCTGCGCCGGGCGATCGGTTGAACGCCGCGCGGTCAGTTGATCAACAGGCGACCTCAACGCCCGACGTCGTGTAGAGCGACGCGGCGCCGCAGTGAATCGCCGGCTCAGCGTGAGGCCATCGCCACCGCCTGCGGCGTGTTGCGGAAGCTGATCGCGAGGCGGTTGTAGGTGTTCATGAGGCCGATCGCGATCGTCAGGTCGACCAGCTCCTTCTCGCTGAACACCGCATGCGCTGCGGCGAAGTCGGCGTCCGGGACGCCGGTGCTCGCCACGCGCGTCACCGATTCGGCCCAGGCGAGCGCCGCGCGCTCGCGGGCATCGAACAGCGCGCCGCCTTCCTCCCAGGCCTGCACCAGGGCGAGCTTCTCGATCGGCACGTCCTTCTTCAACAGGTCGCGGGTGTGCATGTCCAGGCAGTAGGCGCAGTTGTTGATCTGCGAGATTCGCAGGAAGACCAGTTCCACCAGCGCGGCGGGCAGGCCGCTCTGGGTCACGTAGCCGTAGACGCCGCCGAGCGCCTTGACGCCGGCGGGCGAGACCTGGGTGTAATCGAGACGTTGGGTCATGAGGGACTCCTGAAGGGGGGAGGGCGGAATCGCCCGAGGCGGGGACGATGACACTGCCAACGGACCGCGTCATCGATGAGCGCCATTCTTCGCCGGCGGTGGTGCAACGCGAAGGCCCAAGATTCGCCAGAATCGCTGTACCACGAGCCGATACCTTTCCGTCTCGCCGTCTCGCCGTCTCGCCGTCTCGCCGTCTCGCGGTTTCGCCACTGCCGTCCCGTTCCGTGCCGTCCCCTTGCCTCGCAGGCCTCCGATGACCTCCTCGCCGCACGCGCCACTGCCGCTCACGCTCGACAAGTCCGCGGCCATGCCGCTCACCGACCAGATCCATCGCGGCATCTCGGCGGCGATCGAGCAGTCGGTGCTGACCCCCGGCATGCGGCTGCCGTCCTGGATCGACCTCGCGGCCCAACTGGGCGTGTCGCGCGGCACGGTGCGCGTCGCCTACGAGAAACTCGCGGCGGACCAGCTGATCGAGGCCTCGCGCGCCGCCGGCACCCGTGTCGCCGAGCGGCCGTCGCGGGCGCGTGGCAGCGACGAAGCGCTGGACCCGGGCGCCTTCGTGTCGATGTATCGCGAGCTGACCGCCGGCCCCGGGCTGTTCCAGCCGGGCATTCCCTCGCGCGACAGCCTGCCGGCCAAGCTGATGGCCCGGCTCCGGACGCGCGCGCTGGCGGCGGAGATCAGCGGCGCGGCGCTCTATCCCGACCCTCGCGGCGAACTGGCGCTGCGGCGCGAGATCGCCGGCTACCTCGCGGTGGCGCGCGGGCTGGTGTGTTCCCCCGATCAGGTGCTGGTCACCGGCGGCTACGCGGCGGGACTGGGCCTCGTCCTGCGCGCGCTCGGTCTCGAGGGGCGTCGCGCCTGGATGGAGGAACCCGGCTTCTTCTTCACGCGCCACGCGCTCGAGCTCGGGCGCCTGACACCCGTCCCGGTGCTGGTGGACGAGGAAGGCCTGGATGTCGACGCCGGTTGGCGCGACGCGCCCGATGCGGCGCTCGCGGTGGTCACGCCCGGGCAGCAGGCGCCGCTGGGCGTGACGATGTCGCTGCGCCGTCGACTGCGGCTGCTGGACTGGGCCGCCAGCACCGGCGGCTGGATCGTCGAGGACGACTACCTGAGCGAACTGCAACTGCAGGGCCGCGCCGCGCCGGCGCTGGCATCGCTGGATCGCCACGGCCGCGTCCTCCACATCGGCTCCTTCAGCAAGACGATCGATCCGCGGCTGCGACTGGGTTTTGTCGTCGCGCCCGCGTCGATGGCGGCGCGCCTGGGCGAGGTCGCCGCCTGCCTGGCGCCGCCGCCCGGACCGGCGGCGCAGCTGGCGGTCGCCGCGTTCATGCGCGACGGGCACTACCTGCGCCATCTGCGCAGGACCAAGCGGCTGTACCTGGCGCAGCGCGAGGGGCTGCTGCGGGCGCTGCGCGATCGCGGCCTGGGCGGCAACCACCCGGCGGCGCTGGCGGTCCTGGTCCGCACGCCCGACGGGGTGTCCGACCTTGCGGTCGCTCGCGCGCTGTTCGCCTTCGGCATCGCGCCGGCACCGCTGTCGGTCTGGTTCGCCCGGCCGGAGCAGGCCCGGTCCGGATTGATGCTCAGCGTGGCCACGGCACCCGCGACGCAGGTCGAGCGCGCCTGCGACCGCGTGGTCGAGACGCTGGCGCGATTCGCCCCGGCCGGGACGGCGCGGCGGCCGGCCACCTGAGGCGCACATCGCGCTGAGCGGCGACCGGTCGACCCGCAAGGCACGAGCCTTGCCGCAGTGCGGGCTTCGTCAGCCAAGGAGTCCCCATGAACACGTCACCTCCCTGTCGTTCCGACCTCCCGCTGGGCGCCGCGGCCGGCCTGGCCGGCGGACTGATCGGCGCCGCGGCGATGACGGCGTTCCAGGACCTGCTCGCGCGCGTGGGCATTACGTCCGGCGTGCGCGGCTGGCCCTCCACCGAGCGGGCCGCCGATCGGCTCGCCCGCCTGGGCGGCCGCCGGCTGCCGTCACGCCATCGGCCGGCGGCGGGCGAGGCGGTGCACTACACGGTGGGATCACTGGTCGGCGGCCTCTACGGCGCCGTGGCGGAACGCCAGCCGCAGGCCGCCTGGGGGCGGGGCGCTGCCTTCGGTATCGCCACCGCGACGCTGCTGGACGAAGGCCTGGTGCCCGCCATGCGCTTTGGTGATCCGGTCACGCGGGCGCCGGTCCAGTCGCATCCCTACTCGTATGTCTCGCACCTCGTCTACGGCGCGTTCACCGAGGCCGCCCGCCGCTGCTTCCGCCGACTCTTCGGCGATGCGCGAGCCGGCGCGGCGGTGATCCGCCAGGCGAAGGCGCGACGTGTCGCCATCGTCACCCGCCCGGTGGCGGACTCCCGCCGGACGCTGGCCATGGCCTTCCTGCTCGGTGCGACCGCGGGACCGCGCACCAGCGCGCCGCTGGTGACCGCGAGCTGGGCGGCCAGGCTCGGTTGGATCGACCTGAAGGACTCCCCGCTGGCGATGCTCGGCACGACGCCCGCGGTGGCGCTGACCACGCCGATGGCCCTGGGCGAGCTGATCGTCGACAAGCTGCCGTCGACGCCCGATCGCACCGATCCGCCCGGCCTCGCCGCGCGCGCGATCAGCGGCGCGATCTCCGGTGCCGCGCTGGCGGGTGGGCGTTCATGGCCGGCGGCGCTGGCCGGCACCGTGGGCGCCGTCGTGTCGACCTACGCCTGCCACCGGCTGCGCCAGCGCCTGTCGCGGACGCTCGGCCACGACGCCCCGGTGGCTGCGGCGGAAGACCTCATCGCCTTCGGCAGCGCGACGATGCTTTGCCTTGCATCGCTTGGCCAACAAGCCGACACCGCGCAGCTCGACGCGGCCTCGACTGAGGACTACGACGACGCGCTGTCAGCCCTGGGCTGGCCGCACAGCTGAACGGCCGGCGTCAGACCATCACCGCGATCAATCCGCCGCAAGCGACCATCGCGCCGAGGTAGATCGCCCACGCCAGCCACCGCGCTCTCCGGCGAGGCTCCGCCGCACCACGCGACAGCATCGCGCCCGCAGCCGACAGGCCGATCGCGATCACGGCCGCCGCGAGGAGATTGCGGCCTTCGCCCAGCTCGTCGCTGACGTCGAGCCAGACCGCCGACGCCACCGCCGTCACGAGCAGCAGGCTGGTCGCGCGCATCTTGTCGAGCAGGCTGACCGGTGGATCAAAACGCGGCTGCCGCAGCCGGGCTTCATCCGGCGGCGCGAAGGGCGCGAGTCCGGGCGGCGCCCAGCCGGGCGACTTGAACAACAGCCGCGCCCGATCCAACCAGCGCGGCGTGGCCCGCGCGCGGTCGAGCAGCTCGCCATAGAACTGCCCGACGGCCTGCAGCGGATACCAGCTTCGCAGCGGCTTGACCGTCCCGTAGACGCAGCGCTCGGTCTCCTCGGCGAAGGTACCGAACAGCCGGTCCCAGATCACCAGCACCGCGCCGTAGTTCTTGTCCAGGTAGCCAGGATTCACCGCGTGGTGTACCCGGTGGTTGGAGGGCGTCGAGAACACGCGGTCCAGCCAGCCGAGCCGGCCGATGTGCTCGGTGTGGATCCAGAACTGGTACAGCAGCACGAACAGCCCGGCGCCCAGGTAGAGGTCGACGGGCAGCCCCAGCAGCGCCATCGGCAGGAAGAAGGGCGCGCCCATCACCGCGTAGAAGCTCTCCTGGCGCAGCGCGGTCGTCAGGTTGAAATGCTCGCTCTGGTGATGCACCGCATGCGCGGCCCAGAACAGCGCGCTTTCGTGGCTGACGCGATGCAGCCAGTAGTCGCAGAAGTCGTAGACCACGATCGAGGTCGCCCAGCCCCATGCGCCCGACCAGGTCGAGGCCGGCAGCAGCGCCAGGTGCGGCAGGGCCCAGGCGTACAGGCCGCTCTGGAACAGCGGAGTCACCGCTGCCACCGCCAGGCTCAGCACGCCCTGGCTGAGGCTGCTGATCGCATCGGGCAGCCGGTAGTTGTCGCGGCCGGTGAGCCGGCCCCACAGCCATTCAAGCGCGATGCAGAGCCCGAACAGCGGGACGGCGATGAGGAGAACGCGATGCATGGCGGGCGGTGGCGGAAGTCGGTGACAGGCGCAGTGATGGGAGCAGTGATGGAAGCAGCGACGGAAGCAGTGGCGGCGAGCGGTGACGAGGAGCGGTGGCGACGGACCTGCGACCGCTCAGAAGCGATGCCACAGGCTCAGGCTGAAGGTCTGCTGCGACTTCGAGTTGGTCAGCGGTGACCGCGCCGCGTCGCCGACCAGGCGCGCGTTGAGCCACTGCCCGCTGACGGACCAGCGCTCGGAGAACTTGTGCTCGCCGCTCAGCGCCACGCTCCAGTCCATCATCCCGGCACGCGGGCGCCACTTGGGCAGGCCGCTGGCGAGCGACTCGCCGGGACCGACGCCGTAGCTGCTGCGCAGGTGCGCGCCGTTGGCCGCGGTCGCTGCCAGCGTCACCGCGATCAGGTCGTCGCCGACGGGGAGGCCGGAGGTGATGCCGAGCTCCAGCAACTGCCCGTCGTGATGACGTGCGCTGCCCCAGGACAGGCCCGATTGCAGCAGCAGCCACGGCGTCGCCTGGACGTTGGCGAAGGCTTCGGTGGTGACGCGCGGCCCTAGCCGGTCGATGCCGTTTGGCGTGAATCGCGACGGGCGGCCGAACTGCGGCCAGAGCCGGGCGCCGACCTGCCAGGTCCTGGCGGCCTCGGCGCCGGCGAGCAACGGCACGAGGTTCCAGCCGACGCCCAGGTCGGTCGATACGAAGGCGCCGCTGGGCGCGAGGTATTCCAGCGCCGGCAGGAGATCGTCGCTGCGCGAGCGGCTACCCGGCGCCGACGGCCAGCTGTGGGCGGTCGCCCCGCCGGACCAGCTCGCGGCCTCGGGCGGTGCGTCCATCAACACGAGGCTGCCGGCGGCCCAGCATCCCGCCGAGCCGGCCATGAGGCCGGCGCCAAGCAAGGGGAGGGTGGCTCGCGCGGCGCAGCGGAGGGCGGCGGCGCCGCGCGCGGGCGGGCAAGGGACGGAGCGGCGCATGGACGAAAACAGGTTGCGGGATTCTAGGAAGAGGTCCCCGCCGCAACCTTGCGGCAATCTGTCGCCGCGAACCGACCCGTTCCCGCCTCCCGGTCGCTCCGGTTGTCCGATGCGCTCGATCCGTCCGGGCCGCCTGGGTCGTCCGAGCGCCTGGAAGCGCCGTCAGTGCGCCGGCGCGCTGGCCCGCAACAGCCGCAGGTCGTAGATCCCGCCGGCGATCGAGCCGGGCTCCGCGACCAATCGCACCCGCACGGCGCCGTCCGCCGCTCGCGGCCAGTCCTCGGGCAACGGGAAGTCGCGGCTGTAGATCTCCGCGCCCGGAGCCCGGTCGGTGGCCTCGTCCGCGCGCAGCGTCAGATCCGCCAGCCGCCGGTCGTTGACCCAGACCGAGAACCGGCGGCCGTCATCCAGCGCCGAGAAGGCCAGCCGCAGCAGCCGGCCCTCGCGCTTGGGATCGTTCAGGCGATAGCTGAACCACGCGGTCGCATGGCGCCAGCGGCGGCCCTTGTTGAGGCCGGTCTCGATGCCCTCGCCAGCGAAGCCGTGGTCGCTCTCGGGCTGCTGCTCGCCGGGCGCGACCGCATCGACGGTGCGGGCCTGCAACGCCAGCCGTTCGCGCTCTTCCAGGGCCAGTCGCTCGCGGCGCGCCTTCGCCTCGGCCGGCGTGCTGCAGGGCCAGTACAGGACATAACGCGAGTCATGCACGCGGAAGAAGGGCTCGAGCACCAGGTCCGGCATCGGCGCGCCATCCGGTCCCTGCAGCAGCGAGCCGGCGCTGAAGCTCAGCGAGCGGCCCGGCACCGGCGCGAGCCGTCCGCCGAAGTCCGCCTTCGCGCTGACGAACTGCGGCGTCTGCGCCAGCGGCACGAGCGCGCCCTGCGCGACGTGGTCCATGCGCGCCTCGCCGGCCCGGTACTCGAGCCGCTCGCCAGCGATCGGCGTGGTCCGCGCCGCGAGCACGATCGGGCCGTGCAGCACCGCGACGAAGTCGCTCCGCGTGGGCAGGGCCTCGAGCGTCGTGCGCATCGGCAGGCGGACCTCGACGACATCGCCGGCGCGCCAGTCGCGCGTCAGCGCGACATAGCCGCCCGGCTGCCGGTCCGCGGCGCTCAGGGCAAGCGCTTCGCCGTTGACCTTGACCCGGAGCGCGCCCGGCGCGAGCCATCCCGGATGCCGGATCTTCAGCGTGAAGCGGGCCTGCGTTGGCGCTTCGTCGATGACGATGCGCGTCGTCGACTCGTCGGGGAAGCGCGTGTGCTGCGTCAGCCGCAGGCCCCGCTCGCGCCAGTCGAGGGACGAGGCCACGAACAGGTTGACGAACAGCACCGGCGCGCCCTCGGCATTCGATCCCTCGTCGCGCGTGTAGATGAACTGCCCGTGCCGCGCGTGGCTCTCCAGCCCCGAGCCGACGCAGCACCACATGCCGAGATCGACCTGCGAGTACACCCGGTAGTGGTTGGGCCGCATCGGCGTGAAGTAGACGAAGCCGCCCGCCGGATGCTGCGACGCGAGCACATGGTTGAACAGCGCGCGCTCGTAGTAGTCGGCGTAGCGTGCGCGCTCCTCGTCGCCGGCCGCGTGCGCGTGCAGCAGCTCGGTGAGCTTGAGCATGTTGTAGGTGTTGCAGGTCTCGGGACCTTCCACCTCGTCGAGCATGGGCTGGAAGTCGGTCAGCGGATGGAAATGCTCCCTGACGCTGTTGCCGCCGATGGCGACGCTGCGGCGCTCGCGCACCGTGGTCCAGAAGAAGCGCGCGGGCGCCAGCCAGTCCTTGTCCGCCGCGCCGGGGTCGCGCTCCTCGGCGATGCGGGCGAAGCCGATCACCTTGGGAATCTGCGTGTTGGCATGCAGCCCGGTCAGCGCGTCGCGGGGCTCGCGCAGCGGATCGAGGATCGCGCGGTGCGAGAAGCGCTCGGCCAGGCGCAGGTAACGCGCGCCGCCGCTCATCGCGGCGATGTCGGCGAAGACCTCGTTCATGCCGCCATGCTCGGCGCGCATCAAGTCCTGCAGTTGCGCATCGCTCAGCGGCTCGAGCAGGGCCAGCGCCCAGGCGCCCAGGTCGATGAGCATTTCGCGCGCGAGTGGCTCCTGCGTCAGCTGCCACGCGTCGCGCAGGCCGGCGAAGGTCTTGTGCAGGTTGTACCAAGGCACCCAGCGCCCGTTGACGGAGAAGCTGTCGACCTTGAGCTCCCCACGAGCGACCTCGCGCCAGGCGGCCTTGCCATCGGGGATGCCGCCGAGGTAGCCGTCGCCATGGGCGAGCTGGCACTGGCGGAGCTCGCGCAGCACCTCGACGAGCCGGCGATGCACCTGCGGGTCGCCGGTGGACGCCGCCATCATCGCCAGCGCCGACACGTAGTGCCCGCCCATGTGACCGTCCAGGGCGCTGCTCTCCCAGTTGCCGTAGGACGGCTTGGGCTGCGGCAGGCCGGCCTCGCGCCGGAAGGGCGCGAGCAGCCGGTCCGGATCGAGCGCCATCAGGTAGCGCTGGTCGACGTCCTGCGCCGCCTTCAGCGGGCCGTCGAGCAGCCGCACCTGCGACAGCGGCACGCGGGCGGCGGTCGACATGGCCTCGGTCGCGTGGCGCCGTGTGATCGCGGAAGCGGCGTCCTCGGAGGTGGACGCCGGCGTCGCGCCGGCGTGGGCCATCGCATCCGTCGCAAGCAGCGCGCCGAAGGCGGGACCGAGGAGCGCGCGGCCCGGGCCGCCCATCGCCGCTCCGGCCGCGCTCGCGACGCCGCAGGCGCACTGGCGCAGGAAGTCGCGCCGCATCAGTCGCCCGCGCGCGCGGCCCAGAGCGACACGCCGCCGCTCGACTGCGCAGTGAAGGTCACGACGAAGGCCCCGGCCTTGGAGTTCCACTGCCGCGACAGCACGCCGGCGAAGGTCCCTCCCGCGGTGCCGCTGCCGGTCAGCGTCAGGCTGATGCGGTTGTTGCCCTGATGCGTCCACGTCCCGCTCGCGCCGCCGCTGACCGTGCCGTCGCCGCCGAGCTTCACCGCGATGGCGCTCTTGGACACGGCCGTGATGTCGAGCCCGTGGTTGATCAGCTGGTAGCTGCCCGCCGCCTCGGCGGCGCCGACCGCGGCCGTCACCGCCGGCGTCGCCAGCGACAGCGGCGCGTAGCGGAAGGGCGCGGCGACCAGCCAGTCGTCGGCGTTGAGGAACATCTCGTGCACGCGGACCTGGTGCAATTCGCCGGTGCCCGGGAACCGGGTGTGGAAGATCAGGAAGTACTGCCCGGTGCCCGCGTCGAAGTAGGCCGAGTTGTGCCCCGGCGAGACGTAGCCCAGCGGCGTGCCCGTCTCTCCGGCCGCCAGGCTCCACTGGTGGCCGCCCATCAGTTTCTGGCCGTGCGGCGCGATGCTGGCGTCGTCGAACAGCGTGCCCGCAGCGCCCTTGACGGTGGCCATGTCGGTGCCGCGTCCGTCCAGATACGGGCCATCGGGATTGCGCGAGCGCGACACCCGCAGGTTGTAGCCGCCGTTGGCGTCCAGCCCGCCGAAGCTGCAGAACAGGTAGTAGTACTGCGAGGCCGGGCTGTAGAGCACGTAGGCGCCCTCGATGCGGGCGTGGTTGCCGCCCATCAGGTGCTTGCCGTAACCCTGGCCCGCGAGCGGCAGGCCGCTCGTCTTGTCGAGCTCCAGGATGAAGAGCCCGCCCGAGTACGAGCCGTAGACCATCCAGAGCCGACCGGTGGCGTCCTTGAAGACGTTCGGATCGACCACGTTGGGATGCACGGTGGCGTCGTAGATCGTGCCGTCCTCGCTGGGCAGGCCCCACTGGCCCGACTTCAGCAGGATCTGCTGGTTCACGTAGGGACCGGTGACCGCGTCCGCGATCGCCACGCCCAGCGCTGAGCGCGGCGAGTCGCCCTTGCAGGCGCAGTAGTACATGCGGAACTTGCCGTCGTCGAGCCGGGCCACGTCCGGCGCCCACAGGTCGGTGACCTGCGCCCAGGCGAAGGTGTCGGCCAGCGCCGTCGTGACCTTGTTGAACAGCGGATTGGCGTCGTTGACGCCGTCGGCGACCGGCGTCCAGTTCATCAGGTCGGTGGTCTTCGCCGCCGCGAGGTGCGAGCCGAACACGAGGAAGCTGCCGTCCACGCGGATCACCGACGGATCGTGCACCGAGATCTCGGTGAACGGGATCGCGGCCTGCGTCGGAGCGGGCGCGGGTGCTGGAGCCGGCGCAGGGGCCGGTGCGGGGGCTGGCGCGGGACTCGGCGTCGGTGCCGCGCTGACGTCGACGCTGGACGACCCGCCACCACCACCGCCGCATCCCGTCAGGACGAGCGCCACCGCGCCGCCCTGCGCGAGCAGGGTGCGTCTGTTGAGGGTGCTCATGCTCAGCCCTCCAGCGCGACGACGACGATGGACTTGGGCGGCAGCGGCAGGCTCAGCGCGCCGTCCTTCGCCTGCGCCTCGTAGGCCTTGGGCTTGACGGCCTCGGGCTTGGCGAAGGTGTTCTCGCTGTCCATGGCCTCGGCGCTCAGCACCTGGCCAACGGCGCGGCGCGCCGCGGCGCCTTGCACGGCCAGCTTCACCGTCTGCGCCTCGCGCGGGTTCACGTTGATCAGCGCCAGGTAGAGCTTGCCGTCCTTGCCGCGCGCGGCCGACGCGCTCACCGCCGGCAGCGACTTGCCGGCCAGCGCGTACTCGGGATTGCCGCTCAGCGTCGCCGGCAGCGTGGTCGCATCCTGGAACGGCGTGTACAGCGCGAAGGCGTGATACGTGGGCGTCAGCACCATGCGGGTCTTGTCCGTGTGGATCATGGCCTGCAGCACGTTGACCATCTGCGCGATGTTGGTCATGTGCACCCGGTCCGCATGCGCATGGAACATGTGGAAGTGCAGGGCGGCCAGCACCGCGTCGCGCAGCGTGTTGCGCTGGACCAGGAAGCCCGGGTTGGTGCCCGGCTCCGGGTCGTACCAGCTGCCCCATTCATCCAGGTAGAGGCCGATGCGCTTCTGCGGGTCGTTCTTGTCCAGGACCGCGATGTTGGCGGCGACGGTCTTCTCGAAGTCCTGCGTGTAGGACAGCAGCGAGATCCACTCGTCTTCCTTGAAGCCGGCCGCCGATCCCTTGCCTTCCCACTTGCCGCTCGGGAACACGTAGTAGTGATGGCCGATCGCGTCGAAGTTGAACTTAATGTTCTGCGTCGACAGCACCTCGGTCCAGCGCGTGTCGTTGGCATTGCCACCGCTGGCGATGAACTTCGGACGGTTGTTGTCCGGCGTCTTCAGGAAGGTCGCGACCTGACGGTACTGGTTGACGTAGTACTCCGGCGTCATGTTGCCGCCGCAGCCCCAGGCCTCGTTGCCGACGGCGAAGTAGCTGACCTTGAACGGCTTGTCGCGGCCGTTCTTGCGGCGCAGCTGCGCCAGCGTGGAGTTGCCTTCGGCCGTCATGTACTCCAGCCACTCGGCCATCTCCTGCGCGCTGCCGGTGCCCAGGTTGCCGTTGACATAGGCCTCGGCGCCGAGCTGCTCGACCAGGTCGAAGAACTCGTGCGTGCCGACGGCGTTGTTCTCGGCCACGCCGCCCCAGTGCGTGTTGACCTTCACCGGCCGCTTGCCGCGCGGGCCGATGCCTTCGCGCCAGTGGTACTCGTCGGCGAAGCAGCCGCCGGGCCAGCGCACCAGGGGCACCTTCAGCGCCTTGAGCGCGCCCACGACGTCCTTGCGCCAGCCGCGCACGTTGGGGATCTTGGAGTCGGGCCCGACCCACATGCCTTCGTAGATGCCGGTGCCCAGGTGCTCGGCGAACTGGCCGTACACATTGCGGTGGATCACCGGACCGGGCTTGCCCGCATCGACGGTGAGCTGAACATCGGCCGCGTGCGCGCTCCAGGCGAGCAGGGCGCCCGCGGCCAGGCCGAAGGCCGTCCTCTTCATGGTCATGCTTGTCTCCAGGTGTCGTTATCGTTTCGTCGGCACTCTGCGGTGCCGAAACGACGAAGGACCGTTCCCGGTCCTTCGTTCTTCAGTCCATGCGCACGGTCAGTGCGAGTGCCGCGGCACCGCGGAACCGCGGCAGCCACGCAGGAAATCGAAGTCGCAGCCCTCGTCGGCCTGCAGCACGTGCTGGACATAGAGCTTGCGGTAGCCGCTCTGGTCCGCGGGATCGGGCTGCTGCTTCGCGGCCCAGTCGGCCAGGCGCGCCTGCAGCTCCGCATCGCTGATGTCCAGGTGCAGCCGGTTGGCGGCGCAGTCGAGCTCGATCCAGTCGCCCTCGCGCACCACCGCCAGCGGGCCGCCGGCCTTGGCCTCCGGCGCGACGTGCAGCACCACGGTGCCGTAGGCGGTGCCGCTCATGCGGGCGTCGGAGATGCGGACCATGTCCTTGATGCCCTGCGCCAGCAGCTTGGGCGGCAGGCCCATGTTGCCGACCTCGGCCATGCCGGGATAGCCCATCGGGCCGCAGTTCTTCATGACGAGGATGGAGTCCGCATCGACTTCCAGGTTGGGATCCATGATCCGCGCCTTGTAGTCGTCGAAGTCCTCGAACACCACGGCCCGGCCGCGATGCTGCATCAGCGCGGGCGTCGCCGCCGAGGGCTTGAGCACCGCNCGCGAGGTTGCCACGCAGCACGCAGATGCCGCCGTCCTCGATCAGGGGCTTGGCGATCGGGCGGATCACTTCCTCGTCATAGATGGGCGCGTCGTGGCAGTTCTGCCAGAGCGTCTTGCCGTTGACGGTCAGCGCGTCCTTGTGCGGCAGCAGGCCGTTGTCGCCGAGCCGGCGCAGCACGCCCGGCAGGCCGCCGGCGTAATAGAACTCTTCCATCAGGAAGCGGCCCGAGGGCAGCAGGTCCACCAGCGTGGGCGTGCCGCGGCCGATGCGGGTCCAGTCCTCCAGCTCCAGCGGCACGCCGATGCGGCCGGCGATCGCCTTCAGGTGGATGACCGCGTTGGTGGAGCCACCGATCGCGGCGTTGGTGCGGATCGCGTTCTCGAAGGCCTCGCGCGTCAGGATCTTGGAGAGCTTCAGGTCCTCCCAGACCATCTCGACGATGCGCATGCCGGAGAGGTGCGCCAGCACGTAGCGGCGCGCGTCGACCGCCGGGATCGCGGCGTTGTGCGGCAGCGAGGTGCCCAGCGACTCCGCCATGCAGGCCATCGTCGAGGCCGTGCCCATCGTGTTGCAGGTGCCCGCTGAGCGCGAATGGCCCGCCTCGGCGGCGATGAAGTCGTGCATCGAGATCTCGCCGGCCTTGACCTGCTCGTGCAGCTGCCAGACGGCGGTGCCCGAGCCGATGTTCTTGCCGTTCAGCTTGCCGTTGAGCATCGGCCCGCCGGTGACCACGATGGTGGGCAGGTCCACGCTGGCCGCGCCCATCAGCAGCGCCGGCGTGGTCTTGTCGCAGCCCACCAGCAGCACGACGGCATCCATCGGATTGCCGCGGATCGATTCCTCGACGTCCATGCTGGCCAGGTTGCGCGTGAGCATCGCGGTCGGGCGCAGGTTGGACTCGCCGTTGGAGAACACCGGGAACTCCACCGGATAGCCGCCCGCTTCCAGGATGCCGCGCTTGACGTGCTCGGCCAGCTTGCGGAAGTGCGCGTTGCACGGCGTCAGCTCGGACCAGGTGTTGCAGATGCCGATGATCGGCTTGCCCTCGAACTCATGGTCCGGGATGCCCTGGTTCTTCATCCAGGACCGGTACATGAATCCGTTCTTGTCCTGGGTCCCGAACCATTCGGCGGAACGCAGCTTGATCTTCTTCTTGGCCTCGGTCATTGCAGGTAGTGGGTGATGTCTCCGTGAGCCATGCTAGGGAGACAGGTGATTCGGATCCAATCAAAACTTCCGGGATTCCGATATCGAATCGGATATCACGCCAATCCGGCGTCGCCGAAGTCGGGCATGCCGTCCGCGGTCCATCCCAGGTGCTTGACGAAGGTGTGGCGGTCGGGGTTCCAGAGCGGATCGCCGACGATCTCGGTGTAGGTGCGGGCGTGGTAGACGAGCAGCACCGTGCGCCCGTCCTCGTCCAGCGCGAAGCTGTTGTGCCCCGGGCCGAAGATCGGCTGGGTGGGGCTCGTGGTCAGCACCGGCGCCGGCGACTTGGTCCAGCTCGCCGGATCCATCGGATCGGCGGACTCGTCCATCCACAGCAGGCCCATCGCGTAGTTCTCGTCGGTCGCGCTGGCCGAGTAGCTGATGAAGACCTTGCCGTGGCTGTGCAGCACCGACGGGCCCTCGTTGACCAGGAAGCCGCGGCATTCCCAGTCGAACTCCGGCTTGCTCAGCATCACCGGTGCGCCGGCCAGTTGCCAGGGCGTGCGCATCGGCGCGATGTAGAGGTTGGAATTGCCCGGGATGTCGAGCGCCTTCTGCGCCCACAGGTAGTAGAGCTGGCCGCGATGCTCGAAGGTCGTCGCGTCCAGGCAGAAGGTGTCGATGCCGGTGTCGATCTGCCCGAGGAACTCCCACTCGCCGGTCATCGGATCGGGGGACCGGTTCCGCAGCGCATACATGCGGTGCTGGAACAGGCCGCCGACGATCTCGCGGCTCGGCGCCGCCGCGAAGTAGAGGTACCAGGCGCCCTGGCGGAAATGGAGTTCCGGCGCCCAGACCAGCTCGCTCCAACGCCCCGTGTCCGGCTTGCGCCAGACCACCCGCGGCGTCGCGTGGGGCAGGTCCTGCCACGCGTCCGCGGCGCGCAGCTCGATGCGGTCGTACTCCGGCACCGAGGCGGTGAAGAAGTAGCGCGCGCGGCCGTCCCCGTCCACGTGACGGGTCAGGTGGGGATCGGCCCGCTGCGGGATCAGCGGGGACAGGACTTGCGGGTCGTCGAGCATCGCGGCGGGATCAGAGCTTCCAGCGCAGGCCCACGGCCACGGTGCGGTCGTAGTAGCGCACGTCACGCACCAGCGACGGGTCCTTGTCGAAGTAGTCGTGATAGGCCTGGTTGAGCAGGTTGGTCACGTCCAGCGACACCGTCATCTGCTTGGTCAGCTCGTAGCCCAGCGACAGGTCGAGGGTCTTGAGCGGCGCCACCCACAGCTGGTGCTGCGTGCTGCGGTACGGCGACTCGGCCAGGAACTTGTCGCGCCAGTTGTAGGCCAGGCGCGCGTAGATGCCGTTGCGCTCGTACATGCCGACGATGTTGTAGGCCTTCTTGGACTGGCCGAGGAAGGGGCCGTCGGTGCCGTCGGGCTGCGTCTGCTTGCCCGTCATGAAGGTGAAGTTGGCCTCCATGCCGAAACCGCCCAGCCAGCCCGGCAGGAAGTCGTAGAACTGGCGGTAGCTCAGCTCGTAGCCATGCAGGTTGGCGCGGGTGACGTTGATCGGCTGCGTGACGTTGTAAGGCACGCCGTTGATCGTCGTCTGCGTCGTCTGCGTCATGACGCGGTTCTTGAACTTGTGCTCGAAGACCGTGCCGGTGACCGAGCCGGTCTTGGCGAAGTAGTACTCGAGCGCCAGGTCGGTGTTGTTGGACTCGGTCGGCTTCAGGTTGGGGTTGCCGCCGGCCAGGGTGCCGAAGGTGGTGCCGCCGCCGGGAGGCGTGTTGGTCTGGCCCGGGTTGTAGTCGACGAAGTTGGGACGCTCGATCGTCTTGCCCCAGACCAGGCGGCTGACCAGGCGCGGGGTCAGGTCGGCGCGCAGCGACAGCGTCGGCAGCGTGTCGGTGCGCGAGGTGTCGACCAGCACCGGCGTGATGATGTTGGTCGATGCATCGCGGGAGTTGCCGCGCAGCGTCTGCTCGGTGCGGACCACGCGCAGGCCGGCGACGCCGGAGACCGGCACGCCCCAGGCGTCGAAGCCGAACTTGGCGCGGCCGTAGAGCGCGCTGGTCTTCTCCGTGTCGTCGAAGAGCGTCATCGGGTCGTACGGCGTCAGCGCCGTGCTGCCGGTCAGCATCTGGCGGAAGCCCTCGCCGTTGTCGAGCAGCCAGTCGCGGGACGCGAAGACGTACTGCTTCACGCCGAAGTCGCCGTAAGTCCTGGGCGAGACCTCGTAGATGCCGGGGAAGTTGGTCAGGGTCTGTCCCACCGCCGAGAACGAGGTCGTCCACGGCATGTTGGTGTTGATCGACATCGCGTCGCGCTTGGCCAGGCGCACGCCGGTGCTGAGCTCCTTCAGGAAGCCGTCGCCCATGTCGTAGTCGGCATCGGCGCGCCAGTCGGTGGACTTGCCCTCACGGCGGCCGCGCACGTCGACGCCGCCGTTGACGCGGAAGTTCGCGGCGTCGGTCAGGTCCAGGCCCGGGTAGTCGATGTAGCCGCCACCGCCTCGCACCGCGGCGACGGTGCTGGTCGGGCTGTAGCCGGTGTCCAGGATGCGGTTGACCCAGTCGATCACGCTGCGGGTGCGGGCCAGTTCGGTGCTGACCTTGAGGCGGTCGGTGAGGCGCCAGTTGCCGCCCAGCGCCAGCTGGTTGTTGCCGACCTCGTCATGCTTGGCTTGCGTGGAGGTGAAGCCCCAGCCCGGGTAGTTGGTGTTGGTCGCGGTGTCCAGGTTGTCGGTGCCGGGCTTGGTCGTGATGACGGTGCCGGGCACCGGGCGCCAGGCGCCGTCGTTGAACATGCCGATGCCGCCCACCAGGAAGGACAGCTGATAGCGGTGGTCGATGCGGGTGCCGAAGCCTTCGAGGTAGATCTCCGAATCCTTGTTGGGCTTCCACTGCAGGGCGAAGTTGCCGGCGACGCGCTTGCGGTCGCCCAGCGCGAAGACGCGCCCCATCGAGTCCGTGCCCAGCACCGGGTTCGCGCGACCCGGCACGACGATGGATTCCGGGTTGCCGACGAAGCCGGTCTCGTCGTGGTACTGCCCGCGCTGGTAGGACAGGCCGATCAGCGCGCCCATCTCGCCCAGGTCGGTCTTCCAGCGGTTGGAGGCCATGCCGGAGATGTCGGGGTTGTTGGTCTTGGCCTTGTCGCGGTGCTCGCCACGGGCCGACAGCACCAGCTGCGCGTCCTTGAAGTCCAGCGGGCGATTGGTACGCACGTCGATGACGCCGGCGGTGCCGCCCTCGGGCAGCGAGGCTTCCTGGGTCTTGTAGACGTCGATGCGCTTGAGCATCGTCGCGGGCACGTCCGACAGGTACAGGCTGCGGCCCGAGTCCGAGAAGAATTCGCGTCCGTTGAGCAGCGTCACCACGCCGCCCAGGCCGCGCACGATCACGCCGCTGGCTTCGCCGTTGTTGCGCTGGATCTGCACGCCGGTGACGCGGCCAAGGATCTCCGCGACGTTCTTGTCGGGGAACTTGCCGATGTCCTCGGCGACGATGGAATCCACCACCTGGTCGCTGTTCTGCTTGATGGTCTGCGCCGATTCGGCCGAGCGGCGCATGCCGCTCACGACCACGGTTTCCAGCTTGGCGTCGTCCGACTTCTTCTCGTCGGCCGGGGGCTGGCTCTGCGCCTGGACCTGGATCGCCGCCCCGAGGAGGGCGGCCGCGGCCACGGTGGTCCGCAGCCCGAAGGGAATCTTGCTCATGTTGTCTCCGTCGTTTTTCTGGCGTGTCAACCCGGTGACCGGGCGACTCCACAACCGCCGTGGGGTTGTTGTCGAGCGGAGCAAATGCTAGGGAGCCGAGTGATCCCCGGCCAATCACATTTTCCAGTTGGCCAATGCTATTTCCGGCATCAGGGCAGCCCCCGATATCGCCCGCGCGGCGGATGGGCGTCCCCACCGAACAGGGGGTGGTGCGGATCGGCCAAGACCTATAAATAGGGGAGGGGCCTGACAACGTTGACGAATCGCACCAGCAACATGTCGTCACAAGTGTTTCGGGCGCAGCCCCTCAGGGTTCCCCCTGAAGAGGGGGCGACGCAAGTGACCATCGGCCTATCATGCGGGCCTTCTCCGGTGATCAAAGGGTGACGACGGCCGAACCGGAGACGATCGGTCAGTCAACAAGGGAGGCCCTATGGAAGCAGTGTCCGTTGCCCGTGCATTCGAGGCAGCAGGAAATGGCGGCTACACGATGCCCGCGCTCAAGCGCCGCGTGTTGCTGGTCGACGATCACGAACTGGTGCGCGCGGGCATCCGCACGCTCTACCAGACGCTGGACGAGATCGACATCGAATGGGTCGAGGCCGCGTCGCTGCAGGAAGGCCTGCTGGCCTATGGCGAGCGGGGCGCGGTGGACGCGGTGCTGCTGGACCTGAACCTGGGCGACTGCAAGGGCCTGCAGGGTCTGCGCCAGTTCATGGAAGCCTTCCCCGACGCGCGCGTCGTCGTGTTCAGCGGCACGCAGGATGAATTCGTCGTGCGCCAGGCGCGGGCGCTGGGCGCCGTGGGCTACCTGCCCAAGGGCGCGCTGATGGCCGAGATGCGCAGCACGCTGCGCACGCTGCTGGCCGAGGGCCAGCGCCATCGCTCGACCCAGGCCGGGTCGCTGTTCCCGCGCTTCCCGTCCTCCGCCATGTATGACCGCGTGGCCGAACTGGGCCCGCGCCATCTGGAGATCCTGGAGCTGGTGCTGTCCGGCTGCAGCAACCAGGAGATCAGCAACTCCACGCAGCTGTCGCTGGGCACGGTGAAGAACTACGTGTCCTCGCTGCTGCTGGCGCTGGACGTCAAGTCGCGCTCGCACATGATCAGCCTGTTCCGCTGAGGTGGCCACGGCTCACCGAGGCGATCACCCGGGCGAGGAACGCGCGCCCGACACCACCTTTCCGCCGACCGAGATCCTCATCGACTCGCCGGGCGTCGACGACGTGCCGGCGAGCGCCGTTTCTGGCGGCCCGCCCCGCCGCGACGGCGGTCACGGGGCCGCCGGCCCAATGAACTTGCCCCCCGCCGCGACCCCCGCGAGCCCACCCTCGGGGGGGATGTCGGGCGGGACACCGGACGAGGAGCCGCCGGCGCCTCCCCCGCGCCAGAAGCGCTCCCGGCGCGCGCCGCGTCCCAGCCTGTTCGTGGCCGTCGCCGGCGCCGCGTCCGCGACCGACGAGGCCTTGCAGGAAGGCCGCCGACGCGAACGCCGCGCGATCGCCCGCCGGCTGCAGGATGCCGGCTTCGACGAGGCCTGGAGCCACTGGCCGTGGTTGCTGATCGCGGTCGCGGTGCCGCTGGTGTCGGCGCTGCTGCGCGGCACGCCGACGACCGGGATGATCGTCTGGATCATCGGCGTGGTCGCGCTGGCGGTAGGCTGCGTCTTCACCGCGCGGTCGATGTCCTACCGCGGCGCCAAGGTCGACGCACGCACCGGTTTCAGCGACCGGGACGGGCGACGCCTGCTCTACCTGCAGGCCGCCGGCTGCCTGGGGCTGCTGTGCCTGCATCCCTGGCTGGCGGAGTCGCCGGGATCGCGCGGCCTGCTCACCGGTCCGCTGCTGGCCGCGACCGCGGCGGTGGTGGGCGTGCTGCTCGCGCCGATGGGGCGCTGGGCGGCGGTGATCGCGCTGCTGCCGGCCTCGGAGGGCGTGGCGCGGCTGTTCGATCCGGCGGCCCGGCCCGGCGCCGGGCCGGTGTGGTTCCTGGCCGCGGCGGTGATCGGCGGCCTGGCGCTGCTGGAGCATTACCGCTGGCAGCGCGCCAAGCGCCTGCTGATGGAACAGGACCTGCACGTCAGCACGCTGGAGCAGGACCGCGACGGCGCCATCCGCGCCGACCAGGAGAAGAGCCGCTTCCTGGCCATCGCGAGCCACGACCTGCGCCAGCCGGTGCATGCGCTGGGGCTGTTCGCGGCCAGCCTCGAGCGCCGGCTGCAGGGCACCGAGGAGGAGCCGCTCATCCGCAACGTGATGCGCTCGATCGAGGGCCTGGAGCGCTCCTTCAACGCGATGCTGGACATCTCGCGGCTGGACGCCGGCACGGTCGAGCCCAACCTGCAGCACTTCCCGCTGCGCGACCTGTTCCGTCGCCTGCACATGCATTACGCCGGCCAGGCGGAGGCGTCGGGCCTGGGCCTGCGCTTCTCGCCGGGCGGCAAGTCGGTGACCAGCGACCCGCAGCTGCTCGAGCGCATCCTGGGCAACCTGATCCAGAACGCGATCAAGTACACGGAGGAGGGCGGGGTGGTCGTGGTGGCCCGCACCACCGAGGAGTCCCTCAACCTGGAGGTCTGGGACACCGGCATCGGCATCAAGTCCAGCGACCTGCCGCGGATCTTCGCGGAGTTCTACCAGGTGGGCCAGAGCGAGCGCAGCCGCACGCAGGGCCTGGGCATGGGGCTGGCGATCGTCAAGCGCCTGGCGCACCTGCTGGGCTACCGGCTGATGGTGGCGTCGCGGCCGGGGCGCGGGACGATGTTCCGGCTGAGCGTTCCGCTGGGCGGGCTGCCCGAGATCCCCGAGTTCACCACCGCCGCGGACACGGTGCCGATGCCGGTGATGGAACCGCGCTCGGTGCTGGTGATCGACGACGAGGAGTCGATCCGGCTCGGCCTGCAGCTGCTGCTCGAGGAATGGGGCTACGAGACCATCATCGCGGCGACCGCGGGCGAGGCGGCGGATGCGGTGCGGGCGCGGGCGATGCCGCCCGACCTGATCCTGTCCGACCTGCACCTGGGCGACGGGCCCGACGGCATCGCGGCGATCCGCGCCGTGCGCGAGCTCTGCGCGCTGCAGGTGCCGGCGATCCTGGTCACCGGCGACACCAGCCGCGAGGAACTGCGCCGCGCCACCGAGAGCGGTCACACGGTGCTGTTCAAGCCGTTGCAGCCACGCAAGCTGTTCAACGCGCTGCGCGGCATGGTGTCCTGAGCGCCTGACTTCGTGCGCCCTCGCCGGGGGCGACCCTCGCGCGCGGTCCACGCCGCGCCGCCTACAGTAACGGCCTCTTCACGCCCTGCCGAAGATGTCCGCCGACACCTCCTCCACGAGTTCCTCCACGACCTCCGCCTCGAGCGCCCCGGCGCCGACGCCCCGCCGCCTGTCGGCGGCCGCCTGGGCGCTGCGCATCCAGTTCTTCGTCTCCGGCGCGTTGTTCGCGACCTGGGGCGTGCACGTGCCGACGGTGAAGGCGCATTACGGCCTGGGCGAGCAGTCGCTCGCGATCGCGATGCTGGCTTCGGGCGTGGGCGCGCTGCTGGCGCTGACGCAGGCGGGGCGGGTCGTGGCGCGCTTCGGCCCGCGCGGCGTCGCGGGCGTGACCGGCGTGCTGTGCGCGGCGGGCGTCTCGCTGCTGATCGTGCCGAGCGCCTACCTCGGGCTGGTGCTGCTGCTGGCGCTGTTCGGCGCGACGGCCAGCCTCTTCGACGTGGCCATCAACGCCGAGGCCACGGAGATCGAGCACCTCGCGGCACGGCCGCTGATGAGCGGCTTCCATGCGATGTTCAGCCTGGGCGGCATGGTCGGGGCCGGCGTCGGCAGCCTGCTGCCGCTGCTGGGCTGGGCGCCGCAGACGCATCTGCTGGTGGCCTGCGGCGTCGGCATGGCGCTGATCGTCGGCGCCTGCGCGGCGATGCTGAAGATGCGGACCGAGCCCGGCGAGAAGCAGCCGCTGAGCCTGCCGCGCGGCGTGCTCGCGCTGATCGGCACGCTCGCGGCGCTGGGGCTGATCGCCGAGGGCGCGATGTACGACTGGAGCGTGCTCTTCATGAAGCAGGAGCGGGCCAGCGACGCCAGCGTCTCGGCGCTGGGTTACGCGAGCTTCAGCCTGGCCATGGCGCTGGGCCGTTTCGGTGGCGACTGGGTGCGGGCGCGTGTCGCGCCGGTGCCGCTGATGGTCGCGAGCGGGCTGCTCGCCGCGGCCGGCATGGCCACGGCGCTGCTGGTGCCGGTCGCGCCGGCGGGACTGCTCGGCTTCGCGCTGGTGGGCCTGGGGCTGTCGAATGTCGTGCCGGTGCTGTTCAGCGCCGCATCCAAGGTGCCGGGCGTCAGCGCGGCGCACGGCATCGCGGCGGTGTCGTCGCTGGGCTACCTGGGCATGATGGCCGGGCCGCCGCTGATCGGGATGATCGCGGAGCACTCGTCGCTGACGGCGGGCTTGTCCTGCGTGGTCTTCTTCGCGCTGATCATGGCGATCAGCGCCAACCGCGCGCTGGGCGTGACGCAGCAGCGCGGCGCCACCGGTGCGCCCGCAGGCGCCGCGGACTGAAGGCAAGCCAAGGGCGCCAAGGCGCCAGGGAGCGAGGACGGGCGCGACCGCGAGGCCTGTAGGCGATCGCCTGACAGCCGCATCGGGCGATGTCCTCCGCGACGATGCGCCGTTGCCCTCGTGCCCGCGGATGCGGACCTCCGTACAGTAGATCCTGACAACGGAATTCGAGCTTCCGTTGTTCATGCTTCTCTCTCGCATGGTCCGTCTTTTCCCTCTGCAGACGGACGAACTTTCGGCCCCGGTCTCACGACCGGGGCCTCTTTCTTTTGGCGCGTCCAGGCGATCGTCCGGCCTGCCTAAGATGCGCGCCATGGACAGCACGACAACGACGCAGCGCCTGCGCATCGACTGGCGCGGCCGGCCGACCGACATCGACTACGCCTGGGTCAACGACACCGCCCGCGGACCGGCCGGC
>NZ_JBQEOF010000008.1:162765-260492 GCF_052044995.1 Roseateles sp. 22389
CCCGGTGATGGTGTTCCTGCACGAGGGGCTCGGGTCGATCGCGATGTGGCGCGACTTCCCGGCCCGCCTGTGCGAGGCCCTGGGCCTGCGCGGCCTGGTGTACTCGCGGCCCGGCTACGGCCGCTCGACGATGCGGGCCCCCGATGAGCGCTGGACCCCGGACTATCTCCACCGCCAGGCGCATGAGGTGCTGCCCGCGGTGCTGGCCGGGCTGGGCATCGACTCGCCGCCCTGGCTCTTCGGCCACAGCGACGGCGGCTCCATCGCGCTGCTGCATGCGGCCCGGCGGCCCACCGCGGGCGCGATCGTCGCGGCGCCGCACATCGTCGTGGAGTCGCTCTCCATCGACGGCATCCGGGACACCGTCGCGGCCTATGAGCGCGGCCCGCTGCGCGAGCGCCTGGCGCGCTTCCATGACGATCCCGACTCGCCCTTCCACGGCTGGAGCGACTGCTGGCTCAGCCCCGCGTTCCGCGACTGGTCGATCGTCGAGGAGACCCGCGCGATCCGCTGCCCGCTGCTGGCGATGCAGGGCGTCGACGATGAATACGGCACGCTCGAGCAGATCCGCGGCATCGCCCGCGCGGTGCCGCGGACCCGCCTCTTCGAGATCCCGGCCTGCGGACACTCGCCGCACAAGGACCGGCCCGCGGAGGTGATCGCCGCGGTCCGCGAGTGGCTGGCCGAGGTCGGCCCCGGCGCGCCGCGCTGAGCGGTGTCGCGGTGCCCCATGCACGCGCACTGCCCATCCGGATTTACACGGAGGTCGCCACACTCGTTGGCGAGCGAAGTGAAGGGCGCGTGAGTCGCCCATCGCGCGCCTCGGGCGGCTGGCGCCACGTCGGACCGCCACGCGCGCGGTGGCCCGCCGCCGGCACTTCCCGTGACGATGCGTTTGCGCGGCCGTTTGCGCCCGCGTGCGCGCCCGGACCGCGCAAGTCCTGGCCCCGTCATGCCGACCCGCGTCCCCACGCGCCTTAGGGAAACAACCACCCCCGCACCGGGGGGGAGGCACGGCCCGACCCCCTCCTGCGAACCGTGACGGGAGTCACAGAATCGACCCGCCCGAAGGCCGCCCTCCCGCCGGCCGACAGCAGTCGCGGCGACGTCCGTCATCCCGGTGCGCCGCCGCTCGAGTCCAGGTGGTCATCCCACCTTCATCCCGAAGAAGGACGCAGCAATGTTCAAGAAAGTCTGTTTGGTCGCGGCGGTGTTCGGCGCGATGGCGTCGGCCCATGCCGAGCAATACACCCTCATCAACGAAGGCTTCGACACCACGGTCGTCAACGGCGGCACGGTGCTGGCGCCCGACCGCCTGGGCGCCGCCGACTGGCGCTTCATCAACCTGAATTCGCCGTCGGGCGCGGTGCCGGGCTGGACGCAGGGCCTGGAGTCCAACTTCCCAGCACAGGCCGGCGCCGGTGAATCCTTCCTGCAGGCGCGCTGGGCGGCCGGTCCGGACGGCGGCTCGCTGGGCAGCTGGCTGATCACTTCCGCCTTCTCGACGGCCTTCGACACGCAGGTCTCCTTCTGGGCCCGTGGCGGCGTCGACGGCAACTACGCCGACGACCTGACCTATGGCCTGGTGGACGCCGCCGGCGACCTGGCCAGCCTGCTGCCGGTCGCCACGATCACCGCCACCCTCGGCGAGTGGAGCCGATACACCTTCACGATCGCGGGCCAGGGCACGGGATCGAGCGCGCGCTTCGCCCTCGGCCACGTCGGCGCCGTCGACACCTCCGACATCGCCGCGGTCGACAGCCTGGTGGTGGCGCAGGTGCCCGAGCCCTCGAGCTGGGCGCTGGCCGGCGTCAGCCTGCTGGGCCTGATGGCCGCCCGCCGCCGTCGCGCCGCGCGTTGAGCGCCGACGCGCGCTTCCCGTTTCCCGATCCCTTCGAGTCATCTCCGCAAGGACAACGACCATGATCACCCGCATCTCCCTGGGCCTGGCGATCGCCGCGGCCCTGCCGCTGGCGGCGCAGGCTCACGAAGCCGCCGCGCCGGCGACCGCCGCTCCCGCCGCCCCGTCGGCGCCCTCCGCCGCGCCCGTCATGGCGCAGGAGTCCCTCGTCGTCGTGCGCGACGCCGAGACCGGCAAGCTCCGCCCGGCCACGGCCGAGGAACATGCCGCGCTGCAGGCGCAGCTGCCGGCCGCCAAGGCCCGCGTCGCGCTGCGCGCGGTGGCGCTCTCGCCGCAGATGAAGCTGCACAGCAGCGGTGCCACCGGCATCCGCGCGACCGACGAGATGGCGAGCCAGTCCGTCGTCGTGCGCGGTCCCGACGGCAAGCTGATCGAAGCCTGCTTCGCCAGCAAGGAAGAGGCCGAGGCCTTCATGAAGAGCGCCGCCGCCGCCAAGTCGGCCCTGCCCACGGAGTAAGCCATGCCCAAGACCTTCAGCTTCAAGCAGACCCTGCTGCGCTCGGCCGTCGTGGCCGCCCTGTGCGGCGCCGGCCTGGCGCAGGCCGCCACCATCGTCATCCAGAGCCGCGATCCGGCCGGCGTCGGCTTCAACGACACCACGCCGGTCGCGCCGGTGGGCGGCAACCCGGGCACCACGCTCGGCGAGCAGCGCATGTTCATCTACCGCTACGTCGCCGACGTCTGGGAACAGGCGCTGGAAAGCGACGTGACCATCACCGTCAGCGCCGCCTGGGAACCGCTGGCCTGCACCGCCTCGTCGGCGACGCTGGGCAGCGCCAGCGCCTGGAACTTCTGGTACGGCTTCCAGGGCGGCGCGCCCGACACCTGGTACCCGCAGGCCCTGGCCAACAAGCTGGCCAAGGTCAACCTGAGCGAGGGCCAGCCCGACACCACCGGCTTCAACAACGTCGACATCAAGACCCAGTTCAACATCAACCTGGGCAAGGAAGGCTGCCTGACCGGCTCGCCGTTCTACCTGGGCATCGACGGCAACTTCGGCAATGGCGTGAACTTCGTCGAGACGCTGCTGCATGAGCTGGGCCATGGCCTGGGCTTCAGCGTGCTGTCGGTGCAGACCTCGACCGGCAAGCGCATCAACCGCGCCGGCACCGCCTACACCGACGACGGGCTGCCCAGCATCTGGGAGCGCTTCATGTTCGACAACACCCAGGGCAAGACCTGGCTGAACATGACGAGCGCGGAGCGCAAGGCCTCGGCGGTGAACCCGCTGGGCCTGGCCTGGGTCGGGCCCAACGTGGTCGCCGGCGCCGGCATGCTGGCCGCCACGCCGGTGCTGAAGGTCGCGACCGCGGCGCCGGGTTATTCGGGCCAGTACCCCTACGGCACCGCCTCCTTCGGGCCGGCGGTCGGCAGCGGGATGACGCTGGGGTCGATCTCGACGATCGCGCCGGACACGGTCGGCGCGGGCCAGGGCTGCCTGCCGTTCAACGGCGCCGACACGGCCGCCAGCGCCGGCAAGGTGGTGGTGATCGATCGCGGCACCTGCGGTTTCGCGGTCAAGGCCAAGAACGCGCAGAACGCCGGCGCGATCGGCGTGATCATCGCCAACAACGTCGCGGGCGCGGCGCCGGGCCTGGGTGGCAGCGATCCGACGGTCACCATCCCGACGATCAGCGTGTCGCAGGCCGACGGCGTGAAGCTGCGCGCCGCCATCACCGCCTCGGTGCCCTACGGCATGCGCGGCAAGGTGGGCTACGCGACCGGCTCGCTGACGACCGACCCGAGCCGCCGCGCCGGTGCCGACGCGCTGGGCCGGCCCCTGCTGTACACGCCCAACCCGCTGGTGGGCGGCTCGTCGGTGTCGCACTGGGATGTCTCGGCCTCGCCCAACCTGCTGATGGAACCCAACATCAGCCCGGACCTGGGCCTGGTGCTGGTGCCGCCGAAGGACCTGACCAAGTCGCTGCTGAAGGACCTGGGCTGGTAAGCCTGCGGGCGACCTGACGCCCCCAGAAGCCCGGCGCTCGCGCCGGGCTTCGTCGTTCAGGGAGACTGAATGGCTGGGAGGGCCGTCTTCAGGGGGACGATGTCGCCCGAAAAGGCGATGCCATCCGCGATGCGGACGCCTGACGGCCCTGGCGTCGAGGCGGTTGCGTCTTCAAACAAGCGGGGGTGCCGGACTGGCTGATAATCGCGGCCCCGGCTCGCCGGACCCTGGTTTTTTACTGGAAGCATTGATGAACAAGAGTGAACTGATCGAAGGCATCGCCACCAAGGCGGGCGTCACCCGTGCCGTGGCCGCGACCGCCCTGGACGCGACCCTGGAAACCATCACCGAAGCCCTGGCCGCCGGCGACCAGATCGCCCTGGTGGGCTTCGGCACCTTCAAGGTGAGCGAGCGCGCCGCCCGCACCGGCAAGAACCCGGCCACCGGCGAAGCGCTGGACATCCCGGCCTCCAAGGTCGCCAAGTTCACCGCCGGCAAGGCGCTGAAGGATGCGGTGAACAAGTAAGCCTCCCGGCGCTTGTCTCGCGACAACGCCCGCTCCTGCGAGATGCAGGGCGGGCGTTTCTGTTTTCTGGACCGCCGCGTTGGGCTTGACCTCGGCCTGGAGCTACGACGCCGGGGCGTCTGGGGGCCTTGAGGCGGAGCCGCCTTTTCCGATGAAGATCAAGGGCGGGCTGGCAGCGAGGACCTCAGCCTTCGCGGAAGAACTTCAGCGCCGCCAAATCCGGAAACGCCGTGGGCCGCTTGGCCTGCGTCGCCGCGAACGCCTCCATCAAGTTCCTGTTCTGCCAGATCGCCGCCTGCAGCCAGCCCATCTGCTGCAGGCTGTCCTTGACGCCGTGATCGCGCGCGTAGTGGATCGCCTGCTTGCTGCCCCACACCGCCACCGGTGGCTTCTGCGCGATCTCGCGCGCGCACTGCAGCGCGGCCTCGACGCACTCGGCCGGCGTCGGCAGCACGTCGTTCACCAGTCCGACCGCCAGTGCCCGCGCCGCCGGCAGGCGGCGGCCGGTGTAGGCCATTTCCTTGACCACCCCCAGCGGGATCAGCTTGGGCAGGCGCTGCAGCGTGCCCAGGTCGGCCGCCATGCCGATGTTGATCTCCTGGATGCAGAAGAAGGCGCCGGCCTCCGCATAGCGGATGTCGCAGGCCGCCACCAGGTCCACCGCGCCGCCGATGCAGCCGCCCTGGATCGCGGCGATCGTCGGCACGCGCAGGTCGTCCAGGCGGTTGAAGGCCTGCTGCATGTCGGCCAGCAGGTCGACGATCGCGGCACGCCCTTCGGCGCTGCGGTCGTCGAGCTGGATGCCGCCGTTCTGGAACACGTCCAGTGACATGCCTGCGCTGAAATGCCGGCCCGTCGACGAGATCACCAGCGCCCGCAGCGTCGGGCTGCGATGCAGCTGGTCCAGCACCGTCTCCAGCTCGCGCCACAGCTGCGGCGACATCGTGTTCATCGCGTCGGGCCGGTTCAGCACCAGGTGGCCGACGCCGGCGTCTTCGGTCAGGGTGAGGCATTCCATTCGGGTCTCCTTGTTCCGTCCCTGCCGCCGGGCGGGCAGGGGACGGGCCATGCTAGCGGCAGACCCCGCCGCACCGCGTCATCGAGGCGACGCGACCAGCTCCTGCGTCGGGCCGAAGAACTCGTAGCGCAGCTGCGCCTCGGGCACGCCGAGCTGGCGGCCGGCGCGGTAGACCGCCTGCATGAACGGCTTCGGTCCGAGCAGGTACAGGTCGACGTCGCGGTCCTCGGGCAGGTGGCGCGCCAGCAGCGCGTCCGTCACCTGGCCGACCTCGTGCGGCTCGTCGCCTTCGCGCGGCGCGTCGTAGACGTACATGGCCTCGACGTTGCGGTGCGCCGCGGCCAGCAGGTCCACGCGCTCGCGGAAGGCGTGCACGCCGCCGTGGCGCGCCGCGTGGATGAAGCGGATCGGCCGGCCGCTGGGGGCCGCCGACTCCAGCATCGCCATCGCCGGCGTGATGCCGACGCCGCCCGTCACCAGCAGCAGCGGCCGGGTGGCTTGCGGGTCGAGCGTGAACTCGCCCGCCGGCGCCTGCACCTCCAGGCGCGCGCCGACCTCGACGCGGTCGTGCATCCAGCCCGACACCAGGCCGCCGTCCTCCCGCTTGATGCTGACGCGGTACCAGGGCTTGCCCGGCGCGTCCGACAGCGAGTAGTTGCGGCGCACCGTGCGGCCGTCGATGTCCAGCACCAGCGTCAGGTATTGCCCGGGCTGGAACGGCGGGAGCGGCTGGCCGTCGACCGGCTCCAGGTAGAACGAGGTGATCAGCTCGCTCTCGCGCTCCTTGCGCGCGACGACCATCGTGCGTTGGCCGCGCCAGCCGCCCGGCAGCGCGGCGGTGGCGGCGTAGACCTGCTCCTCGGCATCGATCAGCAGCTGCGCCAGCGCGCCGTAGGCCTCGGCCCAGGCGTCGATGATCGCGTCGGTGGCCACCTCGGCGCCCAGCACCTCGCGGATCGCGCGCAGCAGGCATTGGCCGACGATCGGGTAATGCGCCGGCTGCACGCCCAGCGCCACATGCTTCTGGACGATGCGGGGCAGGGCCGGGGCCAGTTCATGGACGCGGTCGATGTGGCTCGCGTAGGCCAGCACCGCACCGGCCAGCGCGCGCGCCTGCGTGCCCTCGGCCTGGTGCGCCTCGTTGAAGAAGGCCTTCAGCTCGGGATGCTCGGACAGCATCACGCGATAGAAGTGGCGCGTGATCTCCTCGCCGCGCGACTTCAGCAGCGGCACCGTGGCCTGGATCAGGGCGATGGTCTGGGGCTTGAACATGAGCGTCGGAACTCCGGATTCGTTGAGGATGACCGTCAGCAATCAGGAATCGTGCCAAGCATGCGGCGTTGGCAGCGGCGCTGCAAGTCATTGAGCCGGCTGGGGTTTCCGCGCTGCACGGTGGACGTGTGGTCGGAATGACCGAGAATCCGCCGCTGTCGAACGGACAACGGAAGTGTCGAAATGACAACGGAAGCGAGGTTTCGCCAATTGCTCGCCGCGGTGCGCGGTCTGGTCCGCTGCGACGCGGCCGCGTTGCTGCGCCTGTTGCCCGAAGAGGGCGAGCCGGTGCTGCAACCGGTGGCCGTGGACGGACTGGCCGAGGAAGCGCTGGGCCGGCGCTTTCCCGCGGCTGCCCATCCGCGCCTGGCCCGCCTGCTGGCCAGCGGCGAGGGCCTGCGCTTCGCCGCCGACGCGGGCCTGCCCGATCCCTATGACGGCCTGCTCGAGCACCAGCAGGAACTGGAGGCCGTCCACGACTGCATGGGCGCGCCGCTGCGCGTCGACGGCCGCGTCTGGGGCCTGGTGACGCTGGATGCGCTCGATCCCCACGCGTTCGACGAGGTGGGTCCGCAACGGCTGGCGGCGGTCGTGCGGCTGCTCGAGGCGGGCCTCGCGGCCGAGGACACGATCGCGACGCTGGCCCTGCGCGCCGCGCGCGAACAGGCGCTGGCGCGGGCGGTGCGGCGCGACAGTCCGCGCGAGCTGCTCGGACGCAGCGCCGCGATGGTCCGCCTGCGCGGCGAGATCGACACCGTCGCGGCCTCCGACCTGACGGTGCTGATCCTGGGCGAGACCGGCGTCGGCAAGGAACTCGTCGCGGAGCGCCTGCATGCCCGCTCGACGCGCCAGGACCGGCCGCTGGTGCAGATCAACTGCGCCGCCTTGCCCGAGACCCTGGCCGACAGCGAGCTCTTCGGCCACAAGCGCGGCGCCTTCACCGGCGCGGTGGCGGACCGGGTCGGCAAGTTCGAGCTGGCCGACGGCGGCACGCTGCTGCTGGACGAGGTCGGCGAGCTGCCGCTGCCGGTGCAGGCCAAGCTGCTGCGCGTGCTGCAGAGCGGCGACGTACAGCGTCCCGGCAGCGATCGCGTGCAGCGGGTCGACGTGCGGGTCCTGGCCGCGACCAACCGCGACCTGCGCGAGGAGGTCGCGCGCGGTCGCTTCCGCGCCGATCTCTATCACCGGCTGTCGGTCTATCCGCTGCGGGTGCCGGCGCTGCGCGAGCGCGGCCGCGACGTGCTGGCGCTGGCCGGCAGTTTCCTGGAGGAGAACCAGCACCGGCTCGGCGCCCGCAACCTGCGGCTGTCGCCGGCGGCGTCGCAGGCGCTGCTCGCCCACGACTGGCCGGGCAATGTCCGCGAACTCGAGCATCTGATCAGCCGCGCCGCGCTGCGCGCGCTGGCGACGGCGGGACGCGGCGGGCGATGGATCGCGATCGAGCCGGAGCACCTCGGCCTGGGCGAGGGCGCATCGACAGCGCGCCCTGCGCCCACCGAGGCCGTCGCCGGGGCCGGCCGGGAACCCGGAATGCCCCGTGATCCGGTTGCGCCGGCGGGCGATTCGGCGCCGGGAGTTGAAGCGCATGCCACGGGGCCGGGCCTGCGCGCGGCGACCGAGCAGTTCCAGCGCCGCTGGATCGAGGAGGCGCTGCGGCGCCACGGTGGCGCGATGGCCGCCGCGGCCCGCGAGGCCGGCATGGATCGCAGCAATTTCCTGCGGCTGTTGAAACGGCTCGGCGTGGCCGTGCCGCGATAGAGTCGCCCGCTCAGGGCAGGTCACGGACTCACGGGACAGTGAGGCGGACGAGGTACGAGATGACGGCTGACAAGCCAGCAAACGACGGTCAGGACCGAGAGCACGACGACGTCGCCCGCTTGCGCGAGGCAGGCGACGAGGCCTATCGGCGCCTGGTGGAGGGCGTGCTGGACTACGCGATCTTCCTGCTCACGCCGTCCGGCCGGATCGCGACCTGGAACGCGGGCGCGCGGCGCATCAAGGGGTATGAGGCGGACGAGATCATCGGCCGGCATTTCTCGGTCTTCTACACCCAGCCGGACATCGACGCGGCCTGGCCCGACGAGGAGCTGAAGCTCGCGCGCGAGCACGGCCGCTTCGAGGACGAGGGCTGGCGCGTGCGGCGCGACGGGTCGACCTTCTGGGCCAATGTCGTGATCACGGCGATCAAGCATGCAGACGGCGACCTGCTCGGTTACGCCAAGGTCACCCGCGACCTCACCGCGCGCATGGAGCAGGAGCGCGAGCGCCGCCGCATGGCGGAGTTGGTCGAGGAAAGCCGCCGCATGACCGAATTCATCGCGGTGCTGTCGCACGAGATCCGCAATCCGCTGGCGCCGCTGACCAACGTGCTGTCCCTGCTGGACCGCGAGACGCTGAGCCCACGCGCCACCTGGTGCGTCGAGGTCGCGAGCAAGCAGGTGCGGCAGATCAACCGGCTGGTCGAGGACCTGCTCGACGTCAGCCGCGTCACCACCGGGAAGGTGCGGCTGACCATGACACCGCTGGAGCTGGGCGAGGTGGTGCGGGAGGCCGTCGAGGGCATGCGTCCGGCGGCCGAGGCCCGCGAGCATCGCCTGCAGGCCACCTGGCCGACGCAGCCGCTGGCGGTCACGGGCGACCGCACGCGCTTGATCCAGCTGGTGAGCAACCTGCTCAGCAACGCGATCAAGTTCACGCCGCCGGGCGGCACGATCGCGCTGACGCTGCGGCGCGACGACGATGCGGCGGTGATCACCGTCGTCGACAACGGCATCGGCATGACCGCGCAGACGCTGGCCCATGCGTTCGAGCCCTTCTCGCAGGGCGAGGAGCATGCGCGCGGTCACGGCGCGCATGGGGCGCACGGCGGCCTGGGCCTGGGGCTCGCGCTGGTGCGCAGCATCGCGGAACTGCATGGCGGCGGCGCGGCCGCCCACAGCGCGGGCAGCGGGCAGGGCGCGTCGGTGTCGGTCCGGCTGCCGCTGAGCGCCGACGCGCTGGCGGACGAGGCGGCGCACGCGATGAAATGACAAGGGCCGCGGCATCGCGCCGCGGCCCTGGGTCGCGCCCGGCGCCCGAGGCGCCGAACCGATCGCGGCGACTCAGCGCGCCGCGTCGATGCTGGCCGACGTGAACGCCGGATAACCGGCCGGGCGGCCGTTGTTGAGGTTGGTCAGGAAGTTGCCGTCCTTGACCGGCACGTTGGCCGAGCCGTAGTCGAAGCCGTTGAGCAGGCCGCGCATCGTCGCGTTGCTCACGCCGTCGCCGGTCATCGCGGTCCAGCTGACGATCGCCGGCGTGAGCCACTGGCCATACGGGTTCTCGGCGGCGATCTCGTCGGTGCCGGCGAAGCGCATCGCATGCGTCAGCGCGCCGTCCTTGTGATAGACGAAGCGCACGTGCCCGTTCTGCACGGCCAGCGTGCCGACCGCCGCGTTGGTCAGGTCGCCATGCGCGCTGTAGCCGGCATGGGTGACCACGCCATTCGTGGTCCAGATCGCCGCGTGCTCCCAGTCGTGGCGATGACCGCCACCGAGCGCCGTCACCTGGTCCTTCAGGAAATACAGCGCGTAGAAATGGCCGCAATAGACGTTGCCGCCGCTGGTGATGCAGGCGTGGCGATGCAGCGTGTTCGCGTAGTCCAGGAAGTCCGCGCGGCGGCAGCCGGCGGTGATGCCGCCCGAGGTCTTCAGCCCGCCGTTCTGCTGCCCGCTACGGCTGATGCCGGCGCTCGGCAGGCAGCCGTCGGTGTCGAAGTCGAACAGCGGATAGGTCGCTGCGATCGACACGTTCGCCGGCCAGGCCGCCGACAGGGCGGGGAAGTCGTCGGCCCATGCCGACGGCGCGGCGACGACGGTCGACAGGACCAGCGCGGCGGCGGCGCTCAAGCGGCTCAAGCGCTTCGTGTGGTTCATGCGGTTCATGCGATGTCCCCTGGTGCTCAGTTGATGCGGATCTGCAGGCCCGTCGCCGTGTAGGTCGGCGTCGCGGTGAAGCCCTCGACCACCACCTTGTCGAACTTGCCCTTCAGCGTCGCCGCCTGGATCGCCACCACGGTGTCGCCACTGCGCGGCACCGTGCCGGCCTGGAACTTCACCGTCAGCGTGCCGCCGGCGATCACCACGTTGCCCGCCGCGGCCAGGCTGCCGGCGTTGGCGGCGCCCAGGTGCAGCTCCAGCGCGCCGGTCGCGAGCTGGGTGTAGTTCACCACCGCCACCGGCGTGGCCGCCTGCGTCATCAGCGTGCCGGTGTCGACGTAGACATCGCCGGTGCCCAGCGCCTTGGCGCTGTCGGCGCGCAGCACGCCGCCCGAAACCTGCGTGCCGCCGGTGAAGGCATTCGCGCCCGCCAGGGCCAGCGTGCCGCTGCCCAGCTTGGTCAGCTTGCCGGCGCCGCGGATGTCGTTGCGCCACGCGTCCAAGGCCTGGAAGCCGCCTCGGGCCGCATCCATCGTGACGCTGACGTCGCCATCGAAGGCGCCGTAGCCATCGGCCGCGGCGAACAGGTTCAGCCGGCCCCAGCCCTCGGCATCGTCCATGACCGGTGTGCCGGAGGCCAGCGCGGTCGTCTTCAGCACCACGCGGCGCTGGTCGGCGCTGAGGTAGGGCAGGCGCGTCTCCAGCAGCACCTCCGCGCCCTTGGGCACGACCGCCGCCTTGGTGGTGGCGGCGATCGGCGCCAGGCCGAAGGTCATCAGGCGCAACACCGTCGCCTTGTTGGTGGCGTAGTCGGCGTAGGGGTCCTGCGCCAGCGGCAGCGAATGCGCATAGGCCTGCAGCGCTGCGGCGTCCTTCGCGCCGACGGCGCCCATCAGCGCCGTGCGTGCCTGGTCGTAGGCGGCCTGGCGGCCGGACTTGTTGGGATCGGTGGCCAGGTTGGCCGCCGCGGCCGCCACGCCCTGGATGCGACCGCCGATCACGTCCAGCGGCGAATGCATGCCCGCGTAGATGCGGTTCTCGCCCAGCACCAGGGCGCGGGTGACCATCTCCTGGTAGCGCTCGGGCACGAGGTAGGCCATCGCCAGCGCCTTGCGCACGGCTTCCGCGCTGTGGCCGCTGACGAAGCCGCCATCGGTCGTCGGCGTGCCGCTCTTGGCCGGCTCCAGCGCCGGCACCACCTTGACGCTGGCGCTCCAGCGCCAGGGGCGGGCGTACTTGTAGAAGCGCTTGGCCGGCTCCGTCGACGCGTTGTTGCCGATGTTGGACACCAGGTCGATCGCCGCGCCGAAGCCGTGGCTGTTGGCGCTGCCCGCGTTGCCGATGTCGTTGCCCTTGTCGTTGTAGAGCACCGTGGTCGCGTCGGCCCCGATGTCCGTGATGGTGGTGCTCTGCTCGCTGAGCGTGCGCCAGGCCGTCGTCAACGGACCCATGCCGTCGCTGATGCTGTAGCCCTTGCCGCGGCGATCGTCGAGGTAGGCGGCCAGCTCCTGCGCCGGGGTGCGGCGCGCGGTGGCATCGACGACATACTGCACGTTGGCGGCATGGACCGCCGCGTTGAGCACCTTGCCGTCGGTCGCGTCGCCGGGCAGGCCGCTCCAGCTCGATGCGGCCACGGCCGCGAAGCCGTCGCGTGCCGGGGCGCTCGCGCCCGCGTCGACAAGCAGCGTGCTCGGCTGCCAGATGTCCAGGAAGCCCGACACCACGCGCACGCCGGCGTTGGTCTGCAAGGTGGCGTAGCGCGCGTCGCCGCGCTGGTTGCTCGCGATGTTGTCGATGAAGGGCGGGACCTGCGTCTCGTCCTGCACCGCGGCGCTGTCGGTCGTGCCCAGGCCCTGGGGCGCGGCGGGGATGACCAGGGGCTGGTCCTGGCTGTCGTCGTCGTCGGAGGAGCAGGCGCCGAGCAGCAGCGCGGGCACGAACACGGGGAGCAGGGCGAGCAGCAGCGGGCGGCGCTTGGCCGGGAAGGCGGAGAGGGACATCGGTGGTGAGACAAGCGGGTGGGGACGGCGGCGGACTCTAGGGGGGCTCGATGTCGTGCCGATGACAACGCAGTCATATGGCGTTACCCATTCTCACCAGGGCTTGCGGACGAAGCCGGGACACTGCGGCGGTCCAGTGGGGCAGACCACGGATTCACCAGTGTTCATCGAGGTCAAACGGGGGAAATCGTCATGACATCACGGCTTGCGGCGCATCGCCGCGTGTTCCTGTCGCTGCTGGCCGGCGGCTTGCTAGCGGGCTTGCAGCTCACCGCCGCGGCGCAGGGCAACTACCAGCAGACCCACACCGGGCAGGGTACCTTCTACGGCTACGGCGGAGGCGGCAACTGCTCCTTGCCCAAGCCCACCGACATCCTGACCGCGGCGATGAACACCGCCGACTACAACACCGCGCAGGCCTGCGGCGCCTGCATCGAGGTGACCAACCTCAACACGCAACAGAAGGTGGTGGCACGCGTCGATGACCGCTGCCCCGAGTGCGCGCCCGGTGACGTGGACCTGTCGCAGGAAGCGTTCGCGAAGATCTCGCCGATCGAGGCCGGACGCATCCCCATCAGCTGGCGCTACGTGTCGTGCAACGCGCGCTCGGCCAAGCTGTTCTTCAAGGAGGGATCGAGCCAGTGGTGGGCGGGGGTGCAGGTCCGCGATCACGCCGGCCCGGTGGCCTCGCTCGAATACCGGCCCAGCAGCGGCGGCGCGTTCACGACGCTCGGCCGCGAGATGTACAACTACTTCATCGCCCCGAGCGGCATGGGCCCCGGCCCCTACGACATCCGGATCACCGACGTCTTCGGCCAGCAGATGCTGGCCCCGAACGTGACGCTGGCGGTGACGACGGAGATCGACCTCGGCCAGCAGTTCCCGCTGGTCCTGCCGGCGGCGGGCTCGGGCGGATCGTCCGGCGGCGGCGGCACGCCGACGACGCCGACGACACCCGCGCAGCCGGCCACGGTCAGCATCAGCGTGGCCAACGACTGGGGCCAGGGCTACTGCAACAACGTCACCGTGGGCAATCCCAACGCGACGCCGCTGAACTGGACGGTGTCCTTCCCGGTCGTCGGCGCGGTCTACACCGCCTGGAACGCGACGGTGTCGCAGAGCGGCACCAGCGCGAGCGCGGTGGGCGTCAGCTGGAACCAGACGCTGCAAGCCGGCGCGACCACCTCGTTCGGCTTCTGCGCCAATCGCTGAGCGGGACGGGCACGGGCCGGTCCGACGCGACGACCCTGACCGGTCAGAACGCCCAGCCGGCCTGGACCCAGACGCGCACGGCGCGGTCCGGCTCGGACTGCGCCCGCTCCGCGCCGTGTCCGGCGATCGAGAGCGTCCAGTCCATCGTCCGCCAGGTGCCGCGCAGGGCGGCGCCGTAGCTGTGCAGCGTGCGGCGGTTGTCCGTCGGGAGGAAAGGCGCCTCGTTGAGCCGCACGCCGCCGGCGCCCAGGAACACGCTGGGAATGAAGGCCGGATTCGCCGCGTAGTAGAGCTCGCCGGACGCGAGCCAGCCCTCGTCGCCGACGGCCTCGCCCGAGGGGTAGCCGCGCAGGCCCTGCACGCCGCCGAGGACGAACTTCTGGTACGAGTCCAGGTTGCGCGAGGCGAGCTGCCCGCTGGCCGCCATCAGCACGCCCCAGCCGCCGCCGAGTCGCTGGTTGCGCTGCAGGTCGAGGTTGAGCGTGCCGTAGCGCCCCGCGGTGCGCGCGCTCAGGCTGTCGATGAGCGCCGCGTCCGGCGAGCTGAAGCCCAGGTGCCCGCGGCCCACGCGCAGCGCGATCCGTGTATCCGCGCCGGCGGCGACATCGTCCCGCAGGCCGAGCATCAGCTGCAGCGTGCCATGCGTCGCACGCTTGCCGGTGGCGGTCCCGGTGGCGCGGATCTCGTCGTTCAGGCGACGACGCTCGAGGCTGGCCTGCGCGGTGAGGTTGAGGGCGGTGCCGCGGATCAGCGGATAGCTGAGCTGCCATTCCGCCACGTTGGCCTGTCCGCGCGCGTCGAGTTCGGCGAAGGACGAGCCCAGCGCGTACTGGGTGCGTGTCACGCTCAGCCCCGTGCTCCATCCGCCGTTGCCGAGGGGGAGCTGCGCCGCCAGGCGGCCGTAGTAGAGGTCGCCCTCGCTCGCGAGCAGGCGGGCGCTGATCGATTCACCGTGCCCGGTCGGGCTGTCCAGCACGATGGACCCGCCGGCGCGGCGCTGGCCGGTGTAGCGCGAGCCATGGTTGTCCGCCTCGATCCGGCCGCTGAGCAGCGGCGCGGGTTCGGACTCGAGCGAGATCGTCGTGTCCCCGGGCTGCGCGCCGGCCTGCAGCCGCGCCTTCAACCGGGCGCCGGGCAGGTCGGACAGCAGCAGCAGCGTGCGGTCCACCTGCGCCTGGTTCAGCGGCTCGCCGAGCGGGATCGCGGCCATGCGGGCCTCGAGGACCGAGGCGTCGATGCGGCTGCCCGGGGCCACCTGGACACGCACCTCGGCGAGCCGGCCTTCGATCACGCGGATCTCGACCTCGCCATCGCGGATCGTCTGCGGCGGCAGGACCGCGCGTGCCAGGAACCAGCCGTGATCGCGGTAGTGCTCGGTGATGCGGGCCGCGCCGCGCGCGAGCTCGTCCAGCGTCCGCGTGCCGTCGTTCAGGTCGGCGACCAGGGCCTCCAGGGCCTCGGCCGTGAACAGCCGCGCGCCGGTGACGCGGACGCGGCGCACGGGAATGGGAGTCTCGTCCGCGGAGGCCGAGGCCTGGGCGGGATCGTCCGGGCGACGGGGCAAGGCGATGTCGCGCGAGGGGGCGGTGAGCTGGCTGGGCGGCGCGCTGGCGCGATTGGCGGCCTCCGCCACCATGGGAAGGGCGTCCGCCTGGGCCTGCTGTGCCATCAGGAGCAGCAGCGAGGCCTGGACGAGGGTTCGATGAACTGGGGGTGTGTCGCGCGGGCGGCGGATCATGAGGGGTTCGTCGTCGGGCCCGCCGACTCTATCGCACCGACTCCGGCGGCAGATCGCGGGTCTCGACCGAGAGCGTCCCGGTCCACCAGTGGCCGATGTCCACCTTCGCTGGCTCGAGGTGGTCCAGCGGTGCGGAGGTCATGGCCCGGGTCTTCCAGAACAGGTCGGCGAGCGCCGAGAGGTAACGCGATGCGGCCTGCTCCGAGCCGGTCGCGATCAGGCCGGCGCTGGCCGGGAAGACGGTCAGGACGCCCGGCGCATAGCGGATGTCGTAGTTGCGGCTGGACAGGCCCGTGGCCGACACCGCGTAACGTCCGGGCGGGGACGATGCCGTCGCGCCGGTGAGGTAGCGCAGCGTGCCGGACAGGTCGCTGGTCGCGGCCGTCTGACCCGCGACCAAGCCGGCATAGGTCACCGAGAACGCCGGGTCGGGCCGGCCGATGAGGCGACTGGCGTCCGTGACCGAGACGAGCAGCGGTGCGGGCGTGATCTCGTAGCTGTGCCCGGGCGACACGGTGACGAGGTAGCCGAGGCGGTCGGCCAGCGTGCCCGGCTGGACCGCGTAGCGGCCGCGGTCCTGGCCGGGCGCGCGGTCCAGGCGGCCGGTGAGGATCATCGCGGCGCTGTCGCCGTGCCGCTGGCCCGCCACCGTGTAGGCGATGCCGGGATCGCTCAGGCCGCCGTCGTAGACCTTGGTGTTGGCGCCGTCGGTGGGCGTGACCGTCAGCACGGGGCGCTCGCGGTACAGGACGTAGGAGCTGCCGTCGCCGACGCCGATCGCGCCGGGCGCGTCGCCGGCCTGCCGTCCATAGCGGAAATTGCCGCTGCCGTCGGGCGCGCGCTCGGCGAGCGTGCCCGCCAGCCCGGTGCCGTCGAGGCTGCCGGTGTAGACGGAGAGCAGGCGGCCGGGGTCCAGGCTCAGCGTGGCGGTGCTGATCACGTCGCCACCGGCCGCATCGCCGCGCGCGCGAGTGGCGCCGGCCGACAGGAGGAGGTCGCCACCGGTGACGCGCCAGGTCCCGGTGGCGGTCAGGTCGCCGGCGGTCGTCGTCAACGAGACATTCCCCGTGGCACCGACGCCATCGACGGTCATCGCCTGGCCGTTCACGACGGCGAGGTTGCCGGCGTCGACGACGCGCAGCGTGTGCAGGGCATTGAGCGGGTCCTGCAGCAGGACGGCCGTGCCGCCGGCGTTCAGCGTCGTGGTGCCACCCACGGCCAGCGCGCCGAGCTGCGAGACACCGGACGCGGTCAGGTCCAGGTTGCCGCTCACGGCCGAAGCGCCGAGGACCAGGGGTCCGGCGGCGGCAACGCTGGCGTCGGCGGCGGTCAGGCTCAGCGTGCCGCCGAAGTGGTTGTCCGGGCGGGGCAGGGCGATGTCGGCGCCACCGGCGTCCAGCGTGGCGGGACCGGTGACCGAGACGGCGCCGACCTGCTGGATGCCAGGGGCGCTCACGCGCAGCGCGCCGCCCGCGGACGAGGGCGCGAAGACCAGCGGGACGCTGGTGTTGAGCAGCACGTCGCCGCTGGTGAGGCTCACGGCGCCGGTGAACACGTTGCCGGCGTCGGCCAGCGTGATCGCCGAGGTGCCGCTGTTCAGCGTCGAATTCCCGGCGACCGACAGCGCTCCGGTCTGCTGCAGCCCGGGCGCGCTGGCCGTCAGCGAGCCGCTGAGCGTCGATGCGGCGAAGGTCAGCGGCGTGTGGGCCACGATCGTCGCGTCGCCGCCGGTGAGGCTCAGCGCGCCGCCGAAGGTGTTGCCGACGTTGGCGAGCGTGACGGCCGAAGTGCCGCTGTCGAGCGTGGACGGACCCGCGACCGACAAGGCGCCCGTTTGAAGCAGACCCGACGCGCTCGCGGTCAGTGAGCCGGTCAGCGTCGACGCTCCAAACGTGAGAGGCGCGTTGGCGGCCAACGTCGCATCGCCGCCCGTGAGACTCATCGCGCCACCAAACACGTTGGCGCCGTTGACGAGCGTGATAGCCGAGCTGCCGCTGTTGAGCGCGCTCGGGCCGGCGATCGAGAGGACGCCGCTCTGTGAAATTCCCGGCGCGGTGGCAATGAGGCCACCGCTCAAGGTCGAGGCCGCGAGGAGCAGCGGCGTGCTGGAGTTGATCGTTGCGTCGCCGCTGATGAGGCTCACAGCGCCGGTGAACACGTTGCCGCTGTTGGCCAGGGTGGTTGCCGACGCGCCGCTGTTCAGCGTGGTCGTGCCTGCGACCGAGAGCGCACCCGTCTGCAACAGCCCCGGCGCGCTCGCGTTCAACGAGCCGGTGAGCGTCGATGCTCCAAACGTCAGCGGCGCATTCGCGGCCACCGTCGCATTGCCAGCCGTGAGACTCATCGCGCCGCCAAACACGTTGGCGCCGTTGGTCAGCGTGATGGCCGAGCTGCCGCTGTTGAGCGCGCTCGGGCCGGCGATCGAGAGGACGCCGCTCTGCGAGATGCCCGGTGCGGTGGCGCTGAGGCCGCCGCTCAAGGTCGAGGCCGCGAGGAGCAGCGTGCTGCTTGAACTGACCGTCACATCGCCGCCGATGAGGCCCACAGCGCCGGTGAAGACGTTGCCGCTGTTGGCCAGCGTGATCGCAGACGTGCCGCTGTTGAGCGCGCTCGTGCCTGCGACCGAAAGAGCGCCTGTCTGCAACAGCCCGGGCGCGCTCGCAGTCAACGAGCCGGTCAGCGTCGATGCTCCAAACGTCAACGGCGCATTCGCGACCACCGTCGCATCGCCAGCGGTTAGGCTCAGCGCGCCGCCAAACGCATTGGCGCTGTTGGCCAGCGAGATGGCCGAGCTGCCGCTGTTGAGCGCGCTCGGGCCGGCGATGGAGAGGACGCCGCTCTGAGAGATGCCCGGCGCGGTGGCGCTGAGGCCGCCGCTCAAGGTCGAGGCCGCGAGGAGCAGCGGCGTGCTTGAGCCGATCGTCGCATCGCCGCCGATGAGGCTCACGGCGCCGGTGAACACGTTGCCGGTGTTGGCTAGCGTGGTCGTCGACGTTCCGCTGTTGAGCGCGGTCGTGCCTGCGACCGAGAGTGCACCCGTCTGCATCAGCCCGGGCGCGCTCGCAGTCAACGAGCCGGTCAGCGTCGATGCTCCAAAGGTCAGCGGCGCATTGGCGGCCACGGTTGCACTGCCAGCGTTAAGACTCATCGCGCCGCCAAACACGTTGCCGCTGTTGGCCAGCGTGATCGTCGATGTGCCGCTGTTGAGCGCGGTCGTGCCCGCGACCGAGAGCGCGCCCGTCTGCAGCAGACCCGGCGCGGTCGCGTTCAGCGAGCCGGTCAACGTCGATGCTCCAAAGGTCAGAGGCGCACTCGCTGCCACCGTCGCATTGCCAGCGGTAAGACTCATCGCGCCGCCAAACACATTGGCGCCGTTGGCCAGCGTGATGGCCGAGCTGCCGCTATTGAGCGCGCTCGGGCCGGCGATCGAGAGGACGCCGCTCTGTGAGATTCCCGGCGCGGCGGCGCTGAGGCCGCCGCTCAAGGTCGAGGCCGCGAGTAGCAGCGGCGTGCTGGAGTTGATCGCTGCGTCGCCACTGATGAGGCTCACGGCGCCGGTGAACACGTTGCCGCTGTTGGCCAGCGTGATGGTCGACGTGCCGCTGTTGAGCGTCGTCGTGCCTGTGACCGAGAGCGGGCCCGTCTGCAGCAGCCCCGGCGCGCTCGCGTTCAACGAGCCGGTGAGCGTCGAAGCGCCAAAGGTCAGCGGCGCATTCGCTGCCACCGTCGCATCGCCGCCCGTGAGACTCATCGCGCCGCCAAACACGTTGGCGCCGTTGGCCAGCGTGATGGCTGAGCTGCCGCTGTTGAGCGCGCTCGGGCCGGCGATGGACAGGACGCCGCTCTGAGAGATGCCCGGCGCGGTGGCGCTGATGCCGCCGCTCAAGGTTGAGGCCGCGAGCAGCAGCGGCGTGCTTGAGCCGATCGTCACATCGCCGCCGATGAGGCTCACAGCGCCGGTGAACACGTTGCCGCTGTTGGCCAGCGTGATCGCCGAGGTGCCGCTGTTGAGCGCGGTCGTGCCTGCGATCGAGAGCGCGCCTGTCTGCAGCAGTCCGGGCGCGCTCGCAGTCAACGAGCCGGTCAGCGTCGATGCTCCAAAGGTCAGCGGCGCATTCGCGGCCACCGTCGCATTACCGGCGGTGAGACTCATCGCGCCGCCGAACGCGTTGGCGCCATTGGCCAGCGTGATGGCCGAGCTGCCGCTGTTCAGCGTGCTCGCGCCGGAGACCGACACCGAGCCGCTCTGCGAGATCCCGGGCGCCGTGACCGTCAGCGTGCCGGTGATGCTGGAAGCGCCCAAGGTCAGCGCCGCGCTGTTGCGCAAGGTCGTGTCCGCCGCCGTCACCGCGACCGCGCCCGAGAAGGCATTGCCGGGGTTGACCAGGCTCACCGTGTTGCCCGCGCCAGCCGCCGTCATCGAGGTCGCGCCGCCGATGTGGAAGTAGCCGCCGAAGGTGGTGTCGTCGGCCACCATGCCGGCGGCCGTGGTGATGCTCAGCGCGCCGGGCACGATCAGCCCGCCCTTGTTCCACAGCGCGCGCCGCGTGGCGACCTGGCTCTCGGCGCTGATCTGCAAGGGCGCCAGCGTCAGCACCGACAGCGTCGCCGGGCCGCCGATGTAGAAGCCGGTGTAGCCGCTGACCGTGTCCAGCGCCTGCGCGGAGATCTGGATCGGGATCGCCGCCGGCGCGCTGAGCCGGACGGCGGCGCTGCCGGATCCCCAGACGCCGTCGCCCCCCGCGTTGCTGCCCGCGATGTGCAGCGCGCCGGTCGAGGCGGTGATGTCGACCTTGCCGTCGAGCTTCACCGCCGCGTTCCCGTTGCTGGTGCTGGCGGCGCCGCCGACCGTCGTGTTCGTGCCGGTGATCGTCACCGACCCGCCCGTCAGCGTGACCGCGTTCGAGCTGCTGCCGATCAGCGCCACCGTGGATTGCTGGTTCCGGTAGGTGCTCGCCGACGGATTGGAGGCCGTACCGGTGATCGTCAGCGCCCCGGCGGTCGACAGCGCGTCCAGCGCGCCGAGCGTGACCGCGCTGCCGGACCAGGTGGCCGTGTTGCCGGTCGCGGTCCCGGCCAGGGTGATCGCGCCGCCGCCACTGCTGCTCAGGGTGTTGCCCCCGTTGAGGTAGACGCCGATGTTGCCGGTCGAGAACAGCGGCGCGCCACTGGCGTTCGTGCCGGTGACCGTCGCGGTGCCGCCGCTGGTGCCGCTCACGGAGATCGACCCGGCGGCGGTGCTGAAGCTGTTCGAACGCAACCAGACGCCGATCCCGTTGCCGCTGCTGGCCTGCGTCCCGGTGATCGAGATGCTGCCCGCGCCGGTGGTGGTCCAGACGTTGCTGTTCAGGTCCACCGCCGCGGCCGTGGCCGCCGTGGCGCGGTTGGCGGTGACCGTGATGTTGCCGCCGTTGGCGTTGATGTCCAGGAAGCGCAGGCTGATCGGGCTGTTGCCCGAGGTGGTGGTCGTCGCCGCCGCGCTCATCGACACGTTCAGCGCGCCGCTGGTGCTGGTGATCGTGCGATGCGTGCCCGCGCTGGCATTGGTGGTGATCCGGCCGTCGGCCTCCAGGCTGAGCGTGGCGGCCCCGCCCGCGGTCTTGGCGATGTTGCCGTTGATCGCGATGTTGCCTTCCTGCGCGCCCGCGCCGACGGTGCGGATGGTGACGTTGCTGCCGCTGTTGAGCAGCGTCTGGATGCTGTTGACGCTGACCAGCGAGCCGCTCGCGCTCGGCGTCCAGATGCCGCCGGAGAAGCCGCCCCCGGTCTGCGTGCCGGTGGAGATGGTGACGTTGTACGGGTCCAGCAGCCACAGGCCGCCGCTGGAGACCTCGACATCGATGCCGGTGGTGTCCAGCACATGGCCGGAGGTCTCGATGCGACCGCCGGCGCCGCCTTGCGGTCCGCCGACGGACTTCAGTCGGCCGAAGACGTTCGCGACCTCGGTGCCCCAGACGACGATCTCGCCGCCGTCGCCCCGCGTGGTGGCGCTCGCGTCGATGGCGGCCGTGGGCGCGACAAAGGCGGCGGTCGCATTCGGCGACGGTCCCGCGCCCTGGAAGTTGCCGCCGACCAGCACCTGGCCGCCGCCGGCGGCGCCGCGCGCGTCCAGCCGCGCGCCGTCGAAGACGCCGACCTTGTCGCCCAGCACGCGGATCGTGCCGCCGACGCCGCCGGCCTCCGGCGCGCTGGCGTCGAGTCGCCCCTCGACCCGCGCGACGCCGGTGGCCGGGTCGGCGATCAACTCGATCACGCCGCGGTCCTGGCGCACCGTCCTGGCCTGCACGACGCCCGACGCGTTGACGACGGACTCGGCCAGCCCGTCCAGCCCCTTGGCGGTGAGCACGACATGGCCCCCATCGGCGACGATCAGCCCGCCGTTGGCGGCCAACGCCTGCGCCGCGCCGCGGCTGATGGTGTAGCCCAGCGGTCGGCCATCGGCCAGCGTCAGCGAGACCGCGGACGCGCCCGCGAGCAGCACGCTGCCGCCGTCCGCGTTCAGCGTGCCCGCGTTCTCGACCTTGGCGGCGATCAGCGCCAGCTTGCCGCCGGCGCCCGCCTGGATCGTGCCGCGGTTGACGACGCTCGCGGCGCTGTCGCCGGAGAACGCATGCCGCCCGGCCTCGAAGTCCGCGTTGCTCAGCTGCAGCGTGCTGGCGACCAGGCTGCCGACGTCGACCCGCGCGCCGCGGCCGAACAGCACACCGTTCGGATTGAGCAGGAACACGGTGCCGTTGGCGCTGAGCTCGCCCAGGATGCTGCTGGGTTCACGACCGGTGACGCGGTTCAGCGCGATCGCGCCGGGGCCGGGCTGGATGAAGCGGACCGATTCGCCGGCGGCGATGCCGAAGCTCGTCCAGTCGATCGCCAGCCGGGGCGATTGCTGCGTGATGGTGGTGGTGCCGTTGCCCTGGACGATGCGGCCGTTGCCCGCGGTCACCTGGCCGCCGCCCGGCGCGGCCGCCGCGGACGGCGCCAGGGCCGCGCCCGCCAGCAGGATCGCCGCGGCGCAGGCGACCGGCAGCGGGGCCGGCAGCGCAGCCGGCGGGGCACTTCGATGCGGAACGCGCGGAACGTGCTTGTTCATGGGCGGGCCTGCAGACGTGACGTCGCATTCTTACGCAAGTGCGGCGGAATCAGCCATCCAGGGCCTGCCGCACCAGGTCCGCCTGCTGCTCGCGATGCAACACGGCCGACGCGGTCGCCCCCGCCGCGGAGGGCGGCCGCGAGACCTCGCGCAGCGTGACGCCGGCCGGCAGCAGCGCCGACAACTCGTCGCGCACGAAGTGCCACGCGCCTTGATGCCGGGTTTCCTCCTGCGCCCAGACCGCGGTCTCCAGGCCCGGATAACGCCGCAGCACGGCGCCCAGTTCATCGCTCGGGAACGGGTAGAGCCGCTCGACGCGCACCAGCGCGATCTCGGCCGCCCGCTCGGGGGCGTACACCGACATCGCGTCCCGTCCGTCGCGCAACTCGTAATGCAGCTTGCCGCTGCACAGCACGACGCGCCGCACGACGGCCGGATCGGCCGCGACCTCGTCCAGCACGGGCTCGAAGCGACCGTCGGCGAGCATCCGGACCGGCGTCTGGCTGCGCGCGTCGCTCATCAAACGGGTCTTGGGCGTGAGCACGATCAGCGGCTTGCGCCGCGGCGTCATCGCCTGGTCCAGCAGCAGGTGCGCGTACTGGGCCGAGGTCGACGGGCAGGCGACGCGCAGGTTGTCCGCGCCGCACAGCTGCAGCATGCGGCCCAGGAAGGCGTTGGACTGCTCCGGCCCCGCGCCCTCGTGCCCATGCGGCAGCAGCAGGGTGAGGCCGCTGGGCAGGCCCCATTTCTCCTCGCCGCAGCTGATGTAGTGGTCCAGGAAGATCTGCGCCCCGTTGACGAAGTCGCCGAACTGCGCTTCCCACACGGTCAGCGTGTCGCGAGCCTGCACGCTGTGGCCGTACTCGAAGCCGAGCACCGCCTCCTCGGACAGGAGGGAGTTGTGGATCTCCAGCCGCGCGCCGCGCCGCGCCGCGGGTGCGAGCGGTGTCCAGCTCGACGGCGCGGTGTCGGCCTGGTTGTGCCAGACCGCGTGGCGATGCATGAAGGTGCCCCGCTGCACGTCCAGCCCGGACAGGCGCAGCGACACGCCGGCGCGCAAGGCCGTCGCACAGGCGAGCGCCTCGGCCGTGCACCAGTCGACGCCCAGGTGCTCGTCCGCCGCGAGGGCGCGTCGACGCACCAGCAGCGCGGCCAGCATCGGATGCGGCTCGAAGCGCGGCGGCGGCGTCGTCAGCAGCGTCAGGGCGAAGCGCACGGCGGCCGTCGTCAGCGCGGCCGTGGGCTCGCTGTCCACGAGCGAGGGCACGGCGACGCTCCAGGTCCGTTCGTTTTCCCGCACGGCGTGCGCGGCCGCGTCGTGGCCGAGCGGCCGGGCCATCGCGGCGGGACGGTCGCGCATCGGCCGGCCCGGCGCCGCGTCGGGATCGAAACGGTCCCCGGCGGCCGCCAAGGCGCGTCCCTCGGCGACCGACAAGCGGCCATCGGCCACCAGCCGGTCGGCGTAGAGCGCGGTCACGCTGGCGCGACGCGCCAGGCGTCGATACAGGGCGGGGCTGGTCAGCGCGGGCACGTCGTGCTCGGAATTGCCGTGGCGCCGATAACCCACCAGGTCCAGCACGACGTCGGCGGCGAAGCGGGCGCGATAGTCCACCGCCAGGCGCGCGGCCTGCAGCACCGCCTCGGGATCGTCGGCGCCGACGCGCAGCACCGGCGCATCGATCATCCGGACCGGATCGGTGCAGAAGCGCCCGGCCATCGGGTCCATCCGGTTGGGTTCGGTGAAGCCCAGCTGGTTGTTGATGACGATGTGCAGCACGCCGCCGACCTCGTAACCCGGCCGCAGGCCGAGCGCCAGCGTCTCCATCACCACGCCCTGGCCCGCGAAGGCGGCGTCGCCATGCAGCACGACGGCGATGCTGCGCTCACGCCCCGGGCCGTCGGCGCTGCGCGCCGCGCGGGTCCGCCCGAGCACCACCGGATAGACGCTCTGCAGGTGGGACGCGTTGCTCGCGAGCGCGACCCGCAATTCCCCACGCGGGGTGTGCAGCCAATAGTCGCCGCCCAGCTGGTGGACCAGCTCGCGCTGGCGCTCCGGATGGACCGGCTCGGTCGCGAAATGGTCCAGCAACTCGGCGACCGGATGCCCCAGCAGGGTGGCGAGCAGGTTGACGCGCCCGCGATGCGGCATGCCCATGAAGACCTGGTCCACGCCCTGCGCGGCCGCCGTCTCCAGCACCTGCTCGAGCAGCGGCAGCAGCGCCTCGCAGCCTTCGAGCGAAAAGCGCTTGGCCTGCGGATGCAGGCGCGCGACATGCCGTTCCCAGGCCTGCGCATTGGCCAGGCGGCGCAGCAGCGTGGCCGCCTCCGGACCGGTCAGCACCGGCCGGTCCGACTCCATCCGGCGCTGCAGCCAGTCGCGTCGCTCGGCGCTGCGCACGGCCGAGGCGTCCAGCGTGAGGGTGTCGCAGTAGATCGCCCGCAGCCGGGCGAACAGCGCTTCGACATGGGTCGCACCCATCACCGAACCGCCATCGCCGGTCAGCGCATCGCCCGGCGCCAGGCCGAAGTCGGCAGGGCGGGGCGGCCGCACCCGCGAGTTCGTCGCCAACGGGTCGAGCAGCGCATGGCGGTGGCCGTCGCGTCGGAAGGCCTCGATCAGGGCCGTGACGGCGGGGCGGGGCGCGTCCGTGCCCACACGGAAGGAACTCATGGGAGGTTCGCGCCGGGTCTGCTCACTCCAGCGCGGCGACGAAGCGGTAACCGACGCGGTGGTAGGTGCGGATGATCTCGACCGAGGGCGGCAGCGCCCCCTGCAGCACGGCGCGGATCCGCGCGATCGCCATCGCCAGCGCGCCGGGCTGCACGTCCTGCTCGCCCCAGACCACGTCCAGCAGCTCGTCGGCGCTGACCACGCGGTCGCGGTGCTCGATCAGGTGGACCAGCAGGTCGAAGGGGCGCGGTTGCAGGTGACGCGACTGGCCGCTGACAACGATGTCACGACAGGCCGGACGAACCAGGCATTCACCGAAACGCCAGCTGGCGTCGGAGAAGGGCACCGAGGGTCGAAGAGGGGGTTCCGCGCGGCTGTCCGCCTCAAGGCCCGTCGGGTGGAAAGCCGCATGACGCGGTGGCACGGCAATGAACATCGTGGGATCCTGAAGAGCTACTGCGAGCGTGTAGGTGAAACTCTACAGGACGATGCAATGAAAAACCTGTGCAGGAATCCGCACTTTTGCCACTTCGTGTAGTCGAACAACTACGTACCGTAGGGGGACGGTGGCGCGGCCGGCGTGCCGGGCACGACGCGCAGTTCGACCACCGTGCCCTGACCGGGCGCGCTGTGGATCGACAGCGTCCCGCCCAGCAGGCGGGCCCGCTCATGCATGCCCATCACGCCGTACCCGGCGGGCCGGCCACCGGGGTCGAAGCCGCGACCGTCGTCGCGCACCGTGAGGATCCACAGGCCGTCGACGAAGGACAGCGACAGGGCCGCCCGGGTCGCGTCGGCATGACGGCGCACGTTGTTGAGCGATTCCTGCGCGACGCGGAACAGCTGTGTGGCGGCCTCGGAGCCCAGCTGGCCGGCGCCCGCCGCGACGGCCACGTCGCAGGGCAGGCCGGTGTCGCGGCTGAACTCGGTGCCGAGCCAGCGGAAGGCCGCTTCCAGGCCGCCATCGAGCGCCGGCGGACGCAGTTGCGAGACCACCGCGCGCACGGCGGCGACGAGCCGGTCGACCCGCTCATGCAGCAGGTCCAACTGGCCGGCGTCGATCGAGGCGGTGGCCCGTGCGGCGCGCGCGCGCATGACGGCGATCTCCAGGCGCAGCGCCGCCAGCTGCTGGCCCAGCTCGTCGTGCAGTTCGCGGGACACCCGGGTGCGCTCCTGCTCGAGCGCCAGCGCGTTGTGCTCGCTCAGCCGGTGCAGCGCCTCGCGCGAGGCCTGCAGCTCGGCCGTGCGCTCGTCGATGGCCCGTTCGAGCGTGCGCCGGCGCGCCCGCGCGCGGCGCTGCGTCCACAGCGTCAGCGCCCACCAGAGCGCGCCGAGCAGCGCGAGGTAGGTCAGCCGCATGCCGGGCGAGTTCCACCACGGGGGCGCGATGGTGAAGGGCAGCACCAGCTCCGGCCCCGGTGGCTCCAGCGGCACGCGGCCGGCGGCCCGCAGCGTCAGCAGGTGCCGGCCCTCGTCCATGGCGCCGACGTCGATGGACGCGCCCTCGACCGTGCGCCACGGCGCCTGCGGCGACAGCCGGTATTCGATGCGGCGGTCGCGCGGCAGCGAGAGCGTCGGCGTGCCCAGCGTGATGCGCAGTTGGCGGTCGGTCCAGGGCACCGGCGCGGTCGGCGGCCCGCTGAACTGGTGGGTGCCGAATTCCAGCCGGTCCACCCGCAACACGGCGGGCGCGCCCGGCGGCGGCGGCCGCCGGCGCACCCGCGTCGCGCCGCCGCTGGTGCCGATCCAGGCGTCGCCGGCGGCGTCCAGCAGGAAGCTGTCGTCATTGACGTCGTTCCACACCAGGCCGCTGTCGCGGTCCAGCAGGCCCAGCCACTCGCCCTGCGGGCCGAGGCGGAAGACGCCTCGTCCGGTGCCCAGCCAGATCTCGTTCCCCGGGCCGCGGACCACCCACATCGGATCGGCCCCGCCGAAGGACGCCTTGGGGATCCGCCGCCGCAGCTGCGCGCGGTCGCCGGACAAGGTGTAGGTGGCCACGCCCCGGTCGTCCGACGCCCACAGCGCGCCCTCCGCGACCGTCGCGGTGTAGGCCGTGAGCACCCGGCCCTGGTCGTCGCGCAGCGGCACCCAGGCGTCGCCTTGCGCGCGGAAGACCTGCCACCGGACGTTGATGAACCAGTCCGTCGTGCCGTCGCTGAAGACGGCGACGGCCGGCTCGCCGCCGGGCAGGTCGGCGGCGACCGGCTCGCGCTTCACGCCGCCCCGGGGCTGGGGGATCAGCCGCTCGATCCGCGAGCGGCTCGTGATGTAGAGCTTTCCGCCATGCCCGGCCAGCAGGCCCAGCAGCGCAGGCTCGGTGAGCACGCGGCGGGCCGTCGTGCCGCCCGCCTTGATCGTGTTGAGCTGGCCGCGGTCCAGCCACCAGAGGTCGCCCGCGGCATCGATGGCCGCGCCCGCCACGATGCCGGCGACGCGGGGCGCCGTGGCGGCGGAAGGGGGCAGCGGCTGGAAGCGGCGGGCCGCGGCGTCGAACCAGGCCAGGCCCTCGCGGGTGATGGCCCAGTGGCGGCCACTGCGGTCCTGCAGCAGGCGGAAGACGACGTCGGACGGCAGGCCCGAGGCGCGGCTCCAGTGGTCCACGTCGCCGTAGCCGATCCAGCGATGGAAACCCTGGCCGGACGCGCCCAGCCACAGCGCGCCGTCGCCGTCCACCAGCAGGCTGCGCACGGCCGAGTCGGGCAGGCCGTCGTCGCGGGACCAGGTCTGCCAGGCCCGGCCGTCCCAGCGGGCGATCCCGGTCGCCGCGGCCATCAGGATGCCGCCGCGGGGATCCTCGATGAGGGGACTGCTGGCCTCCCACTCCCGGTTCACCATCGGCGCCTCGACGGTCTCGAAGCGCTGGGCGCCGGGCGCCAGGCGGGCCAGGTGGCTGCGACCGCGCGCCCACAGGCTGCCGTCCCGGCCGACCAGCAGCGTCGCCCAGGCCTCCGGCGGCAGGCCCTGCGCGGCGGACCACAGCGTCACCGCCGCCTGGCGTCGGTCCCAGGCGCACAGGCCGTCGCCGCAACCGAACCAGAGGCGGTCGCCGAGCTGCCGCAGCGGGGTCGTCTCGACGTAGCCGGCCGACGGCGGGCGGTCGAGGGCGGCCACGGGGAGGGGCTCGGCGCGGACCGTGGACGGCCCGGCCTCGCCGACGGTGGCTGTCCAGAACCGGTGGTCGCGATCGACCGCCACCAGCACGCCGCGCTCGTCGACGTCGAACTGGCCGTCGAAGGCCACGTCCAGCGGCTGGCCGTCGGCGCGCCGGATCTCCACCCAGTCCGCGGCCTCGCCGCCCTCCGGGCGCGCCGCGTCGCTCGACGGGCGCCGCAGGAACAGCCCCTGGTCGGTGGTCAGCCAGAGCCGGCCGAGCCCGTCGACACGGCCGCCCCAGATGCCGTTGCCGACCGCGACCGGCAACGGCTCGCGATGGACCCGGAAACCGTCGAAACGGAACAGGCCGTTCTCGGTGCAGATCCACAGCACCGCGCGCCGGTCCTGCGTGAGGCAGGTGGGGGTGAGGTTCTGCAGGCCCTCGCGCTCCTGGTAGGAGGCCAGCACGATGCGCTCGGCGCGCGCGGGCAGGGGCGCAAGTATCGCCAGCAGCGCCAGGGCGAGGGCGGCGACGACGGTGAGGAGCGGAAGACGCGCCCGGCGTGAGCGAGCCGGCAGGCTGCGCGAGTCGGCGGGTGGGCCGCTTGAGGGGAGCAGGTTGAGCAGGCACCGCGCCGGCGACACGACCGGGGCGAGCCCGGTCGCGTGCTCAGTCGACGATGCCATGGCGCACGGCGTATCGCACCAGGTCGCTCAACGAGGCCTGGTCCAGCTTGTCCATCAGGCGGGTCTTGTAGGTGCTCACCGTGTTCGGCGCGACCTGGAGCGCGGCGGCGATGTCCACCAGCGACTGGCCGCGCACCAGCGCGACCAGCACCTGGCGCTCGCGCGGGGACAGCGACTCCAGCGGCTCCGGCGCCTTCGGTTCCTGGCGGATCAGCGCGGCGCTGAGCGAGGGGTCGACGTAGCTGCGGCCGGCGGCCACGTGGTGCATGGCGTCGATCAGCAGCTCGGTGGAGATGTCCTTGGTCAGGTAGCCGCCCGCGCCGGCCTCCAGCGCGCGGCGCGCGATGTGCGGATCGGCATGCATGGTCAGCACCAGCACCGGCAGCTCGGCATGGGCGGCGTGGATGCGCTGGATCAGCTCGACATCGGTGCAGCCCGGCATCAGCAGGTCCAGCAGCAGCAGGTCGACGCCCCCCTGCGCCAGGCGGGCCATCACCTCGTCGGCGTTGGCGGCCTCGCCGGCCAGCTCGATGCTGTCGTCGAGCTCCAGGACCTTGCGCAGACCCTCGCGCACCAGCGCATGATCGTCCGCGATCACCACGCGGGTCTTGACGGCGGGGCTCACCGCCACGACCCCCGGTCGCGCGCGGCGGGGCCGCGGGGACGCAGGGCGGATCGCGGGAAAAGAACCGCCCGCGCAGGGCGCGGGCAGGGGCGGTCGCTGGATATGCTGGGTGTCATCGTCAATGCACGAACTTGCCTCCGGGGCCGATCATTGTCATCTCAACCCGATGGGTGCCGGCGTGGTCGGTGGGCGAGTAGGAGATCCGGTAGCCGCCCGCGTCCCAACCCTGCATCGACTCGAGGGCGGCGATGAGCCGGGCGCGGTTCGGTTCCTTGCCGGCGCGGCGCAGTCCCTCGGTGAAGACCTTGGCGGCCAGGAAGCCCTCCATCGACCCGAAGCTGCGATGCGGCACGCCGGCGCGCTGCAGCGCCTGGTTGTACTCGCGCTGCAGCGCGGTGCCTTCGCCCCAGGGGAAGGGCACGACCTCGGAGATCCACACGCCGCTGCCCTCGCCGCCGAGCTCATCGGCCAGCGACTTGCCGCCGACGTAGGAGGTCGCGACGAACTGGCCGGCGTAGCCCTGCTTCTTCATCGTCTTGATGAGGGCGGCACTCGAGGTGTAGGAGGCGATCAGGATCACCGCCTGCGGATGACCGGCGGCCAGCTTGCGGGCGACGTCGGACACCTCGGTGGCGTCGCGCTCGACGGCGGCCATGCCCACGTTCTTCACGCCGCGCTGCGTCAGCGCGCGTGTCACCGCCTCCAGCGCCGCCTTGCCGAAGGCGTCGTCCTGGTGGAGCACCGCGACGCTGCGCAGGCCGCTGGTCGAGAGCTGCTCGACGATGTAATCGGCCTCCTGGTTATAGCCGGCGCGCACATGGAAGATCTGCCGGTTCAGCGGCGTGCGCAGCGCCTCGGCGCCGGTGGACGGCGCGAACAGCGGTACGCCCGCCGCGGTGGCGACCGGCACGGCCGCCAGCGTCGTGCCGGTGCCGACGGTGCCGAACAGCGCGAACACGCCGTCCTGCTCGATCAGCGCCTTGGCCTGGCGGGCGGTCTCGGCGGGGTCGTAGCGATCGTCGCGGGTGCGCAGCTCGACGCGGTGGCCGTTGACGCCGCCGCGCTCGTTGAGCGCCTGGAAGTAGGTCCGTGCGCCCAGGTTGTATTCCTCGGCCAGCTTGACCGACGGGCCGCTGAACGGCGCGACCTGGCCGAGCAGGATGGTCCCGGTGACCGAAGGATCGGCCGCGGCGGCGGCACCGGCCACCGCCATGGCGGAGAAGAAGGTACCCAGTGTGGAGAACATGCGCATGGCAAGACTGCTGGTTGGAAGGGGTGGGCGCAGCTTACGGAGGGACTGCGCCGCAGACATCACCGAGCGCTGACGCCGCGTTCACCGGTGTGGAAATTTGCCCGGAAGGCCGCGGGTCGCGCTGCCGCTCAGCGTCCGAGGTGCAGCTTGAAGGCGCCGACGAGTTCGGTCAACCGGCGCGCCTGCTGGCTCAGGCTGTCCGCGGCGGCGGCGGATTCCTCGACCAGCGCGGCGTTCTGCTGCGTCACCTGGTCGAGCACGTGCACCGCCTTGCTGACCTCGCCGATGCCCAGGCTCTGCTGGCCGGTCGCGGTGCCGATCTCGGTGATCAGCTCGGCCACCTGCCGGATCTGCCGCACGATCTCGTCCATCGTGGTGCCGGCGCCCTCGACCAGGCGCGACCCGGTCTCGACGCGGCTGACGTTCTCGCCGATCAGCGCGCGGATCTCCTTGGCGGCGGTGGCCGCGCGCTGGGCCAGCGTGCGCACCTCGCCGGCCACCACCGCGAAGCCGCGGCCCTGCTCGCCGGCGCGCGCCGCCTCCACGGCCGCGTTGAGCGCCAGGATGTTGGTCTGGAAGGCGATGCCGTCGATGACGCCGGTGATGTCGGCGATCCGGGTCGAGCTGGCGCTGATGTCGCGCATCGTCGCGACGATCTCGGCCACGGCCGAGCCGCCGCGGGTGGCGACCTCGCTGGCGGTGGCCGCGAGCGCCGTGGCGTTGCGCGCCGAGTCGGCGCTGCGCTGCACGGTGGACGCGACTTCCTCCATCGCCGCGGCCGTCTGCTCGAGGCTGGAGGCCTGCTCCTCGGTCCGGTGCGACAGGTCCATGCTGCCGGTGGCGATCTGGGTCGAGCCGGTGGCGATGGACTCGCTGCTCAGCCGCACCTCGCCGACGATGCGCACCAGGCTGTCGTTCATCGAGCGCAGCGCGGCCAGCAACTGGCCGGTCTCGTCGCGGGCGCCCACCGCGATGGTGGAGGTGAGGTCGCCGGCGGCGACCGTCTCGGCCACCCGCACCGCCTGGGCGATCGGCCGGGTGATCGAGCGCGTCAGCAGCACGGCGATGCCCACCGCCAGCAGCACCGCGATCACCGACAGCACGATCATCAGCGTGCGGGCGCCGCGGGCCAGCGCCGAGGCCTGCGCGCCGAACTCCTCCATGCTGTCCGCCTGGGTGTCCACGAAGCCCTCGACGGCCCCCAGGTAGACGGTCTGCAGCGGCAGGATGTCCGTCACCAGGAGCGTGCGGCCCTCGTCGATCTTGCCGGCCTTGATCAGGTCGACCAGCTGCCGCTCCTTCTCCTTGAACTTCGCCCGCCCATCGATCAGCGCCTGCAGCGCCGCCTTGCCGCGGTCGCTGCGCACCGTCACGCCGAGTTGGTCGATCGCGCGACCCACTACCGGCAGCGAGGTTTCGATCTTGGCCAGCTCGCCCTCGACGATCGCGCGGTCGGACACGATCAGCGCGGTGCGCATCGCGCGCAGCTGCTTGTTGACCTCGTTCTCGACGGTCTGGGCCAGCTGCACCTTGACGAAGCGGTCATGCAGGATGACCTCGGTGTTGGCGTCCACCGCGCTGATCTTGGTGACGCCGATCACCGCCAGCACGATCAGCAGCGCGATCACTGCCGCGAAGCCGCCGGTCAGGCGGGCACCGATCTTCAGGTTGGCGAATGCGGTCACGATGATCTCCCTCGTCGGATGGACGGGTTGTAGCGCATCGGCAGGCCACCGCGCCAGCGCGGTGGCCCCCGTTCAGATCGGCGCTTCGGCCAGGGGGAAGGGCGGGAAGGCGCTGTCGCAGGCCCGCGGTGCCTGGGCGCCGCCGCGCTGGTCGATCAGCTTGAAGGTCGACGACGCCGCGAAGGGGATCGTCACCGGCCCGGGGCCCAGCGTCAAGGTCGCATCCTCCGGTTGAGTGGGTCCGCCCTTCTTGCCGTCGGCGGTGAGGAAGCTCGTCGAGTCGAAGACGACGTTGTCCAGCGTCATCTTCAGCGGGTTGACGACGCTGCCGTTGCGATAGCCGCGGAAGACCAGCTTGCCGGCGCCGAACTTCGCGCTGCTCAGCACATGGATGTTCTGCAGCAGGATGTCGTTGATGTTGGGCGCGGTGCTGTGGTTGCCCGAACTGTAGTAGGGCGTGAAAATCAGCGGCTGCTTCACGTTGCGCATGCAGACGTTGGCGAAGATCACGTTGCTGACCGTGCCGCCGACGCTGTCGTAGGTCTTGATGCGCAGGCCGTTGACCTGCGCGTCGTCGAAGCCGTCGATGCTGAGGTCGTCGACCCGCACCTGGCTCACGCCCTGCTTGGTCTCGCTGCCGATCGACATGCCATGGCCGTGGTAGAAGTCGTTGTTGGCGATGTAGATGTCGGAGGCCGGCGCGTCGGCGGCCTTGATCGCGATGTGGTCGTCGCCGGTGCTGATCGACGAGTGCGCGATCCTCACCTTCGAGCTCTCGACCACGTCGATGCCGTCGGTGTTGGCGGCCGTGGCCGGGGTGAAGCAGGTGCTGGGCTGGGTGGCGGCGACGTCGGGGTTGGGTGTCGTGCCGGCGGAGCAGGCGTAGTTGGGCTTGGAGTAGGCCAGCGACGGTGCCAGCACCTTGGTGCCCCAGACCACGAAGCCGGTGAGCCCGCTGACGACGACGTGCGAGTTCGGCGAGTTGAGCAGCGAGATGCGATAGAGCGTGAAGTTGCTGCCGCCGATCAGGTTGACCAGGCGCGGATTGTTCTGCTTCTTGCCGGTCGCCTCCAGCAGGTTGGCGACGTCCCACCAGGTCATCTTCCCGGCGTTGGGGCCGGAGGTGAGCACCGCGCCGCCGCGGCCGTCGATGCGGCCGTCGCCGACGATGCGGCTGTTCGCGGCATTCTTCAGGCGGATCAGCGCGTTGCACGACTTGCCGTCACCGCCGGCGGTGCCGCAGCGGCCGCCGCCGTTGTCGAAGTCCTTGGGGCTGCGGGACGCGAAGAGCGTCACGTTGCTGTCGACCCACAGCGTGACGTTGCTGTTCAGCACCAGCGGTCCCGACAGGAAGGCGTTGGCGTTGCCGCTGGCGACCAGGCGCACCGCCTGGCCGGCAGGGCAGCGATTGATGGCGTCCTGGATCTGGGCGGTGTCCGGCTGCGAGTTCGCGGGATCCGCGTCGACCGAGCTCGGCAGCAGGCCGCCGGTCTGCGTCAGCGAGGCGGTCAGGGTCTTGCAGACCTCGGTGGCGGTGGGCAGCCGCGGTTCGGCCGGCAGCGTCGGATTGAACGAGGCGGCGTGCGCCGCCGGCAGGGCGGCCGCGCCGAGCGCGGTGACGGTCGCGAGGTGGCGGATCGAGCAGGACAGGGACATGGGATCCTTGAAGTCGGTGCGCCGGCCGCGGCGGGGCCGAGGCGGGCGCGAAGCATTGATCGGGGGTCGCAGCTTACGGAGGAGCCGCCACGCAGACATCACCGAATGACCACCGCGTTGCCACCGGAATGGAAACAGCCGGTATCGGTGGATGCACCGCTGTGGGTGGCACGCCCCTTCGCTAAGCTCGCCGGCGACCATGACCGCAGGAGACGACATGAGGAATGCGTGGGACGACGTCCCCGAGGCTGACCAGGCGCGGGCCTCGGCCCGGACGTCGCGCCGGCTGCGGCTGCGCACGGCGCGTGCGGCGCTGACGGTGCTCGCCCTGGGCCAGGCGCTGGGCGCGGCGGCCGATTGCGGCCCGGCCGCGCTGGGCACCTCGCGCGTGCTGACGCTGCCGCGCGAAGCCGCGGCCTACGGTCGCGCGCAGCACGGGCCACTGCCGCTGCAGCCGGGCGAGGTGGTGATCACCTTCGACGACGGGCCGCGGCCGGCCTCCACCCCGCTCGTGCTCCAGGCGCTGAAGGCCGAGTGCGCGCGCGCGACCTTCTTCATGAACGGCGAGCCGATGCTGGCCGATGCGGCGCTCGCCAGGGAGGTGAAGGCGCAAGGGCACAGCGTCGGCCTGCACGGCTTCCGCCATCCCCACTTCGCGTCACTGCCCGCATCGGAGCAGCTCGGCGACCTGCGGGCGGCCGAGGCCGCGTACCGCGAGGTCTTCGGCGGCCGGGCGGCGGCCTACCGCTTTCCCTTCCTCGAGGAAACACCGGTCCTGCGCGAGGCGCTCGCGGCGTCGCGCTACACCGTGATGTCGGTCGACCTGGGCGTCGAGGACTGGGAGCCCCAGAGCGCCCAGCAGATGGCCGACAAGCTCGCGCAGCGCCTGGCCGCCTCGAGCGGCGGCATCGTGCTGCTGCACGATGCGCAGGACCGCACCGCCGCGGCGCTGCCGCTGCTGCTGCGCACGATCAAGGCCCAGGGTCTGCGCGTGGTGCACCTGCAGTGGCGCGAGGAGTAGGGCCGCTGCGCTTCGAGCGGCCTGCCGCTCAGCGCAGCGGTGCCGGATTCGCCAGGTAGGCCTTGAACAGGCGGGCGAACTGGCCGCCGTCCGTCGTGATGTTGACCGAGCCGCTGCCGCCGCCGCTGAACACGATCGCGAACACGCCGTTGGCGGTGTACTCGGTCGGATGGGTCAGCATGTACTGGACGTGGTTGTCGCGGTAATGCCCCCAGGTGCCGCCTGGCGTGGACGAGGGTACGCCCATCGGCGTCTGCCAGAACAGGATGGGCAGCTTGCCGAGCTTGCCCTGCACGGCGACCCATTGGGCGAGGTCCTGATGGAAGTTGGGCGTCGCCACGTTGTTCTCGTCCCAGTAGAACGGCCCGTTGCCACGACCGGCGCATTCGGACGGAGGCGGCGAGACCTCGAAGCAGCCGGCATCGCGGTCGCTGGTCTGGGCCACCATGAAGTCGGCCTTGTCGGCGCCCAGCTTCAGCATGAAGTTGCCGACGGTGGTGGCGTCGCGGCCCCAGAAGGACGGCGGGAAACCGATCCGGGCCTTGGGCGCGTAGGTCCGTCCCAGCGCCAGCAGGCAGCCCGCCATGCCGACGGCGTTGTCCGGCTGGTTCGCGCATTCGGCCACCTGGCTCACGCGCGCCGGCACCTTCGTCGGGTCGCCGCCCGGGGCGCCGGTCAGCACGAAGCCCCAGAAGTCCGGCTCCAGGTTGACCAGCGTGGGCAGGTTGGTCGCGCCGATCTTCTGGTACATGAGCTTGACCTGGGCCCAGTAGGGGGTCATGAAGCTCGCGTCGTTGATCGCGGCCAGGTTGCCCTCGCCCCGGCTCGCCATCTGGTAGAGCGTGAACATCGGCACCGCGCCGACGGCCGACACGTTCGCGGCCGTGTAAGTCACGTAGGCCCCGTCCGGGCTGTTCCAGGTGGGCCACGCGCCAGCGCCGACACCGACCAGGTAGGTGTCGATGATGTCGGGACGGATCTGCTGCGTCGTCATCTCCGCGATCGGGTTGCCGGCGCCCAGGCCGCCCAGCAGCCGGTTGGCCGTCCCCAGGGCCGTGGTGATCGAAGCCGCAGGCGAAGGTGCGGGCGCTGGAGCAGGCGCCGGAGCGGGTGCAGGCGAAGGCGAAGGCGCGGGCGAAGGTGCGGGCGCCGGAGTGGGTGCTGGTGCCGGCGCAGGGGAAGGTGCCGGGGCCGGGGCCGGCGCTGGAGCGGGCGAGGGCGAAGGCGAAGGCGAAGGCGAAGGTGCCGGTGCGGCACCAAGCGGCGGTGCCGGCGCGTCGGTCGCTGGCGACGAGGCCGATCCGCCGCCACCGCAGGCGGCGAGGCCTGCCGTCAGGAGGGCGAGCGCGAGCCGCTGGACCGCGGGCGTTGCGTTCGGGATGGACGACATGGGTTCCTTTGGAATGATGTGAAGCGTCATGCACGCGAGGTGGTGACAAGTCCGTTGCAAGTCGGTGACCTCGCGCGGACGAAATTTGTCAGCGTTGTCAGCCAGCGCTGCCAAGGAATGTCAGACGCGGCTCAGACGGGCCGCGTTGCGGGCGCCTCGCGCGTCGTGCGCGCGAAGGACTGCAATTCGTGGGCCAGCACTTGCCCATCGACAGCGAGGGCCCGCGCGACTCACCCCGGCTTGCCTTGACGCTTGCGCCAGGCCTCGATCACCCGCGCGGCGAGCGCGTCGGCCTCGCGCTGCTGGTCGGCCGTCAATGGCGGCGGCACCGCGCCCCACTGGGCCATCATCTTTTCCGTGTCCGCCATCGCATCGCGGCTGGCCTTTTCCATCTCCGCGCCCGACATCAAACCCTGGATGCGAAATTGCGCTTCCTTGTAGGCCTGCCGCTGGACCTCGGTGATGCCCATCGCGCCTGGACTGAAGGCGAAGCTGAAGGTCACCAGCGCCATGAAATCGCCGTCCTCGGCCGTCTGGCGCGCCTCGCGCTGCAGTTGCCCGCGCAGCGCCGGATCGATCGGCTGCCGGTTCGCGTCCAGCCATTGCAGGTAGGGCAACGCGGCGTCCTTGACGCCGCCGTCGTGGGCGCGCTTGAGCAGCGCGCCCTGGCGCGCGAGCGTGGCGGCATCGAAGACCTGGCAGTGACGCTGGAAGTCCTGCGAGCGGCGGATCCAGTCCTGGTTGGACAGGCCCGTGATCCGCTCGAGCTGCCGACCCGTCGCGGACGGCTGGTCGCGCTCCCGGTACTGGTGGTCCACCATCGCGTCCGCCCCCTGACAGGCGGAGAGCGTCATGGCCGCCTCCAGCATGTCCTTCGGCGTTCCATGGCCGTCCAGCGCCAGCTGGACCCGACGCAGCGCGTCCTCTGGCCAGCCGGGCGCAGGAGGCGGGGCGCTCGTCGAGCCGGGCGCCGACGCGGCGACCGCCATCACGGCCGATGCCGCCTCGACCTTCGCCGCGGGAAGCGGCGAGCCGGGTTCATTCGTGGGCGAGCCCGTCGCCGTTGCCTTGGCGGGGCCAGCGGCATCACTGGGCCGGCTCGACAGCCACCCGCCGGCCGCCAGCAGCAATGCGCCGACGACCATGGCCAACGCCATGCGGCGACGCGACCGATCCGCTCGCGAGACCTGATTCAATGCCATGCCGATGTGTCCTTCCTTCGTTCGAGCCTGCCCGGGCCGCGCCCAGGCGATGGCGGCCGGACAGCGTAACGCCGCGGACCGGTGCGATGTCCCGCTCAGAACGCCGGCAGTCGCGCGCGGCCGGAGACCTGCAAGGTCAAGGCCCGACCCGGCGCGCGCACGCCGGTGATCGCCGGCACCGGTTGTCCTCCGCCGATCCACAGCCACACCGGCCCGTCCTCCACGACGCGCTGTCCATCGGCCCGCACGACGCTCATCGCCTTGGCGTCCAGATCGACGCTGAGCCGGCGCGATTCGCCGCCGCGCAGCACGACCCGCCGGAAGGCCACCAGCGTGCGTTCCGGCGCGAGGGCACCGGGGCGCCGGGCATAGACCTGGACGACCTCGGCCGCCTCGCGTCCGCTCTCGTTCTTCAACAGCACCGACAGTCGCGTGCCTTGCCCGGCCCGGACCCGGGGGCTCGCGAGCCGGGCCTGTGCATAGCTGAAGCGCGCGTAGCCCAGCCCATGGCCGAAGGGGAACAGCGGCTCGCCCTTGAACCAGCGGTAGGTGCGCCCCTGCATGCCGTACTCCTTGAAGGGCGGCAGTTGCTCGGCGGACCGGTAGAAGGTGACCGGCAGCCGGCCGGACGGACTGAAGTCGCCGGCCAGCAGCTCCGCCACCGCCTGGCCGCCTTCGCCGCCCGGATACCAGGCCTGCACGATGGCCGCGGCCTGCGATGTCGCGGCGCCGAAGGCCATGGCGCTGCCGCTGAAGTTCACCAGCACCAGCGGGCGGCCCAGGCCGGCCAGGCGCTCCAGCAGCTTCTGCTGCGGCGCCGGCAGATCGATGCGGGTGCGGTCCCCGCCCGCGAAACCGGGCGCCAGCACCGTCATCTCCTCGCCTTCGAACTCCCAGGTCAAGCCGCTGGCGAAGACCACCAGGTCGGCCTCGCGCGCGGCGGCCAGGGCGGCCTCGTCGCTGGCGCCGGGCCGGCTCCACTGCAGGCGCTGCTCGCCTTCCCAGCCGGTCTGCAGCGCCTCCACGCGCAGGGCGTAGGTCCGCCCCGCCTCGAGCTGCACGCCGCGGGTGCTGGTGGGCCAGGCGATGTCCCACAGGTCCACCACCCGTTCGCCGTCGATCCAGACGCGGTAGCCCCGGTTCCCCTTCAGCCGGAACAGATGCTCGCCACTCTCGGCGGCGCGCACGAAGCCGCTCCAGCGCGCCGATTCCTGGCGGTCATGCGCGTCCGGCCAGCCCCATCGGAAGCGGGCTTGCGCCTCGACCGTCGACGAGATCGGCGGGCCCTCGAGCTGGAGATTGGCGAAGCGCTCGAAGCTCAGCCCGGGGCGGGTGCAGGCGGCGTCGGCACACAGCCGCTCGGCCGGCAGGTCTTCCAGCGGCGGCGCCACCCAGCCCGTGCCTTCGACGAAGTCGATCCGGGCGTCCGGATAGCGGGCCTTCAGGCCGGCCAGCAGCGTGACCGGCCGGGACGGCGTCCCGTTGTAGTTGCCCACCAGCGCGTCGACGCTGTCGGCGTTGGGGCCGATCACCGCGATGCGCCGGGGCGGCGTCTTCAATGGCAGCAGCCCATCGTTCTTCAGCAGGACCAGCGAGCGACGAGCCGTCTCCAGGTTGAGCGCGCGATGCGCGGGCGTGTCGAACTCGTCCGCCGTAATCCCGGCGAAAGGCCCTTGCGTGGGCGAGTCGAGCAGGCCCAGTCGCAGGCGCACGTCGAACAGCCGATGCAGCGCCCGGTCGAGGTCGGCCTCGGCCAGCAGGCCCTGCCGCACGGCCGCCACGGTGGCGGCGGGCGAGGCGGTGCTGTTGCCGCCGAAGTCGCAGATCAGGTCGGTGCCGGCGCGCACCGCCAGGGCCACGGCGGCCTCGGGCGTCTTCACATGGTGGTGGGCGCTGTCCTGGTGGATGTCGGCCACCGCGCCGCAGTCCGACACCACATGCCCCTGGAACTTCCATTCCTCGCGCAGCCGCTGCCGCAGCAGCGGCTCGCTGGCGCACGCGGGCACGCCGTCGACCGCGTTGTAGGCGCACATCACCGATTCCGCGCGGCCTTCGGTGACCGCCGCATGGAAGGCCGGCAGGTAGGTGTCCACCAGGTCGCGCGGCGAGACCCGCACGTCCTCCTTGTGGCGATCGGCCTCGGGGCCGCTGTGCACCGCGAAGTGCTTCACCGCCGCGGACACGCGCGGATGCCGCGGGTCCGGTCCCTGCAGCCCCTGGATGAAGGCCACGCCCATGCGAGCGGTCAGCGCGGGGTCCTCGCCATAGGTTTCCTGGCCGCGGCCCCAGCGGGGGTCCCGGAAGATGTTGACGTTGGGCGACCACACCGTCAGGCCGCGGTACAGGCCGGACGAGCCGTCGGCACCGACGGTGCCCCGGAACTTGGCGCGGAACTCGATGCCGATGACTTCGCCCACGCGCTGCACGAGCGGCGTGTCCCAGGTCGCCGCCAGGCCGATGGCCTGCGGGAACACCGTCGCCACGTCGGCGCGCGCGACGCCGTGCAGGCCTTCGCTCCACCAGTTGTAGGCCGGGATGCCGAGCCGCGGAATGCCCGGCGACTCGTGCTGCAGCTGGCTCGCCTTCTCGGCCAGCGTCATCCGCGCCACCAGCGCCCGCGCCCGTTGCATCGAGGGGCTCGGCGGCGCACCGGTGGCGGCGGGCGGCGGTGCGTCCGCGAGCGGGGACGCGGTGGGGGCGGCCGCGGCGCCGGTGGTCGACGCGCACGCCAGCGACGTCGCCAGCACCGTGGTCAGGGGCGAGGCCAGGACCGACATCGCGCGCCGACGCCAATCCGTCGAGGCTGCGGGCAGGGGTGTTTCAGCAGGCATGGGTGTTTCAGCAGGCATGTCGTTTCAGAAGGCGTCGATCGTCAAGGTCGTGGTCGGCAGCCCCTCGCCGCGCGCGCGCAGCGTGGCTGGGCCGCTCGCGCCGGTGGATTGCAGGATCACCTGCGCCTGCCCGTTGAAGACCCGGCGCTGCCACGGCGCGGCCGGCGTCGTCGCCCGCAAGGTGACCCAGCGCTTGCCGCCTTGCGCGTTGTCGGTCATCGCGCGCAGGCCGCCGGCCGGCGTGGGGAAGACCAGGGCGAGCGTGTTGCGGTCCCGCAGCTGCGCTGGATCCAGGTCCACCACGCCGAGGCCTTGCTCGAGCCTCGGTGTCACCGCCTGGCCGTTCACGTAGACCAGTTGGCCCGGGCCAAGGTCGCCGATGAACAGCGTCGACCGCTCACCCGCCGCCGTGGTCGGGCGCGGGAAACTGGCGCGCACGAGGTTCCAGGCGCTGTCGGCGGGTTGCTGCTCGGGCGGCACCCATCCGAAGGGCTCGCGCCAGCCCGTCGCGCCGGTGTCGGCGATCAGCGCGGCGGCGTCCTCCGGCCGCTCGATGCCGCGATGCCGCCATTCGGTGAGCGGCACGAAGCGGTGGCGCTCGGCCGACTTGTCGGCCTCGTGCGAACCCGGATCGCCGTTGCCCATCCCGATCAGGCGCGCGGCGCCGTCGACTTCGAACTCGATCCGCTGCCCGGCCGTAGGCACGACCCGGCCCTCCCGGTCGACCACGTTGACCGTGACCAGCGCCACGTCGGTGCCATCGGCGCGGATCCTGGCGCGGTCCACCGTCAAGCGCACCGCCGAGCCATCGCCGGTGGTGGCCACCGTGTCGGAGGCGACCCATTCGCCGCGCCTGTAGCCGCGCGCCACCAGCGTGCCCGGCTCGTAGGGGACGCTCCACTGCAGGTGCCCGTAGCGCTGCAGCGTCTTGCGGCCCAGCGAGCGACCGTTGAGCAGCAGCTCCACGTCCTCGGTGTTCCCGTAGACACGCACGTCGATCGGCTGGCCTTCGCGGCCCGGCCAGTTCCAGTGCGGCAGCAGGTGGACCATCGGCTCGGTGGTCCAGGCGGCCTTCAGGTAGTAGCCGCTGTCCTTCAGCGCCCCGGTCGTGTCCATCATCCCGAACTGGGACGACACGGCCGGCCAGCCGAAGGGCGTGGTCTCGCCGCGGTAGTCGAAGCCGGTCCAGACGAACATGCCGGCCAGGAAGGGCCGCTCGGCATTGAAGCGCCAGGCCTCCTCGATGGTCGAGGTCGACGCGCCGCCCGATCGCCGGTCGTAGGCGGCGACCTGCACCCGCGCCGCGTCGTCGGCGTAGACGCCGCGGGTGGCGTAGGTCAGGCCTTCCTCGGTCACGACCATCGGCCGCTGCGGGAAGCGGCGGTGCATCGCGTCGATGTCGTGCTGGCCCTTGTAGTTGAAGCCGATCACCTGCGAGCCGACCGAGGTGCCCTCCGGCTGGCCCGAGCTGGACGCCGCCAGCGTCGCCGGGCGGGTGGGATCCAGGCCCGCCACGATGGCCTGCATCTCCCGCGCCAGGCGCGTGCCGATCTCGGTGTTCTCGATCGCCCATTCCTCGTTGCCCACCGACCACAGGATGACGGACGGATGGTTGCGGTCGCGCCGCACCATGCGCTCGAGCTCGTCGCGGATCTGCGGCGCGGTGCCCATCATGCGGTGCTCGTCGATGACGAGGATGCCCAGGCGGTCGCAGGCGTCCAGCAGCTCCGGCGTGGCCGGATGGTGGGCCGAGCGGATGGCGTTGACGCCCATGGCCTTGAGCATCCGCAGCCGCGCGTCGTGCATGGCGTCCGGCAGCGCGATGCCGATGCCGGCATGGTCCTGGTGGTTGTTGGCGCCATGCAGCTTGACGGGGCGGCCGTTGAGAAAGAAGCCCTGATCGGCGTCGAAGCGGATCGAGCGGATGCCGAAGGGCGTGTCGTAGCGATCGACGACGCGGCCTTCGCGGCGCACCCGCGTCGTCAGGGTGTAGCGCTGCGGCGTCTCCAGCGACCACAGCCGCGGCATGGCCACGCGCAGCGTCGCGCCGCTCGTGACGGCGGCATCGGCGGCCACCTGGCGCGCCGGCACGGCGGTGCGCGCGACGACGCGGCCGTCCGGGTCGTGCAGTTCATGCTCCAGCGTGAACGAGGCCGCGGCCTTGCCGTCGTTGCGCACGGTGGTGTCGACGGCGACTTCGGCCCGCTGTCCCGCGACGGTCGAGCGCACGAAGGTGCCCCAGTGGTCCACATGCAGCGGGTCGGTCTGGGTGAGCCAGACATGGCGATAGAGGCCCGCACCCTCGTACCACCAGCCCTCCTGCGTGGTGGCGTCCACCCGCACGGCGACGACATTGCGGCCGCCGTAGTTCAGGTAGTCGGTGAGGTCCACCCGGAAGCTCGAGTAGCCGCTGGCCTCGCGCCGCAGGTAGTGACCGTTGATCCAGACGACGCTGTCGCGGAAGACGCCGTCGAACTCCAGCGCGATGCGCCGACCCTGCGCCGATGCCGGGATGGCCAGCTCGCGCCGGTACCAGCCGATGCTGTTCTCCGGGAACGCGCGGCCGATCGCCTTCGAGCCATGAGGCGAGCTGCCGCGCTCGCTGAACGGCAGTTCCACCGCCCAGTCGTGCGGCAGGTCGATGCGGCGCCACGGCCGGTCGTCGAAGTCCGCCGCGGCGGGCCCGTCGCCGAAGCCGGCCTTGGCGAAGAAGAAGGCCCGCGTGCCGTGGTCGAAGTCCTGGGCCGGGTCCCAGGCGTGGCCCAGCGCGAAGCGCCAGCCGTCATCGATGCGCACGCGTTGCCGGACGTCGTCGGCCGCGGCGGGGCCGGCGATCACGAGCATCGCCAGCGCGAGCAGCCAGGAGGTGAGCAGTTGTCGTCTCATGAGGAGGAAGGGCTCGGGCGGCGCGCTCGATCGCGCCGTCCGGTGGTGGGACCTCGNGCGAGGGCTCGATCGTCAGTTGGCCGGCTTGCCGATCACCCGCACTTCGCTGAGCGCGGCGGGATGGTCGGGCGTGACGGCGGGGAAGCGGATGCGCAGGAAGCGCGCGGCGACCACCGGCTCGAACAGTGCGAACTCGTAGCTCTTGCGACCGGCCTTGGCCTCGCCGACCTGGCGCCAGTCGCTGGCGTTGTTGCTGATCTCGACGACGAAGTCGGGCGCCCGGTCATCGGGTAGGATCACCGACAGCCAGTGCAGCGTGTACAGGTTCTCCAGGTCCACGGCCCAGAACGCCGGACCGTCCTTCGCGGCCGCGCGCCACGCGGTCTGCAGCTGGTCGTCGTTGGCCAGCGGCGCCTCGTGGCCGGGCGCGGAGCCGCTGGTCGAGGTCGGCCGGCTGATGGTCACGTTGATCGGGTCGCCCTCGAAGGCCTTGCGGGTGACCGGTGGATAGGCGATGACCGGCTGGTCCGGCGCCAGCGGCGATTGCCCCGGGATGAAGGGATCGGGTCCGGTGGTCGTGATCTCGATGCGCGCCGGCTTCAGGCCGGGCGAGCTCGCTTCGATGACGCTGCGCCCGGCGAAGTAGGACCGGAAGCTGATCGCGGCCTGGCCGTCGCGGATGGCGACCAGGGACTGGTGGCTGAAGCGGATGCTGCGGCCCGTCGGGAACTTGCCCGGACCGCTCACGATGGTCAACGTCACGTCCGGTGAATTGCTCAGCGCGCGGCCCGCCTCGTCCTGCACCGACACCACCAGCTGCGCGTCGTCCAGGCCTTGGGTGCCGTGGATGACGGTCTGGCTGGCCGCCAGGTGCAGTTGCGCGGGCTTGCCGTCGACCGGCCAGACCGGCGGCGGCACGCCGGCGTAGGCGTTGCGATACCAGTGGTACTGCCGCTTGGGCAGGCGGAAGTAGTCGATGAAGCCCATCGAGCCGAACTCGATGGAGGCGATGGAGCCATGGTCGAAGCCGGCCCACAGCGCCTCGCCCGAGCGCCACGGGTAGCGCCAGGCGTAGGTGGGCGAGGCCGGGGCGCTCGGCGCGGCGTCGGCCTTGGCTTTCTGGTCCGGCGTCTCGGGCATCAGGCCGAAGCCGGGCTCGTACGCCCCGGGGCGGTCGACCATCGTGGAGCCGTACTCCGACACGATGGACGGCACGCCCGGATCGAGGAAGAGCGTGGCGCCGTCACCGTTGTAGCCGGCCACGTCGCCGAGCTTGTCGATCTCGCCGCGCTGGGCGCCGCCGATGGCCACGGGGCGCGTCGGATCGATGCGGTGGAAGAAGGCCACCTCGCGCCGCAGGAAGTCGCGCATCGCCGGCATCGCCTCGCCCTTGGTGAAGAAGGGCTCGTTGCTGGCGCTCCAGAGGAAGACCGACGGCCGGTTGCGGTGGATGCGCACCATCTCCTGGACCTGCTGCAGCACGCTGGCCTCGAAGGCGGGCCGGTCGGCCGGATCCGGCGGATAGGCGCTGGACAGCCAGTTGCCATCGGCGCCGAAGCCGCCGATGCCCCAGAAGGGCGCCTCCGACCAGAACAGCAGGCCCAGTTCGTCGGTCGCCTGCGTGAAGGCCGGCGAATGCGGGTAATGCGAGCCGCGGATGAAGTTGAAGCCGGCGTCCTTGATCATCCGGACGTCGCGGCGCGCGGCGCCGTCGGTCACGCCGTCGCCCCAGCCGGCCTGGTCCTGGTGCACGTTGGCGCCGACCAGGTAGAGATGCTTGCCGTTGAGGAAGAAGCCGCGGTCGGCGGTGAACCTGAGGCTGCGGATGCCGAAGGGCGTCTCGAAGCGATCGACGGGCCGACCGTCGACGTACAGGCGGCTGACCATCCGGTAGAGATGCGGCTGGTCGGGGGACCACAGCCGCGGGGCCGGGATCGCGGGCATCGTCTGGTCGTAGGTGACGGTGGTGGTGGCGGGCACGCTGCGCTCGCTGCGCCGCGAGGCCACGCGCCGGCCGGTCGCGTCCAGCACCTCGGAGACCAGCGCGACCCGGGCCGCGGCGCGGGGGCGGTTGTTGCGCACCTCGGTCTGCACGCGCACGGTGGCGCGTTCGTCCGACACCTGCGGCGTGGTGACGAAGGTGCCGTACCACGCGACATGGATCGGGTCGGTGATGACCAGCCGCACGTTGCGATAGATGCCGCCGGAGAACACATGCTCGCCGGCGCGAGGCGCGACCCGCGCGTTCCACTCGTTGTTCACCCGCACGGCGACCAGGTTGGCCCCCGGTGTCGCGAAGGGGGTGATGTCGATGCTGAAGCCGGTGTAGCCGCCGACGTGGCGGCCGGCGCGCTGGCCGTTGACGAAGATTTCGGCGTCCTGGAAGACGCCGTCGAACTCCAGCGAGACCCGCCGGCCGGCGACGGAGGCGGGCAGCGTCAGCTGCTTGCGGTACCAGCCATGGCCGACATAGAAGCCGGTGCCCAGGAAGTAGGGCTCGGAGAACGAATGCGGCAGGTCCACGCGGCGCCAGTCCGCCGTGTCGCGGTCGACGGCCTGGCCATCGGCCGGGTCGCCGAGCGTGAAGGTCCAGTCGCGATTGATGAGCTCGCTGGAGCGCTCGCTCGCCGCGGCCGTGGCCGTCGCGGGGACGGCGGCGGTCGCCGCGCGCGCCAGCGGCGCGAGCAGGGCGGCGCACAGCGCGATGGCCAGGACGGGCAGCGTGGTCATGGGGCGGAAACAGGGGATCGGCGTGGTCATCGAGTGGATCTTCCGGCGCCTTGCGCCAGGTTCATGAGCCTGGCGAGGTAAGCGTGATGCGGGGGCAGCGGCGCGACGGCGCGGGCGATGGCCTCGCGACGCTGCCGCAGGATGTCGCGGGCGTGGTCCAGCGGCAGTTCCTCCAGGACCGGGTCGGTCCGCTGCGGCCAATGCCGCATGCCGGCGTGGATCGCGAGCCAGCTGGTCTCGTCGAAGCCCTCGTCCTGCTGCTGGTGCAGCACGCCGTGATGGCGCCAGAGCTCGATCTTGTAGGCCAGGGTGTCGGGTAGCTCCATCGTCGCCATGTCGCGCCAGAGCGCGCTGTCGCGGCGGGCCGTGAGGCAGTAGTGCAGGAGGATGAAGTCGCGGATGCGGCGGAACTCGCGCGTGCCGCGCGCGTTGAACGCGTCGATCGCCGCCTCGTCGATCGGCGCCTTCGCTTCGAGCAGCGTCATCAGGTGGGCCAGGTTGGTCTGGATGAGGAAGATGCTGGTGGACTCCAGCGGCTCCAGGAAACCCGAGGAGAGCCCGAGCGCGACGACATTGCGGACCCAGAAGCGCTCGCGGTGACCGGTGCTGAAGCGCAGCAGCCGCGGCTCCGCCAGCGGCTTGCCGTCGAGCTGCGCCATCAGCTGCGCGCGCGCGGCGTCCGGGTCGATGTACCGGCTGCTGAAGACGTGGCCATGGCCGGTGCGGCTCTGCAGCGGGATGCGCCAGGCCCAGCCGCCCTCCAGCGCGGTGGCGCGGGTGTAGGGCGTCAGCGCCTCGCCGACGCGCTCGCAGGGGCAGGCCCAGGCGCCGTCGACCGGCAGCCAGTGGCTGAAGTCGACGAAGGGCTCCTTCAGCGCGCGCCCCAGCAGCAGCGAGGCGAAGCCCGAGCAGTCGATGAACAGGTCGCCCTCGACCTCGTGGCCGTCGGCCAGGCGCAGCCGCTCGACGTCGCCGTCCTCGCGCCGGAGCACCTCGACGATGCGGCCCTCGATGCGCCGTGCGCCCCGGCGCATCGACCACTCGCGCAGGAAGGCCGCATACAGCATCGCGTCGAAGTGGTAGGCGTACTTGTAGGGCGCGCCGCCGTCCTCGTCGGGCACCACGAAGCGGCCCTGCATCGCCATCGCCGTGGGCAGGCATTGCTCGCCGAGCTCGCCCAGCGAGGCATCGGCCGCGCGCCGGTACTGGCCCCACAGCATGTAGGGGCCGAGCAGGCTGCCGAAGTTGCCGAAGGTGTGGAAATAGCGATCGCCGATGCTGTGCCAGTCGCGGAACTCGATGCCCAGCTTGTAGCTGCCGTGGGTGGCGTGCAGGAACTCCGCCTCGTCGATGCCGATGCGCTCGTTGAAGGCGCGGATCGAAGGGAAGGTCGCCTCGCCGACGCCGATGATGCCGATCTCCTCGGACTCGACCAGCGTCACCGACCAGCGCCCCTGCCGACTCGACGCCAGCGCGGCGGCGGTCATCCAGCCGGCGGCACCGCCGCCCACGATCACGATGCGTTGGACCATCTGCTTCTCCTCTTTCGCAAGCCGGCGCCGACGGACGCGCGCAGCCTCGCGTGGGCGATGCCAACGCCACGATGGCCTCGCTCAATCTTTTGGTATTACCACTTTGCCATGATGTTTCGTTGGTCAGACCGGTAGATACCCTGTTCCTCGGGGGCGAGGGCTCCACCTATAAAAGACCCACAACGACAGGAGTCGCGTTTTCGCGCGCAGGGAGCCATGGCACAACATCCGTACGGCGGCGAGGTCCGCCGGCAATACCAGGTCGTGGCCGACCGGGTCCGCGTGCTGATCCGGGATGGGGCCTACCTCGCCGGCGCGAGGCTGCCGGGGGAACGCGAGCTCGCCCAGCAGCTCGGCGTGTCGCGTCCTTCGTTGCGCGAGGCGCTGATCGCGCTCGAGATCGAGGGCCGGATCGAGATCCGGGGCGGCTCCGGCGTCTACGTCTGCGCCGCGCCGGAGGAGCTCGGCGCGACGCCGACGCTCGGTGAAAGCCCCGCGGAGCTGATGCATGCGCGGGTGGTGGTGGAAAGCGCCGTGGCCACGCTGGCGGCGGCGCGGGTCGACAAGGCCTCGCTGGATCGCGTCCGCGACGCGCTGGAGGCGATGCGCGCGGATGTCGCCGCGGGGCGCAAGCCGGTCGAGGCGGATCGGCGTTTTCACCTGAGCATCGCCGAGATGAGCGGCAACCTGGTCCTGGCCGGCGTGGTGGGAACCCTGTTCGACGGGCGCCACGGCGCGATCTCCACCCGCATGAGCGGCCGCATCGAGTCGGTGACCCCGCCGTGGCGGGACGCGCTGGACGAGCACGAGGCCATCCTGCGCGCGCTCGAGTCGCGCGATCCGCAGGCGGCCTCGGCGGCGATGTGCCGTCACCTGTTCGCGGCCCATGACCGCTGGGTCGGCGTGTCCGACTGAAGCGCCTTGCGGCGCGGCGACGACCGGCCCGCGCGCCAGGACCGGCGGGCGGGTCCGGCCTCCGGTGGCGGTCAGGGCGCAGCCGACAGCGTGACGACGGCGATCGAGGCCGGCGGCAGCATCAGCGTCAGGCCGTCCTTGCCGGGCTGCGCATCGAACGGGACCGGCACACCGCGCGGGGCTGCGCCACGGTGTTGTGGGCATCGATCGCGGTGGCGGTCAGCAGCCGGCCGTGCGCCGCGCGCTTCAGGCCGGTGGCGAGCTGCGCCGGCTGCTTCGGATCCAGGTTGACGAGCGCCAGGACGACCTGGCCGTCCGGCGTGCGGGCCGCGCTGACGTCCACCGCAGGCAGCTCGACATCGGCGATGCGGAAGCGGGGCGTCGTCAGCGTGGCGCGCAGCGGCGTCGCGCCGCGGAACGGCCGGTACAGGTCGAAGGCGTGATAGGTCGGCGTGAGCACCATGGACGGGCCGTCGGTCAGCACCATGGCCTGCAGCACGTTGACCATCTGCGCGATGTTGGCCATCCGGACCCGGTCGGTATGGCGATGGAAGACATTGAAGCTGAGCGCCGCGATCAGCGCGTCGCGCAGCGAGTTCTGCTGGTGCAGCGCCGGCGCGCCGGGCGGCGTGTCGTACCAGCTGCCCCATTCGTCGACATACAGGCCGATGCGACGCGTCGGGTCATGCTTGTCCATGATGCGGGAGACGGCGGCGATGCGGCCCTCGATGCCCATGGCCGACTTCAGCGTGCGCGCCCAGGCGGTGGCGTCGAATCCGGTCGCCGCGCCCTTGGCGGACCAGTCTCCGGGCATCGTGTAGTAATGCAGCGTGAACGCGTCCATGTGCTTGCCCGAACGCGCCATCAGCACCTCGACCAGCTGGTCGTTGCCTTCCCCGTCGCCGGAGGCCACGCGCACCACCTGGTTCAGGAAGGTGGCGTAGCGGTTGTGCAGGTCGGACTGGTACTCGCCGCGCATGTTGCCGCCGCAGCCCCAGCTTTCGTTGCCGACGCCGACGTACTTGACCTTCCACGGCTGCTCGCGGCCGTTGCGGCGGCGCTCCTCGGCCAGCGTGGAGGCGCCGTCGGCGGTCATGTACTCCAGCCACTGGCTCAGCGCGCGCGGCGGCATCGAGCCCATGTTGCCGGCGAGGTAGGCCTCGCTGCCGAGCTGCTCGACCAGGTCCATGAACTCGTGGGTGCCGACGCGGTTGCTTTCCGTGCCGCCCCACCAGCGGTTGACCCGGACCGGCCGTTTCGCCGGATCGCCGATGCCGTCGCGCCAGTCGTAGTCGTCGGCGAAGCAGCCGCCCGGCCAGCGCATCACCGGGATGCCGACCTGTCTCAGCGCCTGCACGACGTCATTGCGCCAGCCCCGGGTGTTGGGGATGGGGGACTCGGGGCCGACCCAGAGGCCGCCATAGACGCCGGTGCCCATGTGCTCGACGAAATGGCCGTAGACGGCGGGTTCGATCGCCGGGCCGGCGGCGTCCTGGCCGAGATCGAGGCGCGCCTGCGCCGGCGCGGTCGAGGCGGTCTGGGCCGGGGCCGCCGTGGTCAGGAGGGTGCAGCTCAGCGCCGCGAGGGAAAGCAACTGCTTCATCTGTCTCTTCTCTTGGCGCTTGACGCCTGGGTTCTTGGAGATCCGCCGAATCGGGAGGCCGCTTGAGAGCGCTACCATTGGTCAGTCCACTTGAGAGCGTTGGGAAGAGCATGGCCATGCCACACCGCGGCGGCGAGACCCGCCGGCAATACCAGTTGGTTGCCGACCGCATCCGGTCCCTCATCGAGACCGGCGGCTTTTCCGCCGGGGCTCGCCTGCCGGCGGAGCGGGAACTGGCGCTGCAGCTGGGGGTGTCGCGACCCTCGCTGCGCGAGGCGCTGATCGCGCTGGAGATCGAAGGCCGGATCGAGATCCGCGGCGGCTCCGGCGTCTATGTGACCAGCGTCCGCCCGCTGGAGGACAACGGGACGCCGTCCCTGGGCGACAGCCCGGCGGAACTGATGCACGCGCGGCTGGTGCTGGAGAGCGCCGTGATCACGCTGGCCGCGGCCCGCGTCACCAAGGCGGGACTGCAACGCGTGCAGGAAGCCCTGGACGCGATGCGCGCCGAACTGGCCGGCGGGCTCAAGCCGGTGGAGGCTGACCGCCGCTTCCACCTGAGCATCGCGGAGATGAGCGGCAATTCGGTCCTCGTCGACATGGTCGGATCGCTCTTCGATGGCCGCCACAGCCCGCTGTCGCTGCACATGAGCGGCCAGATCGAGTCGAACGACACCTGGAAGGACGCGCTGGCCGAGCACGAGGCCATCTACCAGGCGCTGGAGGCCCGCGACCCGCAGGCCGCGTCGGCGGCGATCTGCCGTCACCTGATCGCCTCGCATGCGCGCTGGACCGGCGATGCCGCGGAGATCCCGTCGCGCGGCGCCCTGATGCTCTGAGCCGCGGCGCTCACATCACCGCCCCGAGCTGCCAGGGCACGAACTCGTTGTCGCCCAGGCCGTGTTCCTCGCTGAGCGTGCGGCGGCCCGAGGCGGTCTCGCGCATCAGCTCGAAGAGCGCCTGGCCGGCCTCGGCCACGGTCTGCGTGCCGTCGACGATGCCGCCGGCATTGAAGTCCATGTCCAGGCGCATGCGCTCGAACAGCGCGGTGGTCGTGGCCAGCTTCAGCGAAGGCGTCGGCTTGCAGCCGTAGGTCGAGCCGCGGCCGGTGGTGAAGCAGATCAGCGTGGCGCCGCCGGCGACCTGACCCGTCGCCGACACCGGGTCGTAGCCCGGCGTGTCCATGAAGACCAGCCCGCGCGCGCGGACCGGCTCGGCGTACTCGATCACATCGTTCAGCGGGCTGCCGCCGCCCTTGGCGACCGCGCCCAGCGACTTCTCCAGGATGGTGGTGATGCCGCCCGCCTTGTTGCCGGGCGAGGGGTTGTTGTCCAGCCGCGCGCCATGGCGCGCCGCGTACTGCTCCCACCACTGCAGGCGGTCCAGCAGTCGCCTGGCGACCTCGGGCGACGCGGCCCGCGCGGTCAGCAGGTGTTCGGCGCCATGGATCTCCGGCGTCTCCGACAGGAGGGCGGTGCCGCCATGGCGCACCAGCAGGTCGACCGCGGCGCCCAGCGCGGGATTGGCGCTGATGCCCGAGTAACCGTCCGACCCGCCGCACTGCAGCCCCACCACCAGCGCCGACATCGGCACCGTGCTGCGACGCGCCAGCCCCGCCTGCTCGGCGAGCTCGCGCACCAGCGCCTGGCCTTGCTCGACGGCCTCCCGGGTGCCGCCGGCCTCCTGGATGGTCAGCAGGCGCAGGCGCTCGCGGGTGGCCGCCGGCAGCGCCTGGACGAGCGGCTCGATCTGGTTGACCTCGCAGCCCAGGCCGACCAGCAGCACGGCGGCGAAGTTGGGATGCGCCGCATAACCGCGCAGCGTCCGCTGCAGCAGCACCAGGCCGTCGCCCTCGGCGCTCATGCCGCAGCCGCTGCCGTGGGTGATCGCCACCACGCCGTCCACGCCCGCCGGCAGGGCCGGCCCCTGGAAGACCTGCGCGATCGCCTTGCAGACGGTCGCGGAGCAGTTCACCGACGCGATGACACCGATGTAGTTGCGGGTGCCGACGCGGCCATCCGCGCGCCGGTAGCCCTCGAAGGTCGCCGCCGAGTCGACGGGCATCACGGCAGCCGCGGCGTCCGCGGCCTGCGCCGCCGCTCGCGGCGGCATCACCTCGGCCATCTCGAGGTTGTGCCCATGCACGTGGGCGCCGGGCTCGATCGGAGCGCTGGCCAGGCCGATGGGCTGGCCGTACTTGAGCACGAGCTCGCCGCGCCCGATCGCGCGCAGCGCGACCTTGTGCCCGGCCTCGATCGGTGCCAGCACTTGCAGCGTGGGCCCGTGGGAGCGGGCGATGCGTGCGCCGGCGGGCAGCGCGAAGCGCGCGACCGCGATGTTGTCGTCCGGATGCAGGACGATCAGCGCCGAGGCCGGCAGGGGCCCCGGATCCGCGGCCGCGCCTTCGCCCGGTGATTCAGTCGACATGGAACACCTGCTCCATCGCGGCCCAGTGCTCGCCCTCGGCCCGGCTGTCCAGCGGCCGCTGGCAGGGGCCGCAGAAGGTCCACCAGCGTTGCGTCTCGGGATCCGCGGCGATGGCGGCCATGTCGGCCGCGTAGTCGCTGCCGTGGTACTCCCAGTAGCTGAACAGCAGGTGCTCCGGCTCGCGCAGGAAGATGCTGTAGTTGCGCACGTTCGACGCCGCCAGCCGGGCCAGCACCGCCGGCCAGACGGCCGCGTGCAGGCGCTTGTATTCGGCGATGTGCTCCGGCGCGATGCCGATCACCATGCCCATGCGTTCCATGTCCTGTTCCTTGATCACGAGGTTCTGAGGGCGGTCCGCAGCCGCGACTGGGACAGCGCCGGCACATGCCGCCGCGCCAGCTCGACCACCGGCAGCAGGCGGCGGGCCTTCTTGCTCGCGTGGTGCTGCGCGATGTCGGCGAGCCGGTGCTCGAGGAAGGGGTTCAGCAAGCGGTCGCGCAGGCCGTCCAGGTAGACGAGCGCCTCCTCGCCTTGCCCGAGCGCGGCCAGCACCGGCAGCACCTCCTCCTGCCAGGTGTCCTCGAGTGGCTGGCGCAGCGCGGGGTCTTCCATGGCCTGCCGCACCGTCATGTCCGGCGCCCGGTCGAGGACGCGCCAGAGCTCCGCCAGCATCGTGTGGCCCAGGTTCAGCAGGAAGAGCTTGAGCCGTTCATGGCGCGCGAGGTCCTCGGTCACGATGAGCGCCGGGTGCCGGCACGGCAGCTGCAGGCGCGGCTGGGCCTGCACGGCCCACAGCGCATAGGGCTCGGCCACCGCGCCGACCGGCTCCAGGGCCTGGGCCACGATGCGGTCGACCAGCGAGCTGGCCCAGACGACGTGGCCGAGCAGCCAGTCGATGAAGGCCGGCGGGCAGTGCCAGGACCGCGCCAGGGCCACGACCAGGTCGCCCAGGACGGCACCGTTGCGCGAGACGAGCTCGCAGGGCAGCAGCGTCAGTTCAGCGTCCGGGGCCGCCTGCCAGCGGTCGTGCAGCAGCACCAGCAGCCGGGCGGGGAAGGCCTCGGGCGCCGGCGCCGCGTCGGCCAGCAGCGTCGGGCCGTCGCGCAGCGACAGCGCCCAGCCGTCGTCGCCGGTGTTGGACACGATCACCCGCACCGGCCCGCGCACGCGCTCGCGCACCGCGGGCCAGTCGGCGGCGGCATGCAGGGCCTCGCGCACCGAGCGGCAGGTGCGCTGCATCTCCACCGGCACGCCGCCGACCAGGCCGCGCAGCACGACGGGAAACCCCTGCGCGCGGGCCAGTTCCCGCGCGCGGCGGGTGCTGGCCGGATGGTCGGTGCTCTGCACCACGGTGATGCCGCCCAGCGCCTCGCCGGTCTCCGCCGCCTCGCTGACGAGCAGGTCCACATGGGCCTGCAGGAAGCGCCCGGTGCCGAATTGAAGGATCGGCGGCGCGCCGTCCAGGCCAGGGCTCAGCATTCGACCAGCGCCTTGATCACGCCTTGCCCGGGATCGAGCAGGTCGGGGAAGCGCGCCGGCAGGTCGCCCAGCGCCAGGCGATGCGTCGCGAGCGCGGCATGCGGCACCTGGCCCGCGCGCATCGCGGCGATCACGGTGTCGAAGTCCTCCATCGTGGCGTTGCGGCTGCTGAGCAGCGTGGCCTCGCGCTTGTGGAATTCCGGATCGGAGAAGCGGATGTCGCCCTGCACGATGGACAGCAGCACGTAGCGGCCGCCATGCGCGATGAAGCGGAAGCCGCGCTCCATCGCCTGCGGATTGCCGGTGGCGTCGAACACCACGTCGAAGAACTCGCCGTCGGTCAGCCGCGCGAGTTCGGCCTCGTCGCCGTCGCCCAGCGGCACCGCGGCCGCGATGCCGGCGTGGGCGCGCGCGACCTCGAGCCGGTCCCGCCGGCTGTCCAGCGCCACCACGGTGGCGCCGCGCAGGGCGGCGAACAGCATCGCGCCCAGCCCGATCGGCCCGGCGCCCACCACCAGCACGCGCTGCCCGGCGCCGACCTCGCCGCGGCGCACCGCGTGCGCCCCGACGGCCAGGAATTCCACCATCGCGGCCTGGTCCAGCGTGAGGCCGTCCGCCCTGCCGACGAAGCGGCGCGGCAGGCAGAGGTACTCGGTGAAGGCGCCGTCGCGATGCACGCCCAGCACTTGCATCTGCACGCAGCAGTTGGACTTGCCCTGCCGGCAGGCCCGGCAGCGGCCGCAGGACAGGTAGGGCATCGCATACACGGTGTCGCCGGGCTGCAGGCCGCTGTCGGGATCCGCCTCCTCGACCACGCCGGACAGTTCATGCCCCATGACCCGCGGGTAGGCGAGGTAGGGCTGGTGGCCGGTGAAGATGTGGAGGTCGGTCCCGCACACGCCCACGCGGCGCACGCGCAGCAGCACCTCGCCGGTTTGGCGTTGCGGCTTGGGACGATGGTGGACGGCAAGGGTGCCCGGGGATTCGCAGAGGACGGTCAGCATGGCGTGAGGCGATAGAAGGCGGCGGCATTGCCGCCGAACAGGGCATCCAGGTCGGCGGCGGCCGGTGCGGGGTGGAGCTGGCTGGCCAGGCGCTGCGCCTGATGCCACCAGGGCGCATAGTCCGCGGCCAGGCGCAGCACGGGCCAGTCGCTGCCCCATAGCAGCCGGCGCGGACCGAAGAGCTCCCACAGCGCCTGCATGTAGGGCCGCAGCGCCGCGTCGTCGAGGCGGTCCCCTGCCTCGGTCAGCAAGCCGGAGACCTTGCAGTGGACCTGGGGCAGGGCGGCCAGCGCGGCGAGGTCGGTGCGCCAGGGCTCGAGCTCGCCACGCGCGATGAAGGGCTTGGCGGCATGGTCGACGACCAGGCGCAGGCCGGGATGGCGCCGGGCGAAGCGGCCCAGCGCGGGCAACTGGCGGGGCAGCACCAGCGCGTCGAAGACCAGGTCGTGCCGCTGCATCGCAGCGGCCGCGGGCGCGCAGGCGGGATCGTCGATCCAGTCGTCCCGCGGCAGGTCCTGCAGCATCGGTCGCAGGCCCTTGAGCACGGGGTCGCGCGCCAGCTCGTCGATCTGCGCGGCGGCGTCGGTCGCCTTGAAGTCGACCCAGCCGACCACGCCGCGGACCCAGGGCGTCCGCGCCGCGACGGACAGCATCCAGCGCGTGTCCTCGACGCTGGGCAGCGACTGCACCAGCACCGTCGCGTCGATGCCGCAGGCGCGCAGTTGCGGCTCGAGGTCCTCCGGGCCGAAGTCGCGGTGAATGGCCGCCAGCGACGGCGGCGGCCACTGGCCTTTGCGGTCGGCGAGGCGCCAGAAATGCTGGTGGGCATCGACCCGCATGTCAGCCCGCCCCCGGTTCGTCCGGCAGTGGCACGCCGGCATGGATCAGGCCGCGATCGCGCAAGGCGCGCCACAGCGCGCCGGGAATCGGCTGCCGCATCCAGTCGACATTGCGCCGCACCTGGTCCGGCGAGCGCATGCCCGACAGCACGTTCGCCACCGCCGGATGGGCCAGCGGGAACTGCAGCGCGGCCGCTGGCAGGGGCACCTCGAACTCGGCGCAGACGGCTGCCAGCGCCTCGGCGCGCTCGCGCACCGCCGCCGGCACGGCGCCGTAGTCGTACTTGGCCTGGCCCGCCAGCAGCCCGGAGTTGAACGGCCCGCCAATGAGGACGTCCACGCCGTCCGCCGCGCAGCGGTCCATGAAACCGAGGGCCCCCTGTTCCAGCAGCGTGTAGCGGCCGGCCAGCAGCACGCAGTCGATCGGCGCGGCCGACAGCGCGTCCCAGGCCACCTCCCATTCATTCACCCCCAGCCCGATGGCCTGCACCGCGCCCTGGTCGCGCAGCGACTCGAGCGCGCGAAAGCCCCGGCCCTGGTTGAGCGCGCGCCAGTGGCGCCCGTGCTGCTGGCCGTGGGTGGCGCGGCCGATGTCATGCACCAGCAGCAGGTCGATGCGCGCGCCGCCCAGGCGCGCCAGGCTGTCCTCGAACGAGCGCATCACGCCGTCGTAGCTGTAGTCGAAGACGGGGCGGAAGGGCAGCGGATCGGCCCAGCCGTCGCTGCCGGGCTGCACGCTCGCGTCGGGCCGGAGCAGGCGCCCCACCTTGGTCGAGAGCACCAGCCCGTCGCGCGGCCGTCCGGCCAGGAAGGCGCCGACGCGGTGCTCGCTGCGCGTGTAGCCGTAGAACGGCGCGGTGTCGATGCAGCGCAGGCCGGCGTCCCAGGCGGCCTGCAGCGTCGCGGCGGCCGTGGCCTCGTCGACCGCGTCGTAGAGCCCCGCCAGCGCGGCGGCGCCCAGGCCCAGCGGACAGCTGCGCAGGGCCTGCCGCAAGGGACGGTCCGGTGCGGGCATGACGGCGGCCGCGCGGTCGGCGAGGGGCGGGGGCGCCAGGGACGAAGGCACGACGCTCATCAGTAGAGGACCGCCCGGGCCTCGGGCGATTGCAGGTTGGTCTTGTTGACCCAGACCACGCCGGTGTCGCGGAACTTGGGCACCGGCTTGCGCTGCAGCAACTCGTCCACCGTCTTGACGCCCAGGTAGCCCATGCGGAACGAGCTCTGCACCGCGATGCCCTCCAGCGTGCCGTCCTGGACGAACTTCTGCAGGTCCTGGTTGCCGTCGAAACCGATGGCCACCACCTGACCGGCGCGACCGCTCTGCACCAGCGCGCGGCCCATGCCGACCGCGGTCGGCTCGTTCGCGCCGAACAGGGCCTTGAGGTCGCGATGGGCCGCCAGCACGTCGGTGGTCTGGTTCATCGCGGTGGCCATCTGCGACTGCGAGTAGTACGGGCCGACGATCTCCAGCTTCGAGTGGGCCTGCAGGTAGCGCTTGAAGCCGCCGACACGGTCCGCCTCCGAGCCCGCGCCGGCCACGTAGGACATGAGCGCCACCTTGCCGGTGGTGCCGACGCGCGCGATCAGCGCCTTGGCGCAGAGCTCGCCCGCCGCGATGTTGTCCGTGGACAGGAAGGACTGGTAGTAGGTCTTGCCGGCGTCGGACACCCGGGAGTCGATCAGCACCACGGGGATGCGGGCCTCCCACGCGCGCTTGATGGCCGGCACCAGCGCATCGGGGTCGGACGGCGCGAGCACGATGCCCGCGACGCGGCGGTTGACCGCGTTCTCCACCAGGTTGACCTGGTCGGCGACCGCCGATTCCGACGCCGGGCCGGAGAAGGTCAGCGTGTGGCCGGCGGTCTCCTTGATCGCCGCGTCGGCGCCCTTGTTGACGTTCTGCCAGAAGCTGGAGTTGGTGGTCTTGACGATGACGGCGATCTCGCCGGCCTGGGCGCTCGCGCCCAGCAGCGCGAGGCCGGCACCGAGCAGCGCGCGCCGCAGCGCGCGGACCGTGAAGGGAGCGAGGGACGAGGGGATGCGGGGCATGCGGGTCTCCTGGTGGGATGTGCCGGTCTTGCGCCGGTGTTCTGCGCCGGTCTTCAGCGCCGGTTGCGGAGCTGGTCGATCCACACGGTGAGGAGGATGACCAGGCCGATGATGATCTGCTGCGAGAACGCCGACACGCCGTTCATGTTCAGGCCGTTGCGCAGCACGCCGATGACGAAGGCGCCGATGACGGTGCCGGACACGCTGCCCACGCCGCCGCTCAGCGAGGTGCCGCCGATGACCGCGGCGGCGATGGCGTCGAGCTCGTACATCACGCCCTCGTTGGGCTGCGCGGTCACCAGGCGCGACATCAGCACGCAGCCGCACAGGCCAGCCAGTGCGCCGGAGCAGGTGTAGGCGAACATCGCCACGCGCGCCACGTGGACGCCCGACAGGCGTGCGGCCTCGGCGTTGGAGCCCACCGCATGCAGGTGCCGGCCCAGCAGCGTGCGGCGCAGCAGCAGCCCCACGATCACCGCCAGCGCCACCATCAGCAGCACCGGGTAGGGGATGCCGGGAAAGATCACGTTGGGGAAGCCCTGCGCATCGATCTCCTCGATGCGCCACAGCGCGCCGTTGCCCAGCACGCCGAAGGCCTCGCCCAGGCCAGAGACGGCGCGCGCGTCGGTCAGCTGCAGCGCCAGGCCGCGCGCCACCAGCATCATGCCCAGCGTCGCGATGAAGGGCGGCAGGCGCAGCCGCGTCACGCAGAGCCCGTTGACGGCGCCGCACAGCCCGCCCACCACGATGCCGGCGGCCATCGCGGGCGCCACCGGCAGGCCCTGCTTGACCAGCAGCCCGGCCGTCACGCCCGACAGGGCCAGCACCGAACCCACCGACAGGTCGATGCCGCCGGTCAGGATGACCAGCGTGGCGCCCAGGCCGAGGTAGACGATGGTGCTCACCTGCAGCGACACCGTCATCGCGTTGCCCACGCTGAAGAAGGCGTTGCTGGTCAGCGAGAACACCAGCACGAGCGCCAGCAGGCCGGCCAGCGCGGCGAACTTCTGGAGCAGGTCTTTCTGTCGTTCGTTCATGGGGCAGTCGTCTCGGGCGCCGCATGCGGCGCTGGGGATGGGGAAGCCGGGGCCACCGAGGCCAGGTGCATCACGTCCTGCTGGCTGCTGCCGCGCGTGTCCAGCACGCCGGCGATGCGGCCCTGGCGGAACACCGCGATGCGGTCGGTCAGGCCGAAGATCTCGGGCAGGTCGGAGCTGATGAGCACAACGCCGACGCCCTGCGCCGCGAGCTGGTCCATCAGCGCATAGATGGCGTACTTGGCGCCCACGTCGATGCCGCGCGTGGGCTCGTCGAAGACGATCACCCGAGCCTGGCGGAACAGCCACTTGGCGATGACCACCTTCTGCTGGTTGCCGCCGGACAGCAGCCGCGCCACCTGGTCCGGCGAGGGCGTGCGGATCTGCAGCTGCCGGATGAAGCGCTCGGCGGTCTCCCGCTCGCGCGCCGCGTCGATGAGGCCCGGCCCGCGGGTCAGCGCGCCCAGGTTGGCCATCGTGATGTTGTGGGCGACGCTCATGGCCACCGCCAGGCCGTGGGCCTTGCGGTCCTCGGAGACATAGGCGATGCCGGCGTCGATCGCGTCGCGCGGGCAGCGGATGTCCAGCGCCTGTCCGCCGAGCTCGATTTCGCCGCCGTCCAGCGGGTCGGCCCCGAAGAGGGCACGGGCGGTCTCGGTGCGGCCGGCGCCGATCAGGCCCGCGAAACCCAGGATCTCGCCGCGCCGCAGCTCGAAGTCCAGCGGCCCGAAGACGCCGTGGCGCCGCAGGCCGCGCACGCGCAGCAGCACCTCGTCGAGCGGCTGCCGCGTGGCCGGCGGGAACTGCTGGTGGAGCTCGCGGCCCACCATCAGGCTGACGATCTCGTCGATCGAGGTCTCGTGCCAGTGGCGGGTCGCGATGTACCGGCCGTCGCGCAGCACGGTGACGCGGTCGGCGATGGCCTCGAGTTCATCGAGCCGGTGCGAGATGTAGAGGATGCCGACGCCCTCGCGCCGCAGCTCGCGCACGACCTGCAGCAGCCGCGCCGCGTCGGCCTCGCCGAGCGAGGACGTCGGCTCGTCCATGATCAGCAGCCGCGCCTGGAGCGACAGCGCCTTGGCGATCTCGACCAGTTGCCGCTGCGCGATCGGCAGCGTCGTGACCAGGGCGTCCGGATCGATGTCGGCGCCCAGCCGGGCCAGGCAGGCGCGCGCGCCGTCCCGTTGGCGTTCCCGGTCGACGAACCAGCCGCGCCGCGGCTCGCGGCCCAGCCAGATGTTCTCCGCCACCGTGAGCTGCGGCACCAGGTTCAGCTCCTGGTGGATCATCACGATGCCCAGGCGCTGCGCATGCGCGAGGCCCTCCAGGCGCACCGGCTCGCCATCGATGCGCAGCTCGCCGTCGTCGGGCGCATGCACGCCGCTGAGCACCTTCATCAGCGTGGACTTGCCGGCGCCGTTCTCGCCGCAGATCGCATGGACCTCGCCGCGATGGACCTCCAGCGCGACATCGGCGAGCGCGACGACGTTGTCGAAACGCTTGCACACGCCGCGCATGCCCAGCAGCGCGGGGAGGGCGGACGTGTCGGGCAGCGCGTTCATCGGCGCATGCCTCGCATCGCGTGTGGCCGGGCGGCGCCTCTCATGGCGTCGCCTTCGCCGCGCCGCGTTCGAGCGAAACCCGCCCGATGAGGCCCGAGGGCTGGCCCGGCTGCGCGCGCACCAGCACGGTCATGGTGCGCCAGCCCGGTCCCTGGGCCAGCGGCAGGCGCAAGGGGCCGGGCGCTGGCGAGGTCTTCTCGCCGATCTTGACGCCGTCGACCCAGACTTCGGCCTGCCCTGCGATCTCCTGGAACAGCAGCTGGCCCTGGCCATCGTTGCGGTCGGCGCGCAGGCGCAGCGAGGCGCGGTAGGCCCGCCACGGCGCGGCCTCGGCCGGCTGCCGGAGCGGCGGTTCGCCCCAGCCCCAGCTGTTCATGTCGTTCTCCGCCAGCACCTGGTTGGGATCGGGACGCGCGGCCTGGGGCGGCGAGATGCGCCAGCCGCCGACGCGGCTGATCGCCTCCGCGGCCGGCATCGACGGGACCCGCGCGGGGCGCACGTCCAGCACCAACTCGGCGGCCGCCAGCCCGTCCGCCGTCGCGCGCAGCCGCAGCGGTCCCTGGCCGTCACGGTCGGTCTGGAGGATCGCCTGCGCCAGGCCGTTGAAGAGCGAGCGCTCCGGCGCCTTGGACGCTTCATGCGAATTGGGATCGCCATTGCCGACGCCGATCAGGCGGCCGGCGCCGGTGGTCTCGAAGCGCACCATCAGGTTGGCGGTCGGCACCGGGCGGCCCTGCGCATCGACCGCGCTGACGGTCACCGCCACCGCATCGCGGCCGTCGCCGGCCAGCGCGGCGCGGTCGGCGGCAAGCACCAGGCGGGCCGGGGCGCCGCTGGTCTCCACCAGGTCGCGGGCCAGTTCACGCGTTCCCTCCAGCGCGATGGCCTCGAGCCGGCCCGGTGCGTAGGGCAGATCGACGCTGACGATGCCGTCACGGTCCGCCGCCTGCTCCGCGACCGTCTGGCCGTTCAGCAGCAGGCGCACGCGCGGCGCGTTGGTGGCGACCATCACCTTCACCGGCTGGCCCTCGCTGCCGGCCCAGTTCCAGTGCGGCAGGATCTTGACCACGGTGCGGTCCTTCACCCATTGCGCCTGCCGGATGTAGAAGGCCGCCTTGGGGAAACCGCACAGGTCCAGGGCGCCGAAGAAGGTCGAGGCGCTCGGCCATTCGAAGGGCGTGGGCTCGCCGTGGTAGTCGAAGCCGCTCCAGACGAAGCCGCCCGCCATGAACGGCCGCTGCGCGAGGTGCCGCCAGGCCTCGCGATGGGTCTGGCCCCAGGACGAGGGCTCGTCGTCGTGGCTGCCCAGCACCTGCGCCTGCCGGTCGCTGCGCCAGGCGCCGCGCGTCATGTAGGCGGAGGTGTCCTCGGAACTGAACATCGGCCGGCCCGGATGCTCGCGGTGGTAGCGGTCGTAGGCGTGGACCTGGTAGTTGACGCCGACCACGTCCAGCACCTCCGAGGCGTTGCGATCGGCGAAGAGGCCGTCGTGCATGCCCGCGGTGACCGGTCGGCTCGGGTCCAGCCGCTTGATCTCGGCGGCCATGCGGCGCGCCATCTCGCGGCCTTGCCAGGTGCCTTGCAGCGGCTCTTCGTTGAACAGGGACCAGAGGATGACGCTCGGCCGGTTGCGGTCGCGCCGCACCAGCCAGGTCAGCTGGGCCATCGCGTCCGGGCTCGCACTGAAGTTGCGGTTCTCGTCCATCACCAGCAGGCCCAGGCGGTCCGCGAGGTCCATGACCTCCGGCGCCACCGCGTTGTGGGCGAAGCGCACCGCGTTCACGCCCATCTCCTGGAGGCGGCGCAGGCGGAATTCCCAGATCGCCGTCGGCACCGCGACGCCGACGCCGGCATGGTCCTGGTGGATGCACACGCCCTGCAGCTTGAGCGCTTCGCCGTTGAGGAAGAAGCCCCGCTCGGCATCGAAGCGCAGCGTGCGGAAGCCGGTGTGCAGCTCGGTGGCGTCGATCTCGCGCAGCGGGCCGGCGCCGGGTTGGCGCAGCACCGCCCGCACGCGATACAGCCGCGGCGATCGCGGCGACCAGAGCTCGGGTTGCCGGATGTCGACGGTCAGGCGCGCGGTGGCCGAGTCCAGCGCGGCGACGCTGACGCGGGTCTCCTTCCGGGCCACCACGGCGCCGTCGGGGCCGGTCACCTCAAGCGAGACGACCGCGGCCCGCGCGGCCTCGCCGGTGTTGTCGACCTGCACCTCGACCGGCAGCGTCCAGCGGCCGTCGCGCTGCACCGGATTGGCGTACAGGCCGTCGGTGGCGATGTGCAGCGGGTCGCGCTTGACCAGCCAGACATGGCGGTAGATGCCGGCGCCTTCGTACCACCAGCCTTCCTGGGCGTCCGCGTCCACGCGCATGGCGATGCTGTTCACCTCGTCGCCGTAGCGCAGGTAGGGCGTGATGTCGATGGCGCGGCCGTTGTAGCCGGACCAGTTGCGATTCACCACGATGCCGTTGACCCACACCGTGCTGTGGGTCGCGATGCCGTCGAACTGCAACTCGATGTGGCGGCTCCGGTCGGACTCCGGCAGCTGCAGATAACGCCGGTACCAGCCGATGCCGCGGGCGCGGTAGCCCTGCGACGCGTTCTCTTGACGGTCGAAGGCGTTCTCGATGGCCCAGTCGTGCGGCAGGTCCAGCCGGCGCCAGTCGGAGTCGTCGAACTCCGCCTCGCCAGCGCCGACGACGCCGCCCGCCTTGGCCTGGTGGTAGCTCGCGCCGTGTCCCTTGACCGGCGGCGGCGGCACCTCGCCGCGGTGGAACAGCCAGCCGGCGTCCAGCGACAGGCGCTCGCGCGGCCCCTCGGCGCGCGCGGCAGCGGGCAACAGCGCCGCGATCGCCAGGCAGGCGATCAACAGCCCATGAACCAGTGACGCAGGGCGCGTCATCGTCTTGAACATCTTGTCTCCATGACGAGGACCGCGCCGGAAAGGCGGCGGTCCTTCGAGGCTCTGATGGCCTTTGATGTGGTCTTACCAGTTTCTCAGAATCTACTTTCGGTCTTACCGGTGAAAACACCGAGCCGACGGCTCAGCCGCGGAAGCGATACCGCTCCAGCGACTCGGGTTTCATCGTGATGGAGAAGCCCGGCGCGGTCGGCAGCAGGTAGGCGGCGCCACGCACGACGCAGGGATCGACGAAGTGCTCGTGCAGATGGTCGACGTACTCGATCACCCGGTCCTCGCGGCTGGCGGAGACGCACAGGAAGTCGATGACGGAGAGGTGCTGCACGTACTCGCACAGGCCCACGCCGCCCGCGTGCGGACACACCGGCAGGCCATGCTTGGCGGCCATCAGCAGCACCGCCAGGATCTCGTTGACGCCGCCCAGGCGGCAGCTGTCGATCTGCACCACGTCGATCGCGCCGCGCATGATGAACTGCTTGAACAGGATGCGGTTCTGGCACATCTCGCCGGTCGCGACCCGCATCGGCGCGATGGCTTCGCGGATCGCGCGATGGCCTTCGACGTCGTCGGGGCTGGTGGGCTCCTCGATGAACCAGGGCCGCGCGAAGGCCAGGTCCTTCAGCCAGTCGATGGCCACCGGCACGTCCCACACCTGGTTGGCGTCGATCATCAGGCGGCGATCGGGCCCCAGCACCTCGCGGGCGATGCGCAGGCGGCGGATGTCGTCCTCGCGGTCGCGGCCGACCTTGAGCTTCACATGGCCGAAGCCGGCGTCCACCGCTTCCTGGCACAGGCGTCGCAGCTTGTCGTCCGGGTAGCCGAGCCAGCCGGCCGAGGTCGTGTAGCAGGGATAGCCCTCGCGCTCGAGCAGGGCCAGGCGCTCGGCCTTGCCCTCGGCGGCGCGGGTCAGCAGCACGAGCGCCTCGTCCGGCGTGATGCAGTCGGTGAGGTAGCGGAAGTCGATGCAGCGCACCAGCTCCTCGGGGCTCATGTCGGCGACCAGGCGCCACAGCGGCTTGCCCTCGGCCTTGGCCCAGAGGTCCCAGACCGCGTTGACGACGGCGCCGGTGGCCAGGTGGATCGCGCCCTTGTCGGGTCCGATCCAGCGCAGCTGGCTGTCCGAGGTCACGTGCCGCCAGAAGCGCCCCATGTCCGCGGCGATCCAATCCAGGTCCAGGCCGACGACGAGATGCCGCATCGCCTCGATGGCGCGGCAGCACAGGTCGTTACCGCGCCCGATGGTGAAGGTCAGGCCGTGGCCCGCCAGGCCCGGCTGGTCCGTCTCGAGGATGACGTAGGCGGCCGAGTAATCCGGATCGGGATTCATCGCGTCGGAGCCGTCCAGGTGGGCCGACGTGGGGAAGCGCACGTCGACGGTGCGCAGATCGGTGATGCGGGTCATGGGGGCGGGGTGAGGTGGCGGGCTTCAGGCGGCGACGGTGCGCTGGGTCTGCGTGCCCAGTCCGGCGATGCCCAGGCGCATCGTCTGGCCGGGCCGCAGGTAGACCGGCGGCTTCTGGCCCAGGCCGACGCCGGGCGGCGTGCCGGTGGAGATGACGTCCCCCGGCTGCAGGCTCATGAAGCGGCTCAGGTAGCTGACGATCTGCGCCACGCCGAACACCATCGTGCGGGTGTTGCCGTTCTGGTAGCGGTGGCCGTCGACCTCCAGCCAGAGGTCCAGCTGCTGCGGGTCCGGGATCTCGTCCGTGGTGACCAGCCAGGGACCGAGCGGGCCGAAGGTGTCGCAGCCCTTGCCCTTGTCCCATTGGGTGCCGCGCTCGAGCTGCCATTCGCGTTCGGACACGTCGTTGACGACGCAGTAGCCGGCGACATGCTTCATCGCGTCGGCCTCGTCGATGTAGGCGCCGCCCTCGCCGATGACGACGCCCAGCTCGACCTCCCAATCCGTCTTGACCGAGCCCCGCGGGATGCGCACCGGGTCGTCAGGACCGCTGATCGCGCTGGTCCATTTGGCGAAGACCACCGGCTCCTGCGGCACCGGCAGGCCGGACTCCGCGGCGTGGTCGGCGTAGTTCAGGCCGATGCAGATGAACTTGCCGACCTGGCCGACGCAGGGACCGAGCCGCAGGTCCCGCTGCGGCGTGCCCGGGACCCGGGGCAGGGTGCTGGGATCGAGCTGGCGCAGCAGCGACAGGCCGGCGGGGGTCAGCACCTCGCCGGCGAGGTCGTCGATGTGTTCGGAGAGGTCGCGCACCTGGCCGTCGGCGTCCAGCAGGCCGGGGCGTTCCTGGCCGGGCGGGCCGTAGCGGAGCAGTTTCATGGCAGTCCTTGCGAGAGAGGCGAGAGGGGCGAGAGGAAATCGGAGGGGCGGCTTGAAGGCCGGAACGGCCCGAAGGCCTGTCGGCCTGGCGACCGGAAAACGGCGACGGCCATGGGGTTCAGATCGTGACGCCGCCGTCGACGCTGACCGCCTGGCCGGTGATGAAGCGGGACGCGTCGCTGAGCAGGAACACCACCAGCGGCGCGATGTCGTCCACCGTGGCCAGGCGTCCCATCGGCTGGCGCGCGATGAAGTCGCGCTCGGCCTGCACCGGATCGGCGGCCGCGGCGATGCGCCCGCGCAGCGAGGGCGTGTCCACCGTGCCGGGGCACAGCGCATTGCAGCGCAGGCCCTGCTTGACGAAGTCGGCCGCGACCGACTTGGTCAGGCCGATCACCGCCGCCTTGCTGACGCCATAGACGCAGCGGTTGGGAAAGCCCTTCACCGAGGACGCCATCGACGCCATGTTCAGCACCGAGGCGCTGCCGCCGGGGCGCGCCGCCTCGGCCAGCATGCCGGGCAGGAAGGCGCGCAGCATGCGCCACATGCTCTTGACGTTGAGGTCCATGCTGAAGTCCCAGGCCGACTCGTCGCAGTCCAGGACCGAGCCGTGATGGACGAAGCCGGCGCAGTTGAAGAGGCCGTGCAGCGGCGGCAGCTCGCGCGCCAGGGACTGGATGGCGGTGTCGTCGCGCACGTCGAGCGGCGCGGTCCGCAGGCGGGACGAATCCCCGGCGTCTTCGCGCAGGCTGTCCAGGCCGGGGGCCGCGAGGTCGGTGGCGATCACCTCGGCGCCCGCCGCGAGGCAGGCCAGCGCGCTCGCGCGGCCGATCCCTTGGGCGGCGGCGGTGATCAGCACGGTCTTGCCGGCGAGGGAGCCAGCGGCGGAAGAGGGCGGAAGGGGCAGGTTCACGGTCGAAATCCGGCCAAGAGGTCTGACCAGTTTATGCCAGACAGGGTTGTCACCCCCACCCGGGAACTACCCTTGATTCGTATCGTTTCAAATTGGTCCGACCGGATGGGTGCCTGTCGAGCGGCGATCCGCCTTCCCTGCGGCGGGCGGGGCCAGGTAGGGCGGGCGGGGCGAGGATTCCGTGTTTATGCCGGTAAGACCGAATGAAGATGTTGCGATACTGGTCAGTCCACATCCGGGATGCAGCCCATGACCTTCCGCTCCTTCGATCCCCTGCCTGGCGCGCTGTCGGGCGCGCTGCTGAGCGCGCTCCTGCTGGGCCTCGCGCCCACCGCGCAAGCGCAGGACGCCGGCCCGGTGACACCGGACGCGGCCCGCGCCAATTTTGCCCGGCCGATCGTGCTGGCGGCCGACGATGTCCGCTCGACGCCGCCACCGCCGCGGGGCTTCGACGAAGCGCGGCCCGGCGTCGCCCCGGGCCGGGTGGAGACGTTCAGCTACGAGTCGGGCGTCACCGGCGGGCGGCGCCAGGCGCTGGTCTATCTGCCGGCCGGCTACACGCGCGAGCGCCGCTATCCGGTGCTCTGCCTGCTGCACGGCATCGGCGGCAACCAGCACGAATGGACCGGCTACGTGCGGGCCAACGCCGTCCTGGACAACCTCATCGCCGACGGCAAGGCCGTCCCGATGATCGTGGTGATGCCCAATGGCCGGGCTCTGCCGGACGACAGCGTGCCGCCGCCGGATCGCGTCTTCACCGAGGCCAACGCGGCCGGCTTCGCGAAGTTCGAGCGCGACCTGCTGGACTTCCTCATTCCCGCGGTCGAGGCCGCCTACCCGGTCCGGGCGGACGCGCGGCATCGCGCGCTCGCGGGGCTGTCGATGGGCGGCGGACAGGCGCTCAACATCGGCCTGGGCCATCCGGAGACCTTCGCCTGGATCGGTGGTTTTTCCTCCGCGCCCAACACGCGGGCCACGGCGGAGCTGATCCTCGATGCCGGCGCGCTGCGCCGCGACCTGGCGCTGCTGTACCTGTCCTGCGGCAACCGGGATGGCTTGATCAGCGTCTCGCAGCGGGTGCACCGGGACCTGCTCCGGCAAGGCGTGCCCCACCAGTGGAACGTCGACGCCAGCGGGCACGACCGCGAGAGCTGGAGCGACAACCTGTACCAGTTCTCGCAGCGGCTCTTCCGATGAACCGCCGTGCCGCCCGGTGGCGCCGGGTCGCTCAGACCTTGAGGCCGCGCTCGATCTCGGTCAGCTTGTAGCGCGCCAGGGCCAGGTTGCCCTTGGCCCGGTCCAGCACCAGGTAGAGGAACAGGCCGGCGTTGTTGGGCACCAGCCGGATCAGGTGGTACTGGTCCGCGAGCGTGATCAGGATGTCCTCGATGCCGCCCTTGCGCAGGCCCAGCGCTTCCATGGTCTGCAGCTTGGCGCGCACCACCTGCGTGTTGCCGGCCGCGGCCAGTTCGAGGTTGAGGCCAGAGCCCGCCTGGGCCAGGCACATGCCGCTGCGGTAGTCCACCAGGGCGGCCGACATCGCGCCGTCGATCGTCATCGCAGCCGACATCGACTGCTGCAGGTTGTTGCTCATGGGTACTTTCGTGAGGTCAGGGGGAGGGAAGGCGGCCGGGCCCTGCGGGGTCGGCCAACGGTCGAGTTCGTCGATGAGGACGAACCACAGGGTTTCCGCGCTGCTGTCGGGCAGGCGGTAGAGACGCCGGGCGTCGTCGCTTCGCGGCACCATCGACCGCAGCGCCGATTCCTCGACGAGGGCGTTGGGCGCCAGCAGCGCATGGATGCGGGGCACGCCGGCATCGACGGCGCGCTGGAAGACCTCGGTGGCGGCCCGGACCGAGCCGGGCCCCACCAGCAGGAAGAGAGCGTCCGGCCCGGCGCCGGGCGAGAGGTCGTCCAGGTGCCGGGGCGGCTTGACCCACTCGAGGGCCGGCCCCGCCGGCGAGGCGCCGGGGCGGACGATCCGGCGCCCGTCGGTGGCCGGCGAGGTGCCGGCGCATTGCGCCAGGGCCTGGTCGCCCAGGCGCGCCGTCAGGTCAACGACGCGGATCGCGGGTCGGGTCATCGCTCGTTCCTGTCGTCGAATCCGGAGGGTGAAGGTGCGTGGCCATGTCCGTGGGCCTCGGACGTCGATCAGGTCGCGCGACGAGGAAAAAGATGCGTTGGGCGGATTGTCCCGAGCCATCCCCGGCATGCCTTCACTGACCCGTCACTGCCGTCCCACCGGGGGCTGCCGGCGTGCAGGACGCGTGTCCGGCCCGTGCGCGGAGCGCGCTTCGAGGCATTTCTTCACTCGCCCGCGCGGCTCGGTGATGTCGCCGGCGTGCGCTCGGACGTCGGCTCGGTAAGCTCGCCAGCGAAGACGACAGCCGGAGACGACATGAGGAACGCATGGAGCCGCGCGATGGTGCGCGGCGCATGGCTGCTGGCGTCGATCCTCGGATCGTCGGCCGGCTTCTGCGAGCAGATGAACCTGCGCGAGTTCGGCCAGCCGGACGGCCTGGGCAACCTGGCGCTCAATGCGCTGCAACAGGATGCGCAGGGTTTCCTGTGGGCCGGCACCGAGAACGGCCTGTATCGCCACGACGGGCAGCGCATCGAGCGCGTCGCCACGCAGGAGCTCCGGCGGGTGGCCGCGCTGGCCAGCGGCGGCGGACACCTGTGGATCCTCTCCGACACCGGCACCTGGTGGTGGCACGACGGCCGGCTGGAGCGCGTGCTCCCCCGGACGGTGAAGCTGCCGCAGGACGTGCCGATGGCGATCGCCGCGCGCGGCGACGAGGCCTGGTTCATCACCGTGGGCGGGCTGCAGCACGTGGTCGTCGACCGGCAGACCGACAGCTGGTCGTCGAGCCCGGTGATGACGCCCGAGCAACTGGCGCGTCATCCCGAGATGGGCCGCCTGGCCAGCGTCATGCTGGCGCGCGACGGCGCGCTGTGGGCGGGTTGCGGCGACGCCATCTGCCGCTGGCATCGCGGCGAGCTCCAGCGATGGGATGCGCGCAGCGGGGTTCCGCGCCAGCAGTGGCATGCGCTGCTCGAGGCCAGCGACGGCAGCGTCTGGGCGCGCTCCACGCAGGCGACGCTGCAGCTGCCCGCGGGCGCCGAGGCCTTCGTCGACCGCACCGCGCCCAGCGACCGCGGCGACCCGATGCATCGCTATCCGCTGGTCGAGGATGCCGCGCACCGCATCCTGACCGCGTCGCAGCTGGGCGTCCTGCGCTGGCAGGGCCAGCAGTGGCAGTCCTTCGGCAAGCGGCAAGGCTTGCCCGGCGACGGTCGCGTCCACGCGCTGCTGAGCGACCGCGAAGGCGGGCTCTGGCTCGGGCTGCGCGGCACGGGGCTGCTGCAATGGCGCGGCTACGGCCGCTGGGAGAGCTGGACCGATGCGGACGGCCTGCCCAGCAGCGTGGTCTGGACGATGCAGCGCGACGGGGAGGGGCGTGGCGCGCTGCATGTCGGCACGGGACGGGGCCTGGCGGCGTTCGACGCGGCGCAGGGCGTGTTCCGCCAGGTGCCGCTGCCGCACGCCGGCGACCTCTACGGGCTGATCCCCGATGGCCAGGGCGGCCTGTGGGCGGCCACCGATATTGCGACCTTCCACCACGTCCGCGACGGACGGGGGCTGCCGGGCCCGCTCGCGACGCCCGGCGGGACCGAGGACGGCTTCCTCTGGGCGCTGGCCTCGAAGGACGGTGCGCTCTGGGTCATCACCGCCGGCAAGCTGCATCGCTGGCCCGAGGCGGGCCGAGGCCCGGTGCAGGCGGTGCCCGGCCCCCCAGGCAACGCGCAGGAGCATTTCTACGACGCCTGCGAAACGCCCGACGGCACGCTGTGGCTCGCCGGGGCGCGTGGCCTGGCCCGACGCCGGGCAGGCCAATGGCTCCCGTCCCTCGCGATCGAGGACGGGGCGACCTACATCGCCTGCGGGGAGGACGGCGCCGTCGTCGCGGCCAGCGAGGCCGGCCAGGCCTGGCGGGTGCGGACGCCGGGGGCGGCGAAGCCGTCGCTGGAAAGCCTGGACGCCCCCGTCCTCAAGGGCCGGATGATCGTGTCCCTGCTGATCGACAGCCGGGGCTGGCTCTGGCTCGGCACCGACGCCGGGCTGGTGGTGCACGACGGGACGCACTGGAAGCTGCTGGACCGTTCGCAGGGGCTGGCCTGGAACGACACCTCGGGCCACGCGCTGTACGAGGACGGCGACCGGTCGATGTGGATCGGCACCAGCCGCGGCTTGTCGCGCCTGATCGATCCTTCCCAGGTCTTCGCGACGTCCTTGCCGCGCCCGGTGCTGATGTCGGCGACGCGCGGCGCCGGCCAGGTGCCGATGTATGACGGCGAGACGCTGGCCTGGTCGCGGGACCGGATCCACCTGCGGGTGGCGCCCCTGCAGTTCAGCGACCCCCGGGTGCGCGTCGAGTACCGCCAGGTCGGACGCGACGAGGACTGGACTGCGACCGCGACGCCCGACATCGACCTGGCGGGCCTGGAGCCGGGCGCGATACAGGTCGAGGTGCGGCTCGCGGATCCGGAGACCGGCCGGTATTCCGCGACCACGAGCTTCGGCTTCACGCTGCAGCCGCCCTGGTGGCGACGGGCCTGGGCGACGGCGCTGGGGCTGGTCGCGCTGCTGGGGCTGTCGCAGGGCTGGCACCTGTGGCGGCGCCGTCAATGGCGGAGCCAGCAGGCCCGGCTCGAACAGCTGGTGGGCGAGCGCACGCGCGAGCTGGAGGCCTCCCGCGCGCAGCTCGAGGAACTGGCCAGCCGCGATGCGCTGACCGGGCTCTGGAACCGGCGCGCCTTGACGGAGATCCTCCAGCGCGAGTTCGTGCGGGCCCGCCGCGAGCGCACGCCGCTGACGCTCGCGATCGTCGACATCGACCACTTCAAGCGGGTCAACGACACCCACGGCCATCCGGCCGGGGATGCGGTGCTGAAGGACTTCGCCGGCCGCCTCGCCGCGACGGTGCGGCCCTATGACGCGGTGGGACGGCTGGGCGGCGAGGAGTTCTGCCTCGTGCTGCCGGGGCTGGACCTGTCGCAGCCGGAGGATCGCCAGCGCCTGCGCCGCATGCAGGTCGACGTCAGCCGCGCGCCCACCGTCATCGGCGTGGTGACCAGCTCGTTCGGCGCGGCCATGCTGGGCGTCGACATCGGCGACGGCGAGCAGCTGCTGGAAGCCGCGGATCGCGCGCTCTATCGGGCCAAGCGCGGCGGACGCAACCAGGTGGCGTTCCACGAGGCGTCGCCGGCCCAGCCGGTGGAACCGGTGGGAGCGGCGACAGCGGCGCCGCCAGAAGTCGCCGTGGTCGCGGCGGAGCCGGTCGCGCAGGCCTTCGCGGGCGAGGACGACGCCGCCATCACGGCCGGCGGCCGTCGGTGATCCGTCACCCCGGGGCGGGCCTCAGCGCGACGCGGCCGGCGGCTCGAGCCATTGCAGGCCGAGCTGCTCGCCGATGTGCGTCTGGAGCGTCCCCAGCGAAACCGGCTTGGTCAGGAACACGTTGACGCCGGCCCGCAGGCAGGCGGCACGGTGCTCGGCCGTGGCCGTGGCCGAGATCGCGATCACCGGCACCGTGGCCGTGTCGGGATGGCGGCGCAACTGGCGCGTGGCCTCCACGCCGTCGGTCGTCGGCATCATGCTGTCCATCAGGATCAGGTCCGGACGGAAGCGGCCCACCGCTGCGGCCAGCTCGGCGCCGTCGCAGGCCTGGGCCACCTGGAACCCGGCGTCCGACAGGAAGTCGCACAGCAGCGCGCGGTTGGCCGCGACGTCGTCGACCACCAGCACGCGCCGGGGCGCGCCGAGGTAACGCGGCACGCCGGGCGCGATCTTCGGCGTGGCGTCGGCCTCGGCCTCGGTGGGCGAGAGCGGCAGCTCCAGCTGGAACCGGGTGCCGACGCCGAACTCGCTGCTCACCCGCACCTGCCCGCCCATGTCGGTCACCAGGGCCCGGGTGATCGCCAGGCCCAGCCCGGTGCCGCCGGCGCGGCGCTGCGCGGCGCCGACCTGCACGAAGGGCTCGAAGATGCGGTCCAGGTCCTCGGGGCGCATGCCGATGCCGGTGTCCTCGATGTCCAGGCGCAGCCGCACCTGGTCCGCCGCCAGCGGCTCGGCGCCCGCGCGCAGCGTGATCGTGCCGGCGTCGGTGAACTTGATGGCGTTGCCCAGGAGGTTCAGCAGCACCTGGCGCAGCCGGCGTCCGTCGGTCAGCACTGTCGCCGGCAGGGCGCTCGCGGTGTCGAACACGAAGGCCAGCTGCTTCTCCTCCGCCTTGATGCGCATCAGGTTGACGACCGATCGCAGCAGCTCGGGCAGGTTGACCGGCGCCAGGTCCAGTTCGGTGCGGCCGGCCTCGATGCGGGCGAGGTCCAGGATGTCGTTGATCAGCGCCAGCAGGTGCAGTCCGCTCTGCTGGATCGTCTCCAGGCCGCGCGCCTGCCGGGCGCTCAGGCCGCCTTCCATGCTCAGCAGCTGGGCGTAGCCCAGGACGCCGTTCAGCGGCGTGCGCAGCTCGTGGCTCATGCCGGCGAGGAACTCGCTCTTGGCGCGGTTGGCTGCCTCGGCCGCATGCCGGGCAGCCCGTTCGGTCTCGAGCATGCCCTGGTGCAGGTCGGTCGCGGCGGCGCGCGTGCGCTCCTGCTCGTCGAGCTTGGACAGCAGGCCCCGCACCTGGCTTTCGACCACCGTCGGGCCCAGGCCCAGCACCTTGGAGATCTCCTCGTAGGCATTGCCCTGGGCGATGAAGCGCAGCAGGCCGATCTCCGCCGGCGTGAGCGCATCCACGGGGATCTGCGCGGCCAGCTCGAAGGAGGTCTCGGAGGGCAGGGCCATGCGCCCGGCATGCACGGCGCGGATCGCGTCCAGCAGCTCCTTGTGCAGCGCGTTCTTCAGCAGGTAGCCCAGGGCGCCGGTCTGCAGGGCCTGCTGCGCCTGCGCGTCGTCGACATAGGTGGTGAGGACGATGATGCGGGCGTCCGGGAACTCGGCGCGGATCGCCGCGATCGCGTCCAGCCCGCCCATGCCGGGCATCTGCAGGTCCATCAGCGTGACGTCCGGACGATGGGCGCGGAAGCGCTCGATCGCCTCGCGGCCGTTGGACGCCTCGCCCACCAGCACCATGTCCGGCTCCACCGACAGCAGCGTGGCGATGCCCTGCCGGACGATGGGGTGGTCGTCGACGCAGAGCACCTGGATGCGGCTCGATTCTTCAGTCATGCGGGATCTCCCAGGGCGGGCGTTTCTTGAAAGGGAACCACGACCGGGCTGACGCGACGGGACTATAAGCCCGCGCCGCCGGCACGCTGAACTCCACTTCGGTGCCGGCCCCGACGCCGCTGCGGACGGTGAGCCGGCCGCCCAGCAGCTCGGCGCGCTCGCGCATGCCGCTCAGGCCGAAGTGCCCTTCCTTGCGGCCCGCCTGCAGGACCGTCGGGGCGATGCCCCTGCCGTCGTCGCGCACCCGCACCCGCAGCTGCCGCGGGTCATGGCGGATCTCCACCTCGACCTGCGTCGCCTCGGCATGGTGGAAGGCGTTGCGCATCGCCTCGCCCGCGATCAGGAAGGCCTCGTCGCGCACCACCGGGCTCAGCGGCCGCGGCGGGCCCTGGACCTCCACCTGCGTCGCGGGCGCCGGGCCGTGTTCCCGGGCCAGCGCCTGCGCGGTGGCGCGCAGGGCCTGCACGAGGTCGTTCGCCGGGGCCGCCGCGGTCCGCAGGCCCTGCACCGCGTCGCGGCCTTCGGTGATGGCCTCGGCGACCTGGTCGATCGCGACGGTGAGGACCTGCCTCGATTCGCGCGGCCGGTCGGGCAGGAGGTTGCAGGCGGCCTGGAACTGCAGCAGCAGCCCGTTGAAGCGCTGCAGCAGGGTGTCGTGCAGGTCGCGGGCGATGCGGGTGCGTTCGGCCACGCGCGCTTCCACCGTCGCCTCGAGCTGCAGGCGCAGCCGGCGCATCCGCATCCGCATCCGGACCTGGAAGATGCTCACCACCAGCAGCACCAGCAGGAGGCCCGCCAGCACGCGGAACCAGGTGGTCTGGTGGAAGGCCGGCTCGATCGAGAACGCCAGCTGCGCGCCGTCCTCGTTCCAGATGCCGCTGTTGTTGGCCGCCTTCACCTGGAAGCGGTAGGCGCCGGGCGGCAGGTTGGTGTAGCTGGCCTGGCGCCGGTCGACGACCTCCTGCCAGTCGGTGTCGTGGCCGTCCAGCCGGTAGCGGAAGCGCGTGTTCTTCGGGTCGACCAGGCTCAGCGCGGTGAACTGGATCGTCATGTCGCGCACCTGCGGCGGCAGGCGCAGGCCCGGGGCGACGGCGTAGGCGGTGTGGTCCGCCACCAGCGACTCGATGTGGACCGGCGGCGGCAGCGGATTGAAGGGCAGCCGGGCCGGGTCGAGCACCTGGGCATCGGCGCCCGAGACCATCCACAGCCGGCCGTCGCCGGCCTTGGCCACCGGGGGATTGAAGTAGGCCGGCGTCAGGGCCAGCAGCGGCACACCGTCCGCGGCGCCCCAGGTCTTGGGCGCGACGCGGTGCGCGGGATCGGCTTCCCACGCGGCCAGGTCCTCGCCCAGGATGCGGATCAGCCCGCAGGCCGTGTACAGCCACAGCGCCCCGTCGTCATCGACGATCGACCAGTGAATCGTGTTGCAGGGCAGGCCCTGGCCGACGCCCAGCGTGTTGACGCGGCCGTCCTTGATGCGGCTGAGGCCGCCGTCCTCGGTGGCCGCCCAGACCGTGCCGTCGGCCGCCAGGCGCAGGCCCGCCACATGGCCGGCGCCCAGGCCTTCGGCGGCGGTGTAGGTGGCCAGGACCTTGCCGTCCCTGACGCGCATCACCCCGCCGTCCTGCCAGAAGGACAGCCACAGGCCGCCCCGGTCGGCGACGATGACCTTGGCCTGCTGCCGGCGGCCGAAGGCGGACCAGGGCAGGCTCTCGACGAAGCGCCCTTGATGCAGCCGGATCAGCCCTTCGTTGCCCGAGAGCCAGAGGTTGCCGGCGTCGTCCCCGGTGATCGAGTAGATCTCCCGGCCGGGCACGCCGTCGACGCGGACGAACCGTTCGGCCGGCTGGCCGGGCGCCGCACGCGCCCCCCGCGGCGGTGCCAGGGACGCCAGGCCGGCGGCGGTGCTGGCCCAGAGCCGCCCGTCGTGGTCCTCGTACAGCGAGTGCACCCGGGCGTCCGGCAGCCCCTGCGCCTCCTTGTAGACGGCGATGGCGCCGTCTTTCCACCGGGCCAGGCCGTCGTCGGTGGCGACCCAGACGCTGCCGTCCCGGCTCGCCAGCACCGAGCGCGTCGCCTCGTTGGGCAGGCCCTGCGCCTTGGACAGCGTGGTGACGGGCAGCTTGCGGAAGCGGTCCACGCCCTTGTCGCTGCCGTACCAGATGTTGCCTTCGCGGTCCTCGAACAGGCTGCAGGCGATGTTGCCGGACAGGCCGTCTGACCGGGTGAAGGCGGAGGCCTGTTCCTCGCGCACGTGCAGCAGCCCCTGGCCATCGGTGCCGATCCACAGGCCGCCGTCGCGGGCCCGCAGCAGCTTGTTGGCCAGGATCTGGCGATCGGGCAGCAGTTCCCCGGGCCGGGTGGCGCTGCGCAGCGGATAGGGGGCAAGCCGGTCGCCGGCGGGGCGCTTGAGCCCCGCGCCGCGGACGCCGACCAGCAACTGGCCGTCGGCGGTCTCGGTCAGGTCGCCCAGGCGCTGGCCGGACGCGTCGATGCGCTGGGGCGTGCCGGGCCGCCAGCGCCACAGGCCCGAGTCCGCGCTGGCCCACAGGTCGCCCGAGCGATCCTGCGCCAGGCTCCACACGAAGGTGCCGAAGCCGCCCTGCGCGTCGTCGCAGCGGGCCTGTCCGCTGCGCACGGCGCAGAGCCTTCCGGGGGGACCGAGCAGGCCGGCCCAGACGGTGCCCTCGCTGTCTTCCAGCAGGGAGGTGACGAGCCCGCCGTCGGTCTCCGGATAGCGGGTCAGGCGGCTGCCGTTCCAGCTGACCAGGCCGTTGAAGGTGCCGATCCAGAGCGTGCCGTCGCGCGAGACCAGCAGGGCGTAGGGATTGCTCGGCAGCGAGGAGCCTTTCGGCGGCTGCCAGGGCACGAAGCGCAGCCCGTCGAAGCGGAAGAGCCCGTAGGAGCCGCCCACCCACAGGTAGCCGTCATGGGTCTGCGCGAAGGCGAAGACCAGCCCGAGCTGCGCGCCATCCCGCGCGGTCCACGAGGTGTGGGCGTACTGGGAGATCTGCGGCGCGGCGTCGGCCGCCCGGGCGGCGGAGGGGGCGCCCAGCAGCCAGGCCCAGGCCAGGAGCAGGCAGAGGATCAGCGGCGGGAAACGGTGGCCTTGCAGGCGACTCACAAAGGGTCCTTCGCTGCCTGTCGCGTCGGCGGCGTGGCCTGACTATCGCATCGGCGCGGGCCTGCGTCCCCACCATGAATGGGCGGAGGGCGTCGGGGAAACGCCAATCCGGTCACAGCGCCAGCCAGGCCACCAGCGGCGCGCACACGGCCAGGAAGGGCAGGCTGATGCGGTGGAACTCCTTGAGCGCGCCCGGCGCGCGGGCCAGGCGCAGCGCGATCAGGTTGGCCATCGAGCCCGCCACGAAGCCGAAGCCGCCGACGTTCACCGCGATCGCGAGCACGGCGACGTTGGGGACCGCGTCGGCCAGCACCAGCGTGGCCGGCACGTTGCTGATGACCTGGGAGGCGCCGATGGCGGCGAGGTAGGCCGCCAGCGGCTGGTCCAGCGGCAGCCCGCGCAGCAGCGCCGCCACCTGCGGCAGGGCCGCCAGCTGGTGCAGCACCACGAACATCAGCGCGAAGGTCGCGAGCAGCGCCCAGTCCAGCTTCATCAGCACCGGGCGGTGCCACAGCGCGTAGATCGCCAGGACCACCGCGAGCGCCGGCGCCCACTGGTGCAGCTCCAGCGCCAGCACGAAACCCACGAACAGCGCGCCGGAGAGCGCGAGCAGCCCGGGCCGGGTCGGCGTGCGGCGCGTGTCCGCGGCCAGCTTGATCGGCGCGCGCGGCATGGTGATCAGGATCGTGGCCACCAGCAGCAGGAGCATGACGCCGACGGTGGGCGCCATCATCGCGATGAAGCCGCCGAAGGACTCGCCGGACTTGTGCCAGAGGTAGAGGTTTTGCGGATTGCCGATCGGCGTCAGCGAGGAGCCGGCATTGACCGCCAGCGCCTCCAGCGCGACCAGCCGCGCCAGCGGCAGGTGCGCCTGGGCGGCCAGCTCGCGGGTCAGCGGCACCAGCAGGAAGAGGCTGACGTCGTTGGTGACCAGCGCGGCCAGCCCGGCGGCGACCGCGCACAGCAGCAGGGCGAGCTGGCGGGCGCTGCCGGTGCGGGCCAGCAGCGCCCGCGCGGCCGACTGGAGCACGCCGCTGCGTTCCACGCCCTGGGTGATGGCCAGCAGGCCGGTCAGGGCGCCCATCGTCTGCCAGTCGATCAGGCCCAGCCAGGCCTGGGGCGACATCGGCCGCAGCACCGCGAAGACCACCGCTGCGAACAGCAGGAACCACAGCAGCTTGTTGCCGCCGGGGCCGAGGTCGTGGTCGCCGGGGGCGGAGGCAGGCGCCAGGGAGGGCGCCGGGGAGGAAGAGGGCGGCGGAGGCGTGGAGATCGTCATGAAGCGCGGGACGGGCGAGGGGGGCTGAGCCGAAAGCCGCCGATTGTCCTGCACGAACGAGGCGGCGATCGTCCCCGCGTCCCGTCCGTGCCTCCTTCCGCGCCTCGTCGCTCAGCGGGCCAGCTCGGCGATGGCGGACGGCGCCAGCGCGCCGCTGTAGATCCGCAGGTCCTGCATCCGTCCCTTGAAGAACGGATCGCCGCCGTACTGCGAGCGCCCCAGCCAGGTCTGCGTCGTCTGCCCGAACTGGTTCGGCGCCATCCAGATGCCGTCGTGGCTGCCGGCCGGCACACCGTCGACGTAGAGCGTGCCGACCTTGCCGGCCAGCGTGACGGCCACATGCACCCAGCGGCCGGTGGGCAACACGGGCGCGGCCAGCGGCTGCTCGGTCCAGAACTGGTTGCACGAGGCCAGCAGCCGCATCTGGTTCGGCGTGCCGCCGTCGCGCGGCGTCAGGGCGAGGTAGGCCACGTCGTTGGAGCCGAAGTCGAAGATGCGCGTGTTGATCGCGCTGGTCTCCCAGTACACCCACACCGCGAGCGTGAAGTCGCCGAGCGTCGACACGGCGCCATCGGGCAGGCGCAGGTGGCCGCTGCGGCCATCGAGCTGCAGGCAGGGCGTGCCATTGCGGCCGCCGCTGCCCCAGCTCGCGCCGTTCACCAACTGGCCGTGCAGGCCGCGACCGCCGGCGTCAGTGGCGCTGCCGTCCAGCGGCAGGTGCAGCCAGAGCTCGCCGGGGACGGCGACGCGCGCGGTGTCCACGCCCGTGCGCTCGCCCGAGGGCGTGACCGCGCTGATCCGGTAGTGCCAGACGCCCTGGCCCGGCGAGTCGGTAAAGGTGCGGGGATCGGTGACCCGCGCCACCGTCGCGAACGGTCCGCCCGGGGCGCTCGCGCGCTGCACCAGGTACTGCGTCGCGTCGGCGCTGCCCCACCAGGACAGCTGCACCTTGCCGTCGCTCAGCAGCGCGCTCAGGCCGGAGGGTCGCGCCGGCGGCGACGGGTCGCGCACGAAGAACAGCGAGCCGAAGCCCACCGAGTCGCCACCGTCGCCGCGCTCCGGGCGCACCAGCCCCACCATGGTCTGGGTCCAGGGCGCCGACAGGCCCTTGCGGCCGACGTAATGGTTGAGGATCAGCTCCCAGCACGGCCGGCGGCTGCCGCTGCCCGCCGTCGCGGTGCCCGGGCCCTGCACGCCGTTGTAGGGCGCGAAGGGCATCACGTAGGGCGTGCCGCTCGCATCGCTGAGATTGGTCCTGGCGACGTACTCGGCGCCGGCGAGCAGCCGGTTGTTCCACAGGCCGTAGAGGTCCTCGCCCTGGTTCCAGGCCATCTCGCACAGCATGCCGGCCAGCGCGATGCCCAGCGTCGAGTGACCCTGGTCGCGGTGGCTTTCCTGCCATTGCCCCAGGTAGCCGGGATGCAGGTAATAGACGCTGTGGTCGTGGGAGCCGTTGCCGCGGCCGTGCTTGTAGTAGTTGACGGCCTCGGCGGTGATGTCGGGCCGGTCGCAGAACACGCCGATCGCATACATGCCGCAGAGATTGGCCAGGTCCCAGTTGGCCCAGTAATGCGTGACCTTGCGGATCTCGCTCCCGTTGTGGTTGGTCAGGAACTCGTGGCAGCGCGAGTAGAAGACCTTCAGCAGCATGTCCTGGAAGCGGGCCACGTCCTCGCGGGCCCAGCCCTCGTAGGTGCGCATCAGCTCCGCCGCGTTGGCCCACTGGTTGCCGTACAGCCCCGAGGACAGGTAGAGGTTGGAGTTGCCGCCCAGCTGCTTCAGCGTCGAGGACCAGGCGTTGAGGAACTTCACCGCGTCCTTGGCATAGGCCTCGTCGCCGGTCATCTTCCAGCGCAGCGCGAGGTGATAGACCCGCGCCAGGTCCACGAGCATCACACCGAAGTTCTCGTCGCCGGCGACGCCGCGCTTGACGACTTCCAGCGGGAACGGCGTCGCGCCCAGGTTGGCGCGGCGCGCGGCCAGCAGCAGGTTCCAGCTGCCGATCCAGGGCTGCAGGCCGGCGGCCACCTTGTCGCGCATGCGCAGCAGGTCGGACTGGGTGTGAAGCAGTCCGGGATGCACGAGCGCTGGCGTGGGCGCCGGCGATGGGGCAGGCGCGGGAGCGGGCTCGGGGGCCGGCGCGGGTGTCGGGGAGGGAACCGGTGCCGGCGCCGGCGCCGGGGCCGGCGATGGCGATGGCGATGGCGAAGCGGTCGGCGACGGTGCTGGCGTGGGCGCCGGCGGAGGCGGCAACGGTGCGGGCGCTGGTGGCGCGGGCTCGGGCATGGGCGTCGGAGACGCGCCCGGCGCCGGCGCGGGCAGCGGCGGCGAGGGGGGATCGGGCTCCGGCGGAGGCGGGACGTCGAACTCCGGCGCGCCCTCCGCGCCCGCGGTGCCGCCGAGCAGCGGCGTGCCCGCTTCACTGGTGGGACCGCCGCCGCATCCCGGCATCAGCGGCAGCACGGGCAGCAGGCCCGCGCCAAAGGTCAGCAGGCGACGCCGTGCATCGGGAACCTCTGCGGATCCGGCGGGCAAGGCCGCGCCCCTCGTCTTCAAACCATCATTCATGTACTGCTCCACCCTGCCGGATCAACGCATGGGCGTGAGCCGCACCATGATCACGCCGTGCGAGGCGACGGTGCCGCCGTAGCCGCCCGCCACGCCCTTGGCGACCCGCTTGCTCCACAGGTCCTTCACGTCGACCTTCTGGTCGGCCGGGAGCTTGAGCTGGGCCCAGTCCACGCGCATCGCGGCCGGGGCCTGCCCACGGTTGAACAGCACCACCGCCAGGTCGCCGCCCTGGAGCGGGCGCGACCAGATCTCGAGCTCGCCCTGCTTCCAGATGCGCTGTCCCTGCCGGCCCAGCGGGTCCTGGTCGACGGCGATGACGTCGGCATTGGTGAGGATGCGCAGCGTGTCCGCGTCCATCTTCGACAGGTCGTTGCCGGCGATCAGCGGCGCGGCCAGCATGGCCCAGAGCGAGAAGTGGGACTCGTACTCGGTGGTCGTCATCCCGCCGTTGCCGACCTCCAGCATGTCGGGGTCGTTCCAGGCATTGGGGCCGGCATGGGCGGCGCGCTCGACCTGCATGTCCAGGATGTCGGTCATGCCGTGCGACCAGTCCTTCTTGCCGGACCACGCATCGAAGATGTCGCCGGTGGTGCGCCACAGGTGGCCGACGGTGGGACCCCAGCGCTCGGGATGGTCGGTGCCCCATTCGCAGATCGACAGCACGATGTCGCGGCCCGATTCGCGCAGCGCCTTGGCCATGATGGTGTAGGCCGCCTCGGCGTTGCGGGGGCCGGTGTGGCACCAGTCGTACTTGAGGTAGTCGACGCCCCAGCGGGCGTACTGGCGCGCGTCCTGGAACTCATGGCCCGCGCTGCCGGGCCGGCCGCCGCAGGTCAGCGAGCCGGCGTCGGAATAGAGCCCGAACTTGAGGCCCCTGGCATGGACGTAGTCGGCCAACGCCTTGATGCCCGACGGGAAGCGCTCGGGGTCGGCCTGGATGTTGCCGTCGGCGTCGCGGCTCTTCTGCCAGCAGTCGTCGATGACGATGTACTGGTAGCCGGCGGCCTTCATGCCGGAGGCGGCCATCGCATCGGCCTGCTGCCGGATCAGCTGCTCGCTGACGTTGCAGGCGAACTTGTTCCAGGAGTTCCAGCCCATCGGCGGCGTCGGCGCGAGATTGGGCTTGGGCGCGTCGAGCTTGAGGGTCTCGTGGGCCTGAGCGGGCAGCGCGGCCGTGGCGATCACGGCGACGAGCGCCAGCGCGGCGCGTCGCAGGAAGGGAGGCATGACAAGGTCCTTTCAGTAAACGGATCGCGCGGGCACGGCCCGCGCGTGGCGATGGGGACGGACAGGGCGCGACGGCTCAGCGCCCGTAGCGGCGGCCGGCCGAGGCCAGCGGCCAGTCGTCGGTGCGCAGCGGCGGCAGCGGCAGGCCGTCGCCGCCGACGATGTTGGCCTCGCCGGGGTTGTCGACCCAGGCGTAACGCGCCGCCACCGGCGCCGCCACCGCGTCGCTGCGCAGCACGATGCGATCGCCGTCGAAGCGCGCCTGCGCCGGCGCCCAGCGGCGATCGGCGCCGGCCAGGTAGAAGCCGCGCAGCGGCTCGCCGGCCCGCGTGGTGCGCAGCCCGCCTTCGGTGCGGTCGAAGCGCAGCTCGAACTCGGCGCCGCGGGCCTGACCACCGATCAGTCGCGGCCCCATGGCCGGCGCGTCGCGCAGGCCCAGTTCATGCATCGCGACGGCGGCCAGGCGCTCGCCCACGGTGCGCTTGTTGCGCGGATGGATGTCGATGGCGTCGCCGATGTCGATCGCGGTGGCCATGCCGGTGTGCGGCAGGGCGAGCGCGGCGGCCTGGCTGCCGCGCAGCTCGGCGAAGCCGTTGCCGTCGGGCCGGTTGTCGGCCAGCGGCCGCCAGGCGGCAAGCTGCACGAACAGGAAGGGCAGGTCCGGGTCCCCGAACTGCTGACGCCAGTCCTGGATGAGGCGCTTGAAGCCGTCGGCATAGGCCGCGGCGCGTCCTGCGTTTTCTTCGCCCTGGTACCAGAGCACGCCACGCACCGACAGTCCCTGCAGCGGCGCGATCAGGCCGTTGTGGCCCAGCGCCGGCGCGTTGTTGGCGACCGGGCCGGCCGCCGGCGCGAGCTTCTCGACGCGGGCACGCCAGGCACCGACCAGCGTCACCGGACCTGCCGCCGTGTCCAGGCGCAGGTCGGCGGCATCGCCGTAGATGCCGCCACCGCCGCCGGTGTCGGTCACGCGCACGGCGATCCAGTTGGCGCCCGCGCGCAGCGTCCCGGCGGGCACGGCATAACGACGGGACAGCTCCCAGCCGCACTGGCCGCCGATGCGCTGGCCGTTGATCCAGACCTCGTCGCAGTCGTCGACCTTGGCCAGATGCAGCTCGGCCGCGCCGGCCGCCTGCGCCGCGGTCAACTCGATGCGCTTGCGCATCCAGACGATGCCGTCGAGGTCGGCCAGTCCCTGGCCCTCCCACACGCCCGGCGCCTGCAGCGTGGGCCACTTCTGGTCGAGGTCGGCGGCCGCGCTCCAGCCCGAGGCATCCGACGCATTCAGCGGCAGGCCCGGCTGCCACGCCGCCACGCGCTGCTGCAGGCGCTGGCCCAGCGCGGCGCTGAAGGCGGCGTTGTCCGCGGGCAGCGCCCGCACCGCTGGCGCGAGGTCCGCGTCGCGCAACGCGGCGGCGCGGCTCATCCAGGTCTCGAGCATGGAGCCGCCCCAGGCCGTGTCGATCAGGCCGATGGGAATGCCCTGCACCGCCTGCATGCGGCGCGCGAAGTGATAGCCGACGGCGCTGAACTCGCCCACGCGGCCCGGCTCGGCGACCACCCAGGGCGCCGGCGCGATCTCCGCCTCCGGCCGCACGCTGGCCCGCAGCGGCACGCGCAGATGGCGCAGCCGCGCATCCTGCGGCGAGGCCACTTCCTGCGGCCCGGTGTCGCTCTGCGCCAGCGGCCACTCCATGTTGGACTGCCCGCCCAGCAGCCAGACGTCGCCGATCAGGACGTCCTCCAGCGTGACGGTCTGGTCGCCGGTCACCTGCAGCCGGTGCGGACCGCCGGCCGGCAGCGGATCCAGCTGCACGCGCCAGCGGCCATCGGCACCGACGCGAGTGGTGGCCTCGCGGCCGCCCAGCGTCACGGTCAGCGACTGGCCGGGCGTGGCCTGGCCCCAGAGGCGCAAGGGGCGGTCGCGCTGCAGCACCATGTGCTCGCCGAAGACCTCGGACAGGCGCACCTCGGCCTGGGCGGTGGCGGCCAGCAAGGCCAGGATCAGGGGAAGGACGGTCTGCTTCATGGACGGGAGGAAGGGGAGTCGGTGCGGGAGTCGAAGGACAGGGCCAGGGCCCGGCCCTGGTACTGCACGGAGCGGGTCTGCTCGACCCGGTCGGGGGTGGCCATGACTCGCACCCGCAGCGTGCGATGCGTCACCAGGCCGGGGAAGCGCCCCTGACGGGCGCCGATGTGCAGCGTGCGGCGGGCATCGTCCCAGCGCAGCGCGACGGTGGCGCGCTCGCCGCGCTCGTAGCGGTAGGTCTCGCCGTCGTCCTCGTACAGGACGAAGCGGCCGTCGGCGCCGGGATAGACGCGGATCTCCAACGGCGCGCCGGCGTCCTGGCCGGTGTGCTCGACGACGGGCCCCATCGGCACGATGGCGCCGCCGCGCACGAAAAGCGGGAACTCGTCCAGCGCGTAGTCGCGCGCGACGCGGCCGCCGCCGGCGTGGCGCTGGCCGGTCCAGAAGTCGGTCCAGTCGCTGCCCTGCGGCAACAGGGTTTCCTGCCGGCGGTCCAGCCGGCCCTGCATCTCGACCAGCTCGCGCGCCTGGGTCGGCGTGCGCCAGGCCAGGCGCAGCAAGCGGCCGCGCGTCTCCTGGAAGTAGTCGATGCGCAGCTTCAGGCGCTGGCCGGCGCGCAGCGTCAGGCGATGGCCCTTGAAGCGCGGAGGGCCGAGGTTCCAGTCGTCGACGACCAGTTCGTCGTCCAGCCACAAGCGGAAGCCGTCGTCGCCCTCGAGGCCGATCTCATGCTCGCCGCTTTCGGCGGCGATGAGCTCGCCGGTCCAGCGCGCCGAGAAACGCATCAGCCCGCTCAGTCCCGGCGGCACGCTGCCCAGCGGCGGATCGGGCCAGCGATGCTCGATCACCGTGTCGACGGTGCGGCTCGCCGGCTTCTCGAAATCCATGCCGTCGAAGTACTCGAGCAGCAGGCCGCCCTGGCCGTCCGGGGTGCGCAGCTGCGCGGCCGGCACCGTCGCGGGCGGCGGCAGCACCGCATGGAACATCGGCCGCGTGATCGGCTGCACCAGGAAGGCCGGGCCGAACATGTAGGAGTCGTCCACCTTGCGCAGCGCGGCCTGGTCCGGGAAGTCCATCGCCAGGCCGCGCATCATCAGATAGCCCTCCTGCGTGGCGCGCCAGGCGAGGCTGTAGAGGTAGGGCAGCAGCTGGTAGCGCAGCTCGGCGGCGCGGCGCAGCGAGCCGTACACCGCCGGGTCCAGGCTCTTGAACAGGTAGGGCTCGCGCTCGACCGAGGTGCCGTGGATGCGGTAGATCGGATTGAAGATGCCGAACTGGTTCCAGCGCGCGTAGAGCTCGCGCCAGGCGGGATTGCGCTCGCCCTCGGCGAAATTCACGAAGAAGCCGCCGGTGTCCTGCGACCAGTAGGGCAGGCCGGCCATCGCGACGTTCAGCCCGCCGGCGATCTGCGCGCGCAGCGAGGCCCAGCTGGATTCGGTGTCGCCGGACCAGGGCGGGGCGGCGTAGCGCTGCTGGCCGGCCCAGGCCGAGCGCGTCAGCGTGAACACGCGCCGGCCCGACGGGCCCGCCGCGCGCTGTCCTTCGTAGACGCCGCGGGTGGTCAGCAGGCTGTAGACGTTCAGGTAGCGCGTGAAGTCGCCCATCGCGTTGCGGCCCAGGCGCTTGATGTCGGCCTCGACCTCGGCCGGGTCGTGCGCCGCGCCGCCGACCTCGACCTCGGTGCCGTCCATCCACAGCGCGTCCACGCCGACGTCCAGCAGGCCCTGCTTGACGTGCTTGAAGTAGATGCGCCGCCCGGCGGGGCTGAAGGCGTCGTAGATCCGCGCGCGTTTGGAGATCCAGTGCAGTGGCTCGAAGCGCAGGTGCTGCGCGTCGAGCTCACGGGCCAGCGCCGTGTCGTTGCCCACCGACGGCCAGATCGAGACCATCAGCCGCGTGTGCAGCGGCCCGTGCAATTCGCGCGTCATCGCGGCGGGATCGGGGAAGCGCTCGCGGTCCCAGACCATGCCGCTCCACTTGCCGTCCCAGACGCCGTCCTTCTCGCCGCCCCAGTACTGCCAGTCCTGAACGATGGTGTCGAGCGGGAAGCCGTCGGCGCGGAAGTGCCGCACCACGTCCAGCAACTGCTGCTGAGTCTGGTAGCGCTCCTTGCTCATGAAGAGCCCGAAGGCGGTCTTGGGGAACATCGGCGCGGCGCCGGTCAGCGCGCGATAGCCGGTGATCACGCCGTCCATGTCGCCACCGGCGACCAGGTAGTAATCGGCGCCCGCGGGCGCGCTCTCGGCGCGGAAGCTGGCGCCGTCCGGCCCGTCACTGAAGCTCATCTTCGAGTAGACGTCCCACAGCAGGCCCCAGCGGCGCGTCGACACCATGAACGGCACGACGATGCCGATGTTGGTCTGCACCATCAGGACCTCGCGGCCGCGGTAGTCCATGTAGGGCTCGTTGTACTGGCCCAGGCCATAGAGCGACTCGTCCGGCGTGAGGCTGAAGTGCTGGGCGAGCGAATAACTGGGACTGCCGGCGATCTCGACCTGCTGCAGCTCGGTGGGCGCGCGCTCGCGCTCCCGGGTCAGCAGGCGGCCAGCGCCGTCGAGGAAGGTCAGCGCGCCGCTGCGCTTGTCCACGAGGACCTGCACGCCGGGCGCGACGACCCTCAGCGTGTCCGCCTCCTCGCGCACTTCGATGGCGAGCGGACGCGGCCTGGCCACGACCACCAGGCTGGGCTGCGCGGTATGCGCCACGCCCAGGTGGGCGGTGACCCGCACCAGTCCCGGGCCGTAGAACAGGATGCCCTTGGTCAGGCCGTCGAGGCGGAACTGCACCCCTTCGGCGACACGGCGCCAGCGGAAGCCGTCCTGCGAGCCGTCCAGCGGCAGCGCGTTCAGTTGCCCGGCCGCGTCGAGCGCGGAGGGCAGCGGCGTGGCGCTCCCGGTGGTACTCGAGGCGACGGCCAGCGGGCCGGCCGAGGCCAGCGCCATCAGCCCGAACACATCACGGCGTCTCATGTCGGTGCGTCCTCCTTGGCGTGGGCTGGCGTGAGCGCGCGCGTCCTCACGGCGCCGGCTCCAGGATCACGGCGGCGCCGCCGGCCGCGGCCAGCGACAGCGTCAGCACGTCGGCGTTCGTCACGCTGCGCGTGCTGCGACGGACCGCGCGCACGACCTCGCCGTCCTGCCAGATCGTCGCGCGCCACCGGCCGGGCGGCAGGAAGCGGAGCGGGACCTTTTCGGTGCGGGCGCGTTCCGACGTCATCGCACCGAGGTACCAGGCCTTGCCGCTGCGCCGCGCCAGCACGATGTCCTCGCCGGGCTCGCCGGCGAGGAAGCGGGTCTCGTCCCAGGCTGCGGGCACGCGGCGCACGAAGTCGAAGCCGGTCTCGCCGCGGTAGTTGGACGGGTCGTCGGAGACCATCTGCAGCGGGCTGTCGTAGACCACGTACATGGCCAGCGCCTGGCCGCGGGTCGTCTGCGTCAGCGGCATCGAGGCGCGCACCTCGAAGTCCCCCGGCGTGGCGTTGCGGAAGCCGCCGGGCGTGTAGTCCATCGGGCCGGCCAGCATCCGGGTGTAGGGCAGCATCAGGTTGTGCCGCGGCGTGATGCGCCGGTCCATCTTGTTCCACTCCGCGCCCAGCACGCCTTCCTGGGTGATGAAGTTGGGATAGGTCCGCTGCAGCCCGGCGGGCACGTAGGCGCCGTGCAGGTCCAGCAGCAGGTGACGTTTGGCGGTGGCTTCGGCCACGCGCTGGTAGAAGGCGACCATCTCCTGGTCGTCCCGGTTCATGAAGTCGACCTTGATGCCCTTGATGCCCCAGCGCGCGTAGGTGTCCAGCACCTCTTCCATCCGCGGCGCCAGGTGCTCCCAGTGCACCCACAGCAGCAGGCCTACGCCCTTGTCGGCGGCGTAGCGCACCAGGGCCGGCATGTCGATGCCGTCGGCCGCACGCGTGATGTCGGTGCCGGGCAGCGCGTCGCAGCACGGGCCGGTGCCGAAGGCCCAGCCGGCGTCCATCAGGTGGTAGGGGAAGCCCGATTCCGCCGCGAAGTCGATGAAGCGCTTGTAGGCAGCCAGGTCGGGCTTCACGCCCTCGAGCGGCCCGGACCACCAGTCCCAGGAGGTCTTGCCGGCCTTGACCCAGCTGAAGTCGCCCCGCGGCGGCGGATTGAGGTTGCCCACCAGTTGCGACTCGATCAGCTGGCCGGCGCGGTCCGCCATCATGACGGCGCGCCAGGCGGTCGTCAGGCCGGCGCTGGACACATAGGCCGGCCCCTCGCGCTTGGGCACGCCGGACAGGCGCACGCGCAGCGCGGGGCCGTCGCGCCACAGCGAGGCGCCGGTGTAGCCCTCCAGGTGCGCCTGCGTGATGGCGTAATGCGTGCGGCCCGAGGGCGTGGCGCAGACCACCGGCACGTCGTAACCCGTATCGCGCTTGAGCTCGGAGATCCGCAGCCGCTCGAAGGGCAGCTCATGCGCGCCTTCCACCGGGGTGACGAGGCAGGCCGGATCGCCGGCCGGCACGAAGGCCGTGCGCTCATCCTTCAGCCGCACCGGGCCCTGGCCCTCGAGCCGGTAGCGGAAGGCGACGCCCTCGTCATAGGCGCGCGCGTCGATGAAGAGGCGCCGTCCGCCGCCCGCTTCCCGGAAGGTCAGCGTCGTGCCGAGGTAGTGGTCGCGCGCCGTGGCCGCCTTGGTGGCGACGAGCGGGATGACGCGGTCCTCCCGCGTGTCCTGGCGCGACTCCAGCGTCAGCGCGCCGAGCGGCGGCTGGCCATCGAGCGCCAGTCCCAGCGGCGAGTCGGCGATGACCGTCTCGCCCTTGCGGCTGATGCTGAAGCGGCTGCCGTCGTCGGCGATGCGCAGCGTGATGCGCCCGTCGGGCGACGAGAGCAGGGCGTCCGCCGCCTGGGCACCGGACGCGCCCAGGGCCAGGACGGCCGCGGCGATGGGGGTGATGATCTTCATGCGGAGAAAGGGAAGGGGCCCGTCGCCGGGCCCGTTGGTCAGTTGCTGTACACCACGCCGCGGCAGCTGCCGCCGGCGTAGATCCGTCCATAAAGGCCCTGATCGGCGGCCATCACGCCCAGGCCGGCGTACTGGTGGGCGTCGTCGTTGTGGCGCACCCACGTGGCGCCGGCATCGTCCGAACGCCAGACGCCCCACACGCCGTTGATCACGCCCACCACGTAGACGGCCGCCGAGTAGCTCGAGCCCGGCTTGGCCTTGCCCAGCGCGACGATGCTCGCGCCCGCCACTTCGGGGCCGAGCCAGTCCTGCCGGCCGCCCCAGATCGGCGCGAACGCGCCCACCTTGGTCCAGTTCGCGCCCGAATCCAACGAGTGGTAGACGGCCAGGCCGTCGGCCACCCACAGGTCGCCTTCGGCGTTCGGGTTCACCGCCATCGACGACGCGCCCCACGGCGCGAAGCGCATGTTGGCGGCCACCGAGCCCTGGCTCAGCGCGAAGGTCCGGCCGCCGTCCGTCGAGACGTAGACCTTGGCCGGGGTGTAGGTCCACCACGCGCCGCCCGAGTCGTAGGCATAGACCTTGTTGGCGTTCCTGCGGTCGGCCACCAGGCGATAGCTGCGCGGCACGCCGCCGACGACGGTGAGCGCCGGCAGGTTGGTGGCCGTCCAGCTGTTGCCGTTGTCGGTGGTGTAGGAGGGCACCGAATCGGCCGGCGCCCAGACGACGCGGTTACGCGCCGGCACGGCCAGGTTGGACGCCTGGTTGATGTTGGCCGCGGCGCCCGCGGGCAGACGCGCGAACGGTGCCCAGCTGCGGCCGCCGTCGCCGGACCAGTAGCCGGTCCCGACATGGCCGCTCGCGGTGCTGGTGACGTTGGCGTTGGCGATGTAGTTGGGATCGGACCAGGCCATGTCGGCGGAGTTGCCGTTGCTCCACTGCTTGTAGGGGCTCAGCGTCGGCGTGGTGCCCAGGTCGGTGTGGACCCAGGTGCCGACGTCGCCCGAGTTGTTGATGAAGGTGTAGGAGGCGCCCGCCGGCGGCGTGGCCAGGCTCAGCGTGCAGGTCTCCTCCAGGCCGTTGACCGCGAAGTTCCAGCTCGGCGTCGACGAGGACGCGTTGCGCGTCTCCCAGATGCCGCCGCCGAAGACATGCAGCACGCGATCGCGGTTGAAGGGATCGATCTCCACGTCGTCGATCCAGCCGGAGAAACCGTCGCTGGCCGGTGTGTGCGGCATGGTGGCCGCGATCTCGCGCCAGTTGCGGCCGCCGTCGTCGGACAGCTGCACCACCTGCTGGCCGCTGTAGTTGCCCCAGGTGCCGCTCACGCCCAGCGCGATGCGTGCCGTGGCGCCGGTGCCCAGCACCGACAGGCCGCCATAGCCGGCGCCATCGTTGCTGTTGAGCAGCGTCCAGGTGTTGCCGTTGCTGGCGTCGTACCTGTAGAGCCGCGCGGGGCCCGCGTCGCCCGGGCCGGCGCCCTTGGTGAAGAGCAGGTACAGCGCGCCGTCGGCGGTGCGCACGATGTGCGGGATGTGGAAGCCCGACACCGGCGTCGCGACCGGCGCCCAGGTGGCGCCGCCGTCGACCGACTTGTAGAGGTTGGACCCCAGGCCGGCCGCGTTGACGTAGTCCGGCGCGATGGCGGCCCACAGGGTCCGCGTCGGCGTGCCGCTGCCCTTGGTCGAGGTGTCGAACACCAGGTGCTCGACACCCATGACCTGGCCGCCGAGGTTGTTGATCTGGTCGGCGGTGAGCTTTGTCGACGACAGCCCGCTCACCTGGGCCCAGGTGCGGCCGGAGTCCCCGCTCCTCCACAGGCCCGCCGTGCGCGAGCCATAGAACAGGATCGACGGATTGTTGGGGTCGACCGACAAGCGCTCGCCGATCGCCCGGCCGTTGTTGTTGCCACCCGCCGAGAAGGGCAGGTTGAAGAAGGTCCAGCTGCCGCCGCGGTTGTTGGAGACGTACAGCCGGGCCGTGGCGTCCGCCGAGGCCGACATGCCGGTGACCATGTAGACGCGCTGGTCGTTGGTGGGATCCAGGGCGATGCTCTCGACGCCGTGATGGAAGCCCTCGGCCGCGGTGAAGCCATCGTTGATGGGAATCCAGGACGACGAGCCCGCGTCCCAGCGGTAGGCGCCGCCGACGTCGGTGCGCGCGTAGAGCAGGTCCCGGGCGCTCGGATGGAAGACCAGGCCGGTGACATAACCGCCGCCGCCGAACTTGGCGCTGGCCCAGGTGCCGACCTTGATCGAGAACGCCTGCTGGCTCTTGGCGCCGCAGGCGTTGGTATAGGTGGCCGTGGCGGTGCAGGCCGCGGCGGGCTGAATGGTCTGCTCGCGGGAGGCGCCGACGGTGCCACAGCCGCTCCAGCTCCAGCTGCCGCCCGAGACCGGCTGCGGACCCAGCACGGCCGAGCCGCCGGTCTTGAGCGTGGCCGAGGCCGTCGCCGACCAGCTGCCGCCGACATTCACGAAGGGCTTGATCGGCGTCGGCGTGCAGGTCTGCGCCATGGCGGTGGACACGCCGGCGGCCGCCAGGGCCAGCAGCAGGGGGGAGGATCGCAATCTCATCGGTCGACCTTTCAGCAACGGGCCCGGCCGGTTGTCTCCTCCGGGCGCGAGCTTGATGGAATCTGGTTACGGCCCTGTTGGGGGCGCGTGATATTCCGCTAAATCAAGGCGACGCGATGTTAGTTTGTGTATTGAATGAACTATCTAGGGGAAAGACCTCACCGGGACGGTGCGCCGTCCCAGCGCGGGGCACGGTGACGAGGCGCGACCTCAGGCGTCCGTCAAGCGCGCGTCAGGAGATCGCCAGGCGGGTGCGTCGCGGCGCCCCCAGCGTGACGCCGGCGACGAGCTCGGTCGGCAGCACCAGGTGGCCGGGGGCGGGCAGGGGCTTGTTGCGGCGCATCGCGTCGATGCGCTCCACCAGCAGTTCGACCGCGCGGCGCCCCATTTCGTGCAGCGGCTGCCGCATGGTGGCCATCTGCACCGAGCGGGCCATCAAGGTGTGGTCGTAGCCGACGACGGAGATGTCCTCCGGGATGCGCAGGCCGCGCGCGCGCAGCGCCTCGATGCAGCCGAACGCGATGGCGTCGTTGCAGCCGAAGACCACGTCGGGCAAGGGCCGCCCGCGGTGGCGGCGCAGCCAGGCCTCGATCGCGTCGCGCCCGCCGTCGATGGTCAGCGGCGCGCGGATCACATGGCCGGCGGCGGGCTTCACGCCGGCCTCGGCATGGGCGCGCAGATAGCCGTCGACCCGCCGGTTGGCGCCGGCGAAGGCCTCCGGGCCGCCCACGTGGAGGATGCGGCGGTGGCCGCGCGCGAGCAGCTCCCGCACCATGTCGTGCGCGCCGGCCTCGTCGTCGGTCTCCAGGTTCGCCACCCCGGCCAGCGGACGGTCGGCATGGACCGAGACCATCGGCGTGTGCTGCGGCAACCAACTGGCGCTGTCGTCCGGCAGGCGCGGGCCGAGCAGGACCAGGCCGTCGACGCGGCCGTCGCACAGCGCCGGGAGACGGGCACGGATCTCCGCCCAGTCCCCCAGGGTGAAGACCACCGTGGTCTGGCCGGCGGCGGTCGCGCCATGGATGATGCCGCTGAACACCTCCAGGACATAGAGGTTGGGCTCCTCGCTCTGGAAATTGGCGACGAAACCGATCGCATTCGTGCGCTGGCTGGCCAGCGCGCGGGCCGTGGCGTTGGGCCGGTACTGGAGCCGCTCGGCCGCGGCCAGGACGCGTTCACGGGTTTCGGCCGACACCCGCGCCGAGCCGCGGCGACCACCGTTGAGCGCGGACGAGGCCGCCATGCCCGACACGCCGGCCTCTCGCGCCACATCCGCCAGCGTCGGCGCGTCGCTGCGGCGACGGGTCGATGGGGTCGGCGAGGCGACCGCCTCGGCACGCGGTGGGGCCGGTGCTTTGGGCGGCGCTTTCGGGGGCGCGTTGGACGCCTTCGACGCCTTGGCAGGCGGCTTGGCGGGCGGTTTTGGCGGCGAGGCAGGCACGGAGGAGCGGGGGCGAAGTCGTGACAGCGCGAGGCCGCGGACTGTAGCACCGGCCCTCCATCGCCCGCGGGCCCGGGGCCGCGTATCGCCCGCCTGGCCGCGGGGGTGCCGGATCAGGCCGGTTCGTGGCAGGGGCCGGTGGTCTCGCGGACCTCGAGGTGGATGGCCGGGACCGTCGGCGCCGGCTCGTACGGCGGCGGCCAGGCCCAGTACGACTGGGTCAAGGTCGAGTGAGGGCAGGGGGGCGGTGCAGCGGGGCGGTGAATTCGACCACCGTGCCGCCGCCCTCGGGGCAGCGCACCGAGAGCTGACCGCCGACGACCTCGGCGCGCTCGCGCATGCCGCTCAAGCCGAAGTGGCCCTCGCGCTCGCCCCGTCGCAGCACCTCGGGATCGATCCCCTGGCCGTCGTCGCGTACCTGCAGGCACAGCTGCCGCGCGTCGTAGCGCAGCTCGACGTCGATCCGCGTCGCCTGCGCATGGCGGAAGGCGTTGCGCAGCGCCTCGCCGGCGATGCGCACCGTTTCGTCGCGCAGCAGCGGATGCAGCTCCTGCGGCTTGCCTTGCACCTGGACATCCACCGGCAGCGCGCGGCCGCTTTCGCTGGAGAGCTCGCGCGCGAGCGTCCGCACGGCTTCCGCCAGGCTGTTCGTCTCCAGCGTCGACGCGCGCAATCCCTGCACGGTGTCGCGACCTTCGGTGATCGCGCCGGCCACCTGGTCGATGGCGGTGTCCAGCACCCGCTTGGATTCGCGCGGGCGATCGGGCAGCAGGTTGGACGCGGCCTGGAACTGCAGCAGCAGCCCATTGAAGCGCTGCAGCAGCGTGTCATGCAGATCGCGCGCGATGCGCGTGCGTTCCGCGACGCGGCCCTCCAGCGTCGCCTCGAACTGCCGATGCAGTCGCCGCACGCGCAGCCGCAGCGCGAGCTGGAAGCCGGCCCAGATCAACCCTGTGAGCACCACGAGGCTGCCCACGCGGAACCAGGTCGTCTGGTGGAAGGCGGGCAGGATCGTGAACTCGAGCTGCGCGCCGTCCTCGTTCCAGACGCCGCTGTTGTTGGCGGCCTTCACCTGGAATCGATACTGACCCGGCGGCAGGTTGGTGTAGCTGGCCTGGCGGCGGTCGACGGCCTCGCGCCAGTCGCTGTCGTGGCCTTCGAGCCGGTAGCGGAAGCGCGTGCGCAGCGGATCCGCCAGGCTCAGCGCGACGAAGTCGATCGTCATGTCCCGGATCCGCGGCGGCAGCCGCAGGCCTTGCTCGATCGGGTAGCTCTGGTGGTCGGCGGTCAGGCGCTCGATGTGCACGGGCGGCGGCACCGTGTTGGAGGGCATGTTCGCCGGATCCGCCCACAGCAGCTCGGCGCCCGCGATGAACCAGAGCTTGCCGTCGGGCTGCCGGGCCACCGGCGGATTGAAATAGGCCTGCGGGGTGACCATGAGCGGCACGCCATCCGTCACGCCCCAGGACACCGGCGAGACGCGGTGGGCCGGGTCGGCGATCCAGGCCGCGAGGTCGCCTCGGTCCACCCGCACCAGTCCGCAGGAGGTGTACATCCACAGGGCACCGCCCTGGTCCAGCGTCGACCAGTGGATCGTCTCGCAGGGCAGGCCGCTGGCTGGCGTCAGCGCCGTGACGCGACCGTCCTTGATGCGCTTGAGGCCGGTGGACCCGGTGGCCACCCACAGCGCGCCCTCGTCATCCACGCGCAGGCCGGTGACCTGCCCACGGCCCGGCACATGCGCGAAGCTGTAGTTCGCTGCGACCTTGCCGTTCTTGACGTACGACACGCCGCTGCCATCCCAGAAGGACAGCCAGAGCCCGCCGCGATCGGCCACGACAAGCTGTGCCTGCTGCGAGTGCCCCAGCGCGGCCCACGGAATGTTCTCGGCGAAGCGGCCTTGATGCAGCCGCGCAAGCCCCTTGTTGCCGGACAGCCAGAGGTTGCCCGCGGCGTCGCCGGCCATGGCGAAGATCTCGCTGCTGGGTCCGCCGTCGACGGCGACGAAGCGCTCGTTCGCGAAATAGGCCAGCCCCGTGGCCGTGCTCACCCACAGGCGCCCCTGCGCGTCCTGGTACTGGGCCTGCACCTGCGCGGAGGGCAAGCCCTCTTGCTCCTTGAAGAGGGACAGGCGGCCGTCCTTCCACCGCGCCAGACCGCCGTTCGTGGCCACCCACAGGGCGCCGTCGGTGGCGGCCAGGACGGACTTGGTGACGTCGTCGGGCAGGCCCTGGCGTGTCGACAGCGTGGTGACCGGCAACTTGCGGAAACGGTCCATGCCCCGTTCGCTGCCGTACCAGACGTTGCCCTCGCGATCCTCGAAGAGGCTGCACGCGATGTTTCCGGAAAGCCCGTCCATGCGCGTGAAGCTGTCGGCCTGGCCGTCCTTCACATGCAGCAGGCCCAGGCCCTCGGTGCCGATCCACAGCCCGCCATCGCGGTCGCGCAGCAGCTTGTTGGCCTTGACCTCGGTGTCGGCCATCCATTCATCGGGCTTGGAAACCTTGCGGAATCGATGGGGCACCCACTGGTCGCCGGCCCGTTCCCAGAGCCCCTTGGACGCGATGCCGGCCAGGACCTGACCGTCGGCGGTCGTGGTGAGGTCACCCACGCGCGCGCCCGGCACGGGATAGCGCCGCGGCGTTTCGGGGCCCCACCGCCAGATGCCGGCCTCCGCGCCGACCCAGAGCTGGCCGGCGCGGTCCTCCGCCAGGCTCCAGACGAAGCTGCCGAAGCCTCCTTCGGGCGCGGCGCACTGGATGCTCTTCCCGCGGATGGCGCACAGGCGCCCGGCCTGGCCCAGCAGACCGGCCCAGACCGTGCCTTCGCGGTCCTCGACCAGCGAGGTCACGAAGGTCTGGCCGATCTCCGGATGCCGCGCGACGAACTTGCGTCCGTCCCAGCTCGAGAGTCCATGGAAGGTGCCGATCCACAGCGTGCCGTCCCGCGAGGCCAGCAGGCTGTAGGGGCCGCTGGGCAGCACCTGGCCGTCGGGTGGTTGCCACTCGGTGAATCGATGTCCGTCGAAACGGAACAGACCCAGCGATCCGGCGATCCAGAGGTAGCCATCGGGGGTCTGCGCCATCGCGAAGACCAGGCCCAGCGAGGCGCCGTCACGCGCGGTCCACGAGGTATGCGCGTACTGGGCGACCTGTCGCGGCGGATCGGCCGCCAGCGCCGGCGGCAGCGTGGTGAACAGCGCCGATGCCAGGAGCAGCCTCGTCACGAGGCGGCTTCGACCTTGGCCTTTCGGTGGGCTCACGGGCACTCCTTCGCGGCGGGCGACGCGTCGGCAGCGTATCGCGAATGCCGGCGGGCCGCATCCCGGGAGTGGTGGGGCGAGTGCGCCTTCGCGCCTATTTGCGCTTGTTGTAGACGTCGACGAACACGGCGGCCAGCAGCACCAGGCCCTTGATGACCTGCTGGTAGTCGATGCCGACGCCCAGGATGGACATGCCGTTGTTCATCACGCCCATCACGAAGGCGCCGATCACCGCGCCCATGATCTTGCCCACACCGCCCGAGGCTGAAGCCCCGCCGACGAAGCAGGCGGCGATCACGTCGAGCTCGAAGCCCAGGCCCGCCTTGGGCGTGGCGGTGTTGAGCCGCGCGGCGAAGACCAGGCCGGCCAGCGCCGCCAGCGCGCCCATGTTCACGAAGGTCAGGAAGGCGATGCGCTGCGTGCGCACGCCCGACAGGCGGGCCGCCTTCTCGTTGCCACCGACCGCATAGACGCGACGGCCCAGCGTGGTGCGGCCGGCGATGAAGTCATAGGCCAGGGTCAACCCAACCATCAGCACCATGACCGTCGGCAGCCCCTTGTAGGAGGCCATCAGCCAGCTCATCGCGGCGATCGCGGCGACCAGCAGTCCCTGCCGCGTCCAGAAGACCACCCCGGGCTCCGTCTCCATGCCGTGCCGCGCCGCCGCGGCGCGATGCCGCCACGCGACCGTGAGCGAGGCCGCCGCGAGCAGCAGGCCCAGGCCCAGCGTCGTCGGACGCGGATCCTCCTGGCCGAAGAGCTCGGGCAGGAAACCGGCGCTCAGCGCCTGGAAGCTGTCGGGAAAGGGACCGAGCGACTGGCCCTGCAGCAGCGCCAGCGCCAGGCCCTTGAACACCAGCATGCCGGCCAGCGTCACGATGAAGGACGGGATGCCCAGGTAGGCGACGAACCAGCCCTGCGCGCCGCCGATCACCGCGCCTGCCAGCAGGCAGACCAGGCCGGCGGGCAGCGCGGCCCATTCGTACTGGACCATCAGCACCGCCGCGAGCGCGCCGATGAAACCGCATACCGAGCCCACCGAGAGGTCGATGTGGCCGGTGACGATCACCAGCAGCATGCCCAGCGCCATGATGACGATGTAGCTGTTCTGCAGGACCAGGTTGGTGAGGTT
>NZ_JBQEOF010000009.1:0-77167 GCF_052044995.1 Roseateles sp. 22389
CGCGCTTGGCGGCGTACATCGCGGCATCGCTGCGCGCCATCAGCGTCTCCAGCGTGTCGCACTCCTGCCGCTGCGCGGCCCCGATGCTGATGCTCACCAGGGGCACTGAGGGCCCCGCAGCTCAGAACACGCGCACACCGACACGCTCCGCCGCGGCGATCAAGCCTCGATCCTTGGTCGCGATCGACGCGCCCGTGGCCAGCGCCAGGTCCAGATACAGCAGGTCAAAGCCTTGCACATGTCGCTTGACCGCAGCGTCCACATGCTCGAGCAAGGGCGTGATCTCGGGATGCAGGACCACGCGATAGGACTCGATCATGGCCGCGTAGTCCTGGACGGTCCCCGGCGGCCAGCCCCCTGATCGACTCCGCTTGAGCAGCGAGTGAGCGCATTCGGCGTGGAACACATACGGCGCGATGAGATAGGCCTCGTCGTTCGCAAGCGCTCGGCCGAGCTTGGCGGCGTAGTCATGCAGGTCCGGCCCTTGGTCCAGCGCTTCGATCCAGCCCAGCGCGACGTTCGCGTCAACAACCACCGCAACCATGGCGCATCTCCATCAGCGCAGCCTGCAGTTCACCCGCACGCGGCGGATAGTTCAGGACATCGGGATTGCGGGCGTAGATCGCGATCAATCGTTCGGGCAGGTCGAACGGTCGGGCATCCTCCCCCGGCGCGACGACCCGCTTCCGGGAGCGGCAGTCGATCAGCGATTGAACGTAGTCGAGTCGTCGTCGACCGGCATCGGTCAACGGACCCGGAATGGAAGGAAACCTCGGATCTCCCATCGGGGCGATCCGTCCCGACGATCCGGCAGCATGGGCATCAGTCATGAAACCTCCTGGCAGGCAAGGTGCGAAAGAGGTTTCCATTCTTGGCATCGACCGAACCGGTCGACCTTCACCCACGGCGCGTTTTCGGCGAAACCGCCACGCAGGTTCTTGTGTATTTGTGCCGACGCCGTCGCCCGACGGCCCCGATGAGCACGGACCTTCCGGCCGATTCAATCCGGCGCGTCGCCCTCGCCTCCGCTCTCGTCGGTGAGGCGCACGCCGGCGCCCTGACGCTCGCGCTTGGCGGCGTACATCGCGGCATCGCTGCGCGCCATCAGCGTCTCCAGCGTGTCGCCCTCCTGCCGCTGCGCGGCCCCGATGCTGATGCTCACGCGCAGGCCGTCCGACACCGCGTTCCAGTCGTGCCGGCGCACCGCCTCGTCCAGCCGGCGACAGGCCTGCTGCGCGACCTCCTCGGTCGCGCCGCGCAGCAGCAGCACGAACTCGTCGCCGGCCAGGCGCGCCGCGACGTCGTGCTCCCGCACATGCTGGCGCATCAGCCGTGCGATCTGGCTCAGCACCTGGTCCCCGACCAGGTGCGAGTGCTGGTCGTTCACCTGCTTGAAGTGGTCGACGTCGATCAAGGCCAGGCTCACCACGCCGCCGGCCGCGAGCTGCGCCCGCGCGTGATCCTCGAAGCTGCGGCGGTTGGCGAGCTCCGTCAGCGGATCCTCCATCGACAGCTTCTCCAGCCGCTGCGCCTCGCTGGCGAGTTGCACGCGGTCGCGCTCGCTGCGGCGCGCGTCGAGCTGCCATTGCACCGTCGACTCGCGACTCGCGAGGCTGGCGATCCGCACCCGCGCCTCGCGCTCGCGCAGCGCGCGCAGGCGCTGCAGCGCGCGCTGCGGCTGCCCCTGCTGTTCCTCGATCTGGCTGGCGATCAGCTCGCCCAGCTGCGCCAGGGGCTCGTGCTGGACCAGGTCGGCCTCGGTCACCAGTTGCGCCGCGGCCCGACGCGCCTGAGGCCACAGCCGCCGCGCCCAGGCCAGCTCGGCCTGCACCCAGCCGGCCAGCGAGGCGAGCCAATGCCGCTCCTGCGCCGGCAACTGGGCCAAGGCCAGTTGCAGTTCCGGCTGCGCGAACGCCGAGGCGCCCTTCCAGATCTGCGCCATCGTCTGCATCAGCGTCCACCAGCACTGCGCTTCGGCATCGCCTTCGGCCAGCAGGTGGCGCGCGTTGATCAGGTGCCCTTCGAGCGGCCCCAGCGGCGGCAACTGCCCTCGTTGCTCCCGCTCGCCGGCGTAGGCCAGCAGCGAGCCCATCGCCAGCCACAGGCAGGCCGTCAGCGGACTGCGCCTGGGCTTGCTGGCGTTGGCGGCGTCCGCCGCCTGGCGCAGCACCTCGGCCGCCTTGTCGAAGTTGCGGGCCCACACGTGGCAGGCCCCGAGGTCCTCCAGCGCCAGCACCAGCGCCGCGCCGTCGCCGCGCAGCTGCGCGAGCCGCAGCCCCAGCAGCGCCGCCTCGATCGCCTCCTCGTGATGCCCGGCCAGCGACGCGCTGTGCGCCAGCACCGACAGCGCCCCGGCCTCGCCGGACGCGTCGCCCTGCTGGCGGAACAGCCGGGCCGCCAGTTCGCTGCGCCCCCGGGCCTCGCCCGGTCGATGCAGCGCGCGATCGCAGCGCGCCAGGTGCAGCAGCGCCTGGGCCTGCTGCGCCTCGTCCGCCTGCTCGAGCGCCAGCAGCAGCCACTCCTCGCCGAGCGGTTGCGCCGCGGCGACATCGCCGGCGGCGAGCACGGCGCGGGCTTGCTGGGAAAGCACGGACGGCGGGTCCAGGACGGGATCGGAACGCAAGGCGGTTCAGGAGGTGGGGGCCGAGGAGGCAGAGGATAGCGGCAACAGCCGCGGCGCCAGCAGGTCGGCCAGCCATTGCATGAAGGCCTGCACCCGCCGCGGCAACTGGCGCCGGTGCGCGTAGAGCAGGTGCACCGGCATCGGCGCGGGCCGGAAGCGGGGCAGCACCTCCACCAGACGGCCGTCCAGCACCTCCGCCTCGATCCCGTGGCGCGGCACCTGCGTGAGGCCCAGCCCCGCCAGGCAGGCCGCCGCGTAGGAGCCGGAATCGCTGACCGTCAGCGCGCCGGTCATCGGCACGAAGTGCGTCGCGCCGGCGTCGTCGCACCATTCGAAGCCGGGGCAACGCTGACCCAGCGTCGTCACGTACTGGACCAGCCGGTGGCGGGCCAGGTCCTCGAGGGACTCGGGCATGCCGAACTCGGCGATGTAGGCGGCGCTGGCCAAGTTGGCCATCGCCAGCGCGCCCAGCGGCCGGGCCACCAGGGTGGAATCGCCGAGCGGCCCCACCCGCAGCACGCAGTCGAAACCCTCGCGCACGAGGTCGACGCGGCGGTCGGTGCTGCTGAGCTCGACCTCCAGCCCCGGATGCGCCGCGAGGAACTCCGGCAGTCGCGGGACGACGAGGTCCTGGGCGATCCGCATCGGCATGTCCACCCGCAGCCGGCCGCGCAGGCCGCTGGCGGCCGGCTGGAACATGGTCTGCATGTCGTCGAGGTCGGCCAGCAGGTCCTTGCAGCGCTCGTAGCAGGCCTGCCCGTCCTGCGTCAGCTGCACGCGCCGCGTCGTGCGGTGGAAGAGCCGCGTGCCCAGGCTGGCCTCGAGCCGCTGCACGGCCGTGGACGCGCTGGCCTTGGGCAGGCCCAGGCTCTGCGCGGCCTGGGTGAAGCTGGCCAGTTCCGCGACCCGGACGAAGACCTGGAGCGTCTCGATCGAGGGCGGCGGGGAGGCCGGCAAGCGGAGGGGGGCATCGCTCATTTGTTCGTCTCGCGTGAACGGTCAAATCGGTTCATGACGATTTATACGCCAGCCATCGATCAATAAAGTTCCTGCATCCGATTCACCGACCCCAGCAGGAGCTCACCATGACGACGACCACCGCTTCCATTTCCGCTTCCACCTCCACCCCGACCCGCATCGCGCTGATCACCGGCGGCAGCCGCGGATTGGGCCGCAACGCCGCCGTGCATCTCGCCCGCCGCGGCATCGACAGCATCGTGACCTACCGCAGCCAGCAGGCCGAGGCGCAGGCCGTCATCGACGAGATCCGCCAGCTGGGCGGCCGCGCGGCTGCCTTGCCGCTCGACGTGGGCGACAGCGGCAGCTTCCCGGCCTTCGCCCAGGCGCTGAGGCGGACGCTCCAGCAGCACTGGCAGCGCGAGCGCTTCGACCACCTGGTCAACAACGCCGGCATGGGCGTGCATGCGCCGCTGGCCGACACCACCGAGGCCCAGTTCGACGAACTGATGCGCGTGCACCTGAAGGGCCCGTTCTTCCTGACGCAGGCGCTGCTGCCGCTGATGAACGACGGCGGCAGCGTGCTGAACGTGTCCAGCGGCCTGGCGCGCTTCGCGATGCCTGGCTACGGCGCCTACGCGACGATGAAGGGCGGCGTCGAGGTGATGACGCGCTACATGGCCAAGGAGTTCGGCGCACGTGGCATCCGCGTGAACACACTGGCCCCCGGCGCGATCGAGACCGACTTCGGCGGCGGCACGGTGCGCGACAACGCGCAGGTCAACGCCCTTGTCGCGTCGGTCACGGCGCTGGGCCGCGTCGGCTTGCCGGATGACATCGGGCCGGTCGTCGCCTCACTGCTGTCGGACGACAACCGCTGGGTCAACGCGCAGCGCGTGGAAGCATCGGGCGGCATGTTCGTCTGATCGGTCTCACCGGGCGCGCGCGTAGGAAGCCCGCGGCTCCTGCGCGCGCTGCACCACCTCTCCGAGGCAGTCGGGATAGCGACGCTGCAGATGTTTCAGTCCCGCCTGCCGACTGGCCTTGTAATCCAGGGTCTCCTGGAGGAACTGCAGGCGGGCCCGGTTCTCGTCGATCAACTGCGCCCAGGTCACGACGTGGACGGAATAGTTGAACGGGCTGCGCAAATGCAGCTCTTCCTGCAGCCTCGCGCGGTTCCGCGAGCCTTCTTCAATGTCCCGCCCCACCAGCCAGAACGACCACTTGACTTTCACAGACAGGAATCGTTCATCGCCCGTGACGTCCAGCGCGTAGTCGGAGATCTGGTTGATCTCCCTGCGCCCGATCGCGACACGCGGCGCCTTCAACTCGACGACGAGGTGCTCCAGCGTCGACGGTTGGTGCCGCCTGGTCGCACGGGAGAACATGAGGTCGATGATCGAGCGCTTGTCGCCGACCGCCTCGATGGGCTCATCGATCGCGACATCGCGTCCCAGCAGTTCCCGGTGCTTGCGCAGCACCTCCGTCAATGATCGGTTGTCCACGGAAAGCGCGAACTCGTCGCCGAACAGCCAGGGGTTGCGCGCGACGATGCGGTGCAGTTCCCCACGCTCCTTGACGTGCGGTCGCAGCACTTCATCGAACAGGAGCGTCTCCAGCCCGTCGAGCAGCTGAAGGCGCTGGGTCACCACATGGGATTCGCGGATCACCGAGGACAAGGACACGTCCTTCAGCAGTTCCGCCATCCTCTGGCGGTCCTCCGCCGGCAGGTTGAGCACCTCGGTCAACAGCGCCTGGAGTTCCTCGGGACCACATTCGACGGCCTGCCGGAGCACCCGGAACTGCAGGGCCACCGCCTCCGGCGCCAGGGTGCGAAACACCGGATGAAAGCGCGACAGGTGCCACGCAACCTGGTCGAACAGCTGTCGTTCCAACAGTTCGACTGGCGTCTCCGGATCGCGGGAGAACGGATAGAGGCCCTGCGCCTGCCAGGCCTCGACCGGCGGTCGATCGGGCTCGCGCTGGGGAGCGTTCGTCATGACTGCACCTCGCTGGAGGAGAAGCCCCGGAGCGGGGCGAGGCAGTCACTCTAGACAGCGCGTCGACCCGCGGCACTCCTGCATTCGCGATGGACATCGCGGCGATTCCAACTGCTTGGAGGCGCGCGATGCCCGATCGGAGTCGTCGCCGCGGGTCGGGCGGGCGCCTGGGCCCGGCGTCAGTGCCCGCCGCCCAGATAGGCCGCCTTCACCGCCGGATCGGTGCGCAGCTTCTCCGCCGGACCGTGCAGCGAGATGCGCCCGTTCTCCAGCACGTAACCGTAGTCGGCCACCGCCAGCGCGGCCGCGGCGAACTGCTCCACCAGCAGCATCGTCACGCCTTGCCCCTTCAGCCGCTCGATGATGCGGAACACCTCGTCCACCAGGATCGGCGCGAGCCCCATCGAGGGCTCGTCCAGCAGCACGACCTCGGGGTTGAGCATGGTGGCGCGCGCCATTGCCAGCATCTGCTGCTCGCCGCCCGAGAGCGTGCCCGCGAGCTGCTGGCGCCGCTCCTTCAGGCGTGGGAAGAGCTCCATCGCCTTCTCCAGGTCGGCCTCAACATCGCCCTTCGGACGCGCGCCCGTGTAGCGCGGGAACGCGCCCAGGCGCAGGTTGTCGGTGACGCTCATCGTGGCGAACACGCGCCGTCCCTCCGGCGAATGCGCCAGCCCCAGCCGCGCGATGTGGTACGACTCCAGGCCGTCGATGCGCTTGCCGTTGAGCGTGATCTGCCCGGCGCTGGGCGCGATCATCCCGGACACCGCCCGCATCGTCGTCGTCTTGCCGGCCCCGTTGGAGCCGATCAGCGTCACCACCCGTCCCTTGGGCACCTCCACCGAGATGCCGTGCAGCACTTCGACCTTGCCGTAGCCGGCATGCAGTTGATCGATCTTGAGCATGTCTGTTCCGCTCCGCGCTCAGGCCGGCTGGCCGCCGAGGTAGGCCTCGATCACCTTGGGATCGGCCTGCACCTGCGCCGGCCTGCCCTCGGCGATCTTCTGGCCGAAGTCCAGCACCGACACCACGTCGCAGATGCCCATCACCACGTCCATGTGGTGCTCGATCAGGATCACCGTGATGCCGTGGTCGCGGATCTTGCCGATGATGCGCATCAGCTCCTTGATGTCCGGCGCCGTCAGGCCGGCCGCGGGTTCGTCCAGCAGCAGGAGCTTCGGGTCCAGCGCCAGCGCCCGCGCGATCTCCAGCAGCCGCTGCTTGCCGTAGGGCAGGTTGCGCGCCTCCTCGAAGGCCAGCTCGCCCAGTCCGACGAACTCCAGCAGGCCCAGCGCCCGGGCCCGGGCCTGCGCGTCCTCCGCGTTGTAGCGCGGCGAGTGCAGCGCCACCTGCACCAGGTTGCTGCCGAAGCTGTGATGCAGCGCCACCATCACGTTGTGCAGCGCGCTCATCTCGCCGAACAGCTGCACGTTCTGGAAGGTCCGCGCGATGCCCGACAGCGCGATGTCGGCCGAGGTGCGCCCCACCAGCGAGCGGTCGACGAAGCGCAGCTCGCCCGCCGTCGGCACGTAGATGCCGGTCAGCACATTCATCATCGTGCTCTTGCCCGAGCCGTTCGGGCCGATCAGGCCGTGGATCGTGCCGCGGCGCACCTGCAGGTCGACGTTGTTGAGCGCCTTCAAGCCGCCGAACTGCATCAGCACGCCCCGCGCGTCGATCAGCAGCTCATCCGCGCCGCCGGCCCGCGCGATGGCGTCCGCGGGTTTCTCGGCCACCGGGCCGCCCTCGCCCACCGGCTTGGCCTTGATGTGCAGCGCGCCGCGCACGAACCCGACGATGCCGTCCTGCAGGTAGTAGACGACGAACAGCGTGATGAGCCCGAAGATCGACAGGCGCCAGTCGGTCATCGTCTCCAGCACGAAGGACAGCCCCGCCAACGCGATGCTGCCCACCACCGGCACCGCCGCCTGCACGCCGCCGACCTTGCCGCGGCGCAGCGCCACGACGGTCACCGCCACCACCAGCAGCGCGAAGGCCACCGACACGTAGCGGAACAGCTGCAGGTCGTCGAGCAGCTTGGGCAGCAGCACGATGATCGCGGCGCCCAGCAGCGCGCCGGTGCGGGTCTTGCGGCCGCCCATGATGATGGCCAGCAGAAACATCACCGTCAGTTCGAAGTTGTAGGTGTTGGGCGAGATGTACTGCTCGGAGTAGGCGTACAGCGCGCCGGCCAGGCCCGCCAGCCCGGCGCTGACCACGAAGGCGTAAACCTTGTAGCGGTAGACCGAGACGCCCATGCAGTCCGACGCCACCGGGCTGCCGCGCAGCGCCTCGAACGCGCGGCCCAGGTGCGAGCGCAGCACGCGATGCACGAACACCAGCGACGCCAGCAGCATCACCGCGACCAGCCAGTAGAACTCCGTCTCGTCGAGCTGGTGGCCCAGCAGCTTGGGCTTGGTGAGCGTGATGCCCATGGGGCCGTTGGTCAGGAAGTCCATCTCGTTGATCAGGATCTGGATGATGGTGCCGAAGGCCAGGGTCACCATCGCCAGGTAGGGCCCGGTCACGCGCAGCGCCGGCAGGGCCAGCAGCGCGCCGAAGGCGGCCGTCACGCCGACCGCCAGCGGCAGCGTCACCAGGATCCAGAGCCCGAACTTGGTGATCAGCACGCCGGCGGTGTAGGCGCCGATGCCGAACAGCCCGGCATGGCCCAGCGAGACCTGCCCGGTGTAGCCCACCACGATGTCCAGGCCGAACAGCACGATCGCGTAGATCATGATGGTCTCGACCAGGTGGATGTAGTACGGGTTGCCCGACACCAGCGGGAACGCGAACAGCGCCACGATGGCGACGGCGCCCGCGACGAATTTCTTCGGATTGGTCTTGGTCGTCATGGGGGCTCAGACCTTCTTGATCGCGGTCTTGCCGAACAGGCCGGCCGGCTTGAGCGCCAGCACGATCAGCAGCAGCACCAGGCCCGGCACGTCCTTGTAGCCGGTGGACAGGTAGAAGCCGGTCGTCGTCTCGGCGATGCCCAGGATGATCCCGCCGACGATGATGCCCATGCCCGAGGTCAGCCCGCCGATGATCGCCACCGCGAAGGCCTTCAGGCCCAGCACCGCGCCCATCGTGGCGCCCGTGAGCGTGAGCGGCGCGATCAGCACCCCGGCGAAGGCCGCCGTCAGCGACGACAGTGCGTACGAGAAGGTGATCACCAGCCCGGTGTTGATGCCCATCAGCTTGGCGGCGTCGCGGTCGTTGAAGGTCGCCACGACCGCGCGGCCGTAGATCGAGCGCCGGTTGAAGAGCTCGACCGCCAGCATCATCAGCAGCGCGCCCACCACGACCAGGATCTCCATCGGCAGCACGTTGGCGCCGAGCAGCTTGATCGGCGCCTCCGGCAGCGGCGACGGGAACTTCAGGTCGTCGCGGCCCCAGACGTTCTCGGCCACGTTCTTGAAGATGATGCCCAGCGCGATGGTGGACATGATCCAGCCGAATTCCGACTTGATCTTGATGGCCGGCCGCACGCCGATGCGCTCGACGAAGGCGCCCTGCAGCGCGCCGAACAGGCACACCAGCGGGATCATCAGCCAGTAGTTCACGCCGTGCCCGACCAGCGTCAGGCCCACGAGCGCGCCCAGCATCAGCGCGTCCCCCTGGCCGAAGTTGAGGGTGTCGGAGGTGGAGAAGGTCAGCTGGTAGCCGAAGGCGATGACCGCGTAGATCATGCCGAGCGCGATGCCGCTGAACACCAGTTGGGTCAGGATCTGCATACGGAGTCCGGGACGTCAGGGAAGAAAAAACGGCCGCACCGGGCGGCCGTTTCGTGGGGTCACTTCTTCTGGGTCAAGGCGCCCTTGGCGTTGACGTCCTTGACCTTGACCTCGGAGGCCGCCTTGAAGTCGGCCTCGTAGGCATAGACCACGCGCTGGCCCTTCACCTCGCCGAACACCGGGATGTTGGCGGTGATGGCCTCGTGGTCGGTCTTGGTGAAGGGCTTGTTGTAGGTCGTGACGACGCCCTCGACGGGGGCCTTCAGGTCCTCGAGCGCGGCCTTGACCTTGGGCCCTTCGGTGCTGCCGGCCTGCTTGATCGCCGCGGCCAGCAGGTAGATCGAGTCGTAGCCCTGCGCGGCCGAGACCGGCGAATCGATGCGGCTGTTCTTCGGGTTGAACGTCTTGAGGTAGTTGACGATGAAGGACTGGCGCTTGGGCGTGGTCGGTTCCTGGATGAAGGTCTGCGGCATGCGCGCGCCTTCGCCGCCGGGGCCGGCGTTGTCGATGTAGTTGGCCATCGACAGCGTCCAGCTGCCCACCATCGGCACCTTCCAGCCGAGCTTGGTCATGCCGTTGGCGATCTGCGCCAGCTCGGGGCCGATGCCGTAGGTCAGGATGGCCTCGGCGCCGGCCTCCTTGGCCTTGAGCAGCTGGGCCGTCATGTCGACGTCCTTGATGTTGAACTTCTCGACGGCGACGGGCTTGATGCCCTTGAGCTCGAGCGCCTTCTCCAGGTCGGCGCGGCCGAGCTGGCCGTAGTTGGTGGAGTCGGCCAGGATGGCGACCTTCTTGAAGCCGCGGCGGGTGATGGCCTCCTCGACGATCATCGGCGCCTGGATCGAGTCGTGGGCGGCGTTGCGGAAGACGTAGTTCTCGGGCTGGTCCTTGAACTGCTGGGTGATCACCGAGCCGGTGGCCACGTTGTTCATCACCGGGATCTTGGCGTCCTGGTAGAAGCGCTGCGCGGCGAGCGCGACGCCGGTGTTGATGAAGCCGACGGTGGCGACGACCTTCTCGCGGTTGATGAGTTCCTGGGCGATCTGGACGCCGCGTTCGTTCTTGGCCTCGTCGTCGCGCTCGACGAGCTGGATCTGGCGGCCCAAGACCCCGCCGTTCTTGTTGATTTCCTGGGCTGCCAATCGCACACCGTCGCGCATGCTGACGCCCATCGACGACGAACCGCCGGTGAAGGGGCCGGAGACGCCGATCTTGATCGGGTCGGCCGCGAGGGCGGCGAAGCTGGCGGCGGCCAGGGCGGTAGCGGTGATCCAACGCGCGCTGAACATCATGTTTGTCTCCGAATGGTCTGGTCCATGAGGGGTCGGAACGCCAACCCTCGAGCGCCGGTACAACAAACAGCCGGACGCACGGCGTCAGCCTTCTCGGAACATGGTGCATGAAGCGTGTCGGATTGCACGCATGCGATTACGTACTCGCAAACCCGGAGCGGGGCGTTCAGCGTGGTGTCAGGTCTGTGGACGTGCGTCAACGGCCCGGTGCGCGGGCGATGGGGTCGCGGCGATAGGGTCAAGGTTCCGCGATCCTCGGCAGTCGCCTCCACGACTGACGGTCGATACTTTCTTCGTATCGGAGACTGCAGCACACCCGTCACCGGCGACGAGGTCCTGAGGCTGGCCTCAGACCGGAGCGCAGTCTCCTGGGAGACGCACCGCTCATTGGACGTGCCGGTCGGCCTGGCGGATCCGCGAAAGCTCAACGCCCTCTTGGTCGCATTGCGCAGCTCGGACCGCGTCAAGCCCTCCGTGAAGGAGAAATCCGACGACGAGCTGCTCGTCCATTACTGCCTCGCCCACGAGGGCCGATTGACCAACCTCGGCGTCCTGTGCCTCGGCCTTCCGCTGCACCGCGCGCAGCTGGGCACATCGCCGGTCATTCAAGCCGTCAAGTTCGACGAGCGCGACCAGAAAATCAACAAGCTGGTCTGGGACGACCACACGTTGAACCCAATTGAACTGGTGGAGGCGGTCTGGGCGGAAATTCCGGACTTCCGTGAAAGCTACGAGTTGCCGGACGGCCTCTACCGCCAGCAGGTTCCGGCCTACGACGAGATCGTGATCCGGGAACTGCTGGTCAATGCCCTCGTCCATCGTCCCTATACGCAGCGCGGGGACATCTTCATCAACCTGCGTCCGGGACAGATGGACATCGTCAACCCTGGTTCGTTGCCCATCGGGGTGACGCCTCGGAATGTCCTGCACACGACGGTCCGCCGCAACGAGCAAATGGCTCGCCTCTTCCATGATTTGCAACTGATGGAGCGCGAGGGGAGCGGTTTCGACAAGATCTACGAGATTCTTCTCTCGCAGGGGCGACCGGCACCGGCGCTGCTCGAAACGCACGATCGTGTTCAAGTCTGCATCTCGCGGCGGATCGCCCGGCCTGAGGTCATCGACTTCATCGCGAAAGCGGACCAGGCGTTCCAACTTTCCCAACGGGAACGCATTGCGTTGGCCCTCCTCGCGCAGAGCGACGGCATGACGGCGCGTGAGCTCATGCGAGCGCTCGAACTCGATGCCGTCGATGCCTTGCAAGCCTGGATCAAGCGACTGATGAACATCGAGCTGGTGCGAAGCACTGGGAAAACGCAGGCGACCCGCTACTTCGTCGACCCCTCCATGCTGAAGAGCCTGGACTTCGTCGGTACCACGACGCTTCAGCGCATCGAGCCCCACCGTCTGATGGCGCTGCTGATGGAGGACATCAAGCGATATCCCGCATCCGCCATCGGCGACATCCATGAGCGGGTCGGCCAAGAGATACCCAGGTCCCGAATCCGACGCAGCATGCAGCAGTTGGTGCAAGAGGGTCGGATCGTCGCCACCGGTCAACGAAAGGGCACTCGCTACAGCCTGGCCTGATTTGGTTCAAGTGCGGACATATCCGATACGACTAATCAAAATGATGACTCCCCGGATCGTTGGTCGTCGCGCTAAGTCGTTGTTTTACCGAGCAGTTCGTTTGGCTCAAACTGCGCCCTATCCAGAAGGCGTCATCGGCGGCTGAACCAAAAACTCATGAGGCAGGATTCGGGGCGAGCGCCGACTGCCTCGACTTGAGCATCCACGCCGCTATCGCCGCCACCAACAACACCGCCATCGCGTACCCGCTCAGCGCGCCCCAGCCGCCGTGGTCCCAGAACCACCCGCCCATCGCGCCGAGCGTGCTGGAGCCAAGGTAATACGCGAGCAGGTACAGCGAAGCCGCATGGCCCTTGCTGCGCCCGCCGAGCGCGCCGACCCAGGCGCTGCTCACCGAGTGCGCGACAAAGAAGCCGATCGTCAGCAGCACGATGCCCAGGATCACCGCCGGCAGCCAGGCCAGCAGCGTGAGCCCCACGCCCGCCGTCGCCAGCGCGATGCCCGACAGCAGCGCCGGCGCCCGCCCGAAGCGGTCGGACAGGCTGCCCGCCGTCGCCGAGGCGGCAATGCCGAAGAGGTAGGCGCAGAAGATCAGCCCGATCGCGCTCTGGCTCAGCGAGAACGGCGGCCTCATCAGCCGGAAGCCGGCGTAGTTGTAGACCGCGACGAACATGCCCATCATCAGGAAGCCCATCGCGAACAGCAGCGGCAGCATCGGATGCGTGAGATGCGCCCGCCACGTGGCCACGTGCTCCGACAGCGTCACGCCGCGGCGGCGCACGAAGTGCTTCGATGGCGGCAGCAGCAGCCAGAAGCCGATCGCCGCCAGCAGCCCCAGCACGCTGACGATGAACAGCGCCGGCCGCCATCCGAAGGCATCGCTCAGCAGGCTCACCCCGACCCGGCCCATCATCCCGCCGAAGGCCGTGCCGCCGACGTACTGGCCCATCGCCCGGCCCAGGCCCTTCGGATGGATCTCCTCGGCCAGGTAGGCCATCGCCACCGCCGGGACGCCGCCCAGCACCAGGCCCTCCAGCGCCCGCGCCGCCAGCATCCCGTGCCAGCCCGGCACCACCGAGGCGATCAGGTTCAGCAGCGCCGCCATCGCCATCGACGCGAACATCAGCCGCTTGCGGTCCATGCTCTCCGACAGCGCCCCGGCGCAGAGGATCGCGAACGCGAGCGCACCGGTCGCCAGCGACAGCGACAGCGCGCTTGTCGCCGCGCCGACCTGGAACTCCGCCGCGAACAGTGGCAGCAGCGGCTGCACGCTGTACAGCAGCGAGAAGGTGGTGAAACCGGCCAGGAACAGCGCGATCGCGATGCGGCGGTAGGCGCGCGTGCCGGGCTCGGCGTGCTCGCCGTGCGGGGCAGCGGCGGGCGCCGGGCCCGGGGAACTGCTCATCGGGAGGTGGGCGGGCGGTGGCCGCTCAGCGGCGGCCGAACATCATCTGCCCGGCCAGCGCCCGCTTGAGCGGCGGCATCGCCTGCAGCGCCGCCAGGCCGAGCCCGCGCGCCGCCGGCAGGCCCGGCCAGCGCCAGGCGAAGGTGCGGGCGAGGAAATCGGTGGTCAGGATCGTCGCCCAACGGTCCGGCGCGCGCTGCCATTCGACGCGCCGCAGCGCCTGGTCGACCTGCGGGTCGCGCCGCAGCGCCTCGACCAGCGCGAAGGCGTCGCGCAGTCCCAGGTTCAGGCCCTGCCCCGCCACCGGATGCAGGGTCTGGGCCGCGTTGCCGATGCGGATGCGACGGCCCTCCACCAGCGTGCGTTCGGCATTCAGGCCGAGCGGGAAACACTTCAGCGGGCTGATGCCCAGCAGGCGGCCGACGCGATCCGGCAACTGCTGCTGGATCACCGCCAGCCGCTGCGCGTCGCTCAGGCCCTCGACCTCGTCCTCGTCCTGCGGCTGGCACCAGACCAGCGCGGCGCGGCGCTGGCCGTCGCGGTCGGGCAGCGGCAGCAGCGCCAGCGGCCCGCGCCGCGTGAAACGCTCATAGGCCACGCCCACCGGGCTGTCCGGCGCCAGCGTCACCGTCCCCACCCAGGCGTTCTGCCGGTAGTCGCGCGTCAGCGACTTGCGGGCCTGCTCGGAGAACACGCCTCCCTCGGCCACCACCGCCAGGTCGAAGCGCTCGGCGATGCCGGCATCGATCTCGTCCGGCCGGTCCTGCTTGAGGCCGTCCACCGCCTGGCCGAAACGGCTGACCAGCCGCCGCGGCTCCAGCGCGCTGGCCTGCTGCCAGGCGGCCTGCAGCGGCGCGACCAGCTGGCCGTAGGCCAGCACCGCGCCCAGTTGCGGCACCGCCTGCTCGGCGGCGCTGATGCGGACCTCGGGCTCGCCCGACGGACCGAACCAGGGGCTGGAGAGCGTCGGCGGCGCCTGGCTCACATGGACTTCGCGGATTGGCTGCGCCTGCGCCGCCGGCCACACGCGCAGGCGCTGCAGCAGCTGCATGCTGCCCAGCGACAGCGCCAGCGTGCGCGGATCGCCGGAGACATCGCGCTCCAGCGGCCGGGCGTCGAAGAGGCTCACCTGCGCGTGCGGCAGGTAGCGCGCGGCCAGCAGCGCCAGCGCGAGCCCGGCCGGTCCCGCGCCGATCACGGCCAGACGCAGCGGCGGGGCCTGGCCGTCGAAGGCGGCGTCGAAGGCCTCGGGCGCCGTCGAGGCGGCATGAGCGGCGGAGTCTGGAGCTTGGGACATGACGTCGACCCGGGAAAACTGGTGCCGGCCGCGTCAGGCGGCCGGCTGCGGACGACTATAGCGCCGGCCCTTTCGCCGTGGCGCGGCGGGCTTGCAGCGGCTTGCGCCAGCGCGCATCGGCGCGCGAAGCCTCGCGACCGGGCGACGGCCGCCGGTCACACCGCGACCAGCCGGCGCTGCCCCGCGCCCGGCAAGGTGCGCAGCGACTGCGCCAGCGACGCGGTGTAGTCGCGGCTCAGGATGGTGCTGACGAAGATCCAGTCGCAGCGGCATTCGGCCGCCGTGGCGGTGACCACCATGTAGCCGCGCCGCGAGGTGTCCGCGTAGACCAGCGGTCCGATCAGCTGCGTCAGCGCGCCGGCGAGCTGCTGCGGGTCCTCGTTGGGCAGGTACTCCTCGAAGCCCGGCGAGGTCACCGAGGAGGTCGCGAACTCGACCCCGACCTGGCGGTTCGCCCCGTCCAGCAGGTCGTTTGCCCAGGCGTTGTGGGTGTCGCCCGCCAGCACGACCAGGTTCTTGTCGAGCTGGCGCGCCGCGCCCAGCAGCGTCTCGCGGGCGACCGGGTAACCGTCCCAGGCATCGAGGTTGTAGGGGAGGCTGGGCGCGTTCAGCACCGCCTGTTCCTGTGGCGTCAGGCTGGCCGGATCGTTCTGCGCCTTGGCGACGATGGCCGCGTACTGCGACACGGTCACGCCGGTGCCGGGCGCATTGGCCTCGAAGAGGATCGGCGACGGGATGTCCATCCGGCCCATCAGCACCTGCTGCCCCAGTACCTGCCAGGTCGCCGTCGATGCCTGCAGGCGCGCCTGCAGCCACTGGTCCTGCGTCGTGCCCAGCAGCGTACGGTCGGCGCGGGCCATGCCGGCCTGGAACCGGCCGCCGTCCAGGCCCGAGGCGCCGAGGTAGTCCGCGTAGTCCAGCTGCTCGCTGCGCGCGATCACCCGCGTGTCCAGCATGTGCAGCGACATCAGCGAGCCGAAATCGAAGCTGCGGTAGGTCGTCAGCGGATCGGCGCCATCGCGCACCGGCAGCCACTCGTGCCAGGCCTGCACCGCGGCGGCCCGGCGCGCGGCGAAGTCGCCCTCGGTCGCCGGCTGGTGGTTCTGCGCGCCGCCCAGCCAGGCGTCGTTCGCGATCTCGTGGTCGTCCCACACGGCAATCATCGGCAGCAGCGCGTGCAGCCGCTGCAGGTCGGCGTCCGAGCGGTACTGCGCGTAGCGGCGTCGGTAGTCCGCCAGGGCCACGATCTCCTGCTGCGGCTCGACCACCCGGCCCAGCGCCTGGGCGTTGCCGCTCGCGTACTGGCCGGGGCCGTATTCGTAGAGATAGTCGCCCAGGTGCACGGCGAGGTCGTAGTCCTCGGCCTCGGCGCGCTTGGCGGCCTCGGCATAGACGTTGAAGTAGCCGGTCGGATAGTTGGCGCAGGAGAACACCGCCAGCTTCGCCTGCGCGACGTTGCCGCTGGGCAGCGTCTTCGCGCGGCCCACGGTCGACACCGCCTGGTGGGCCTTGAAGCGGTACCAGTAGCGCGTGCCCGGCTGCAGGCCGGTGGCATCGACCTTGACGCAGAAGTCGCCGGCCGCGCGCGCGGTCGCGCTGCCGCTGGCCACGAGGGTGCCGAAGGCGGCATCGCTGGCCACCTCCCAGGTGACCGGCACGTCGCGCGTGTCCGCGGCGTCCTGCGCCAGCACTCGGGTCCAGAGGATGACCCGGTCGCCCAGGGGATCGCCGCTGGCCACGCCGTGGCTGAACACGACCGCGACGCGCGGGCCGCCGTCGTCCCCGCCATCGCCGCCGCCATCTCCGCCACCGCAGCCGGCCAGCGGCAGCCCGGCCAGCGCGCCGGCGGCCAGCGCGCCGCGCACCAGCTGGCGGCGGGCGTGGTCGACGGTCTCCGCTGGCGAGGCGGCGTCGTCGTTCTTGATCCAGTTGAGCAGGGGTGTCTTGGTCATGGTCGGTGCCGCCTCTCGCACAAGCCGTCCCCGCCCTCCGGGGCATTCGGCATGCCGCGCCACCACCGCGCGGTGCGTCCGCTACCCTTGCGCCCCGACCCGAACCACGCACGAGGAAAAGCGCATGCAATACCGTCGACTCGGCCGCAGCGGCCTGCAGGTGTCCGAACTGTCCCTGGGCTCCTGGGTGACGTATCACAACCAGGTCGACACCGGCTCGGCCGTCGAGATGCTGGCCGCCGCGCGTGACGCCGGCATCAACTTCTTCGACAACGCCGAGGCCTACGCGCTGGGCAAGAGCGAGGAGATCATGGGTCAGGCCTTGCGCCAGCTGGGCTGGGGCCGCCACACCTACGTCGTCTCGACCAAGTTCTACTGGGGCATCGACAAGTCGGGCACGACCGTCAACTACAAGGACACGCTGAACCGCAAGTACCTGATGCAGGCCATCGATGGCTCGCTCAAGCGCTTCGGCCTGGACGAGATCGACCTGGTCTACTGCCACCGCCCCGACCCGCACACGCCCATCGAGGAGACGGTGCGCGCGATGAGCGACATGATCACGCAGGGCAAGGCGCTGTACTGGGGCACCAGCGAATGGAGCGCCGACGAGATCCGCGCCGCCTGGGAGATCGCCGAGCGCCACCACCTGCACAAGCCGGTGATGGAGCAGCCGCAGTACCACCTGTTCCACCGCCAGCGCGTCGAGAAGGAATACGCCCGCCTGTACGAGGACATCGGCCTGGGCCTGACGACCTGGAGCCCGCTGGCGTCGGGCCTGCTGACCGGCAAGTACCGCGACGGCATCCCGGCGGGCAGTCGCGGCGCGATGGAGAGCATGTCCTGGCTGCGCGAGCAGCTGCAGGAGCCGCAGCGCAATGCCGCCGTCGGCGAGCTCGCCACGATCGCGCAGGAACTCGGCTGCACGCTGGCGCAGCTGGCCATCGCCTGGATCAACCGCAACCCGCGGGTCTCCACGGTGATCCTGGGCGCGAGCCGGCTCTCGCAACTGCAGGACAACCTCGGCGCGCTGGCCGTCACGCCGCGGCTCACGCCGGAGATCCTCGCGCGCATCGACGCCATCACGCTCCCGCTGGCGAAGTAGGCCCGGGCCGCCTCGCCAGGCGTGCCCGCTGCGCCGCGGCGCGTCGTCGTCGGGGTTTATCCGCACACCGCCCGCCAAGCCCCCCATTGACGGGGCTCGTCTGTCGCGCCGCTGCCGCAACCGCGGAGAAGGGCGCCGCTAGCATCCCCGGCGATGCTGCGACGACGTGCCCTGCCCCTGCTGCCGAGCCTGTGTGCCGCCGTCGCGCTGGCCCTGGCCGTCGCGCCGGGCGGCGTCGCGGCGCTGCCGGACACCCCCCAGCCGGAGCGGGCCGCGCCGGCGGCGGTGCCGCTGCTGGCCGAGCCGCGCTTCGAGACCGTCGGCATCGACGCCCCGGTGCCGCTCAACGTGATCTCCGCGCTGGCGCAGGACCGCGCCGGCTTCCTGTGGATCGGCACCGGCGCCGGCCTGGTGCGCTTCGACGGCTACCACTTCCGCCAGCCCGGCGCGCCGCTGGAGAACGGCGTGCGGTCCGCCCGCAGCCTGGGCTTCATCCGCTGCCTGCTGGTGGCGCGCGACGGCCGCCTGTGGATCGGCACCGAGGCCGACGGCCTGGCCGCCTACGATCCGCAGAGCGAGAAGCTGTCGCTGTTCCGCTCCGATGCCAGCCCGCTGCAGCCGCATGGCGCGGTGTCGGCCGGCACGATCCGCGCGCTGGCCGAGGACCGCGACGGGCAGCTGTGGATCGGCACGATCGGCCACGGCCTGGACCGTTACGACCCGGTCGAGGGCCGCTTCCAGCACTTCCGCCACCAGCCCCGGCAGGCCGGCAGCCTGCCCGACGACCGGATCCAGTCACTGGCGATCGACCGCGAGGGCTCGCTGTGGGTCGGCACCTGGCGCGGCCTGGCGCGCAAGCGCGCCGGCGCCGACGCCTTCGAGCCGGTGTTCTCGACGCCGGGCCGTCCCGGCCTGGCCGGCAAGATCGTGCTCAGCCTGTTCGAGGCGCCCGACGGCCGGCTCTGGGCCGGCACCCAGCAGGGCGACCTCGCGCTGATCGATCCGAAGACCGGCGAGGGCCGGATGCTCGAGCGCGCCGAGGACGCCGTCCACGGCTCGGTCAACAGCTTCGTCGCGGTGGATGAACGGCATGTCTGGCTGGGCCGCAACGGCGGGCTGGAGTTGCGCGCGACGGCCGACGGCGCACTGCTGCGGGTGATGAAGCACGATCCGCTCAATCGCGACAGCCTGGGCGGCAACGAGGTCCGCGCGCTGATGCGCGACCGCGCCGGCTGGATCTGGACCGGCGGCTACGGCGGCGGCCTGCAGCGCCACAACCCGGCCAACACCAGCACCTGGGTGCGCGGCCGCGACCCGGGCCAGCTGCCGCAGCTGGTCGACCCGAGCACGCGCGCGATGGTGCAGCTCGACACCGGGGAGATCTGGCTGGGCAGCAACGAAAGCGGCGTGACGGTGCTCGACGAGCAGCTGCGCTCGATCGCGACGCTGCGGCCCGCACCCGGCCAGCGCGGCGGCTTGTCGGGCGGACGCATCTCCAGCCTGGTCCAGATGAAGGACGGCAGCGTCTGGCTGGGCAGCGACGGCGGCCTGCACCAATACACCCGCGACCGCCAGCTGCTGCGCGTCATCCAGGCCGGCACCGGTCGCGCGCGCCGGCTCCTGGCGGGCCGCGACGGCACGCTCTGGATCGGGACGCAGGACGGGCTCTATCGGCTGCCGCCGGACGCCGGCCCGCAGGCCGCGCCGGAGCGCCTGCGCCAGGACGGCGGCCAGCCGCTGACGGGCGACGTCAACGCCCTGTCCGAGACCGCCGACGGCGGCCTGTGGGTCGGCACCGAGAAGGGGCTGTACCGGTTCGCGCCGGGCGCCAAGGAACTGATCGCGGCGCGCGCCCAGCCGGGGCGCGACCTGAGCCATCACTCGATCGTCGGCCTGCTGGTCGATTCGCGGCAGCGCCTGTGGGTGGACACCGCGTCCGGCCTGCACCTGCTGGCTCGCTGGGACGGCCGCGAGGCGGCCTTCGAGCGCATCAGCGAGAAACACGGCGTGATCGGCCGGGCCTTCGGCGCCAACCTGCTCGAGGACCGCGACGGCCGCATCTGGACGCAGAGCTTCGTCTACGACCCGGCCAAGGACAGCTACTACGAGCTGACCAGCGCGGATGGCGTCGACATCGGCACCGGCTGGTTCCGCGCCTACCTGAAGACGCGCGACGGGCGCCTGCTCTTCGGGGGCAGCAAGGGCGTGCTGGTGGTGACGCCGGAGCGCTTCGAGGCCTGGACCTACCAGCCGGCGCTGGTCGCGACCGAGTTGCGGGTCGACGGCCAGCGCCTGGGCGCGGGCCGCCTGCCGGAGGAAGGACTGACCCTGACCGCGAGCAACCGCAGCTTCAGCGTCGAGTTCGCCGCGCTCGACTTCAGCGAGCCGCAGCGCAACCGCTACGCCTACCAGCTCGAGGGCTTCGATCCGGAATGGATCAGCACCGGCGCCGACCTGCGCGTGGCGGTCTACACCAACCTCGATCCCGGCCGCTACCGGCTGCGGGTGCGCGGCACCAACCGCAACGGTGTCTGGAGCCCGCTGGAGCTCAGCATCCCGGTGCGCGTGCTGCCGGACTGGTGGCAGACCTGGTGGGCCCGCACGCTCGGCGGCGCGGCGCTGATCGCGCTGGTCTATGCGCTGGTGGCGCTGCGCACGGCCTACCTGCGGCGCTCGCAGCTGGCGCTGGAGATCAAGGTGAAGGCCCGCACCGCGGAGCTGGAACGGCTCTCCGCCGACCTGCAGGCCAAGAGCGTGGCGCTGGAAGAGTCCAGCCTGTCGGATCCGCTCACCGGCCTGCGCAACCGGCGCTTCCTGACGCAGCACATCGAGGCCGACGTGGCGCTCGCGGTGCGTCGTCACGAGCAGGCGCGCGACGACGGCTATGCGCCGCCCGACGATGGCGACCTGATCTTCTTCCTGCTCGACCTCGACTTCTTCAAGGCGCTCAACGACCGTCTCGGCCACGCGGCGGGCGACACGGTCCTGCAGCAGATGCGCGGCCGCCTGACCGCCGTGTTCCGCGAGGCCGACTACCTGGTCCGCTGGGGCGGCGAGGAGTTCCTGATCGTGGCGCGCGGCACCTCCCGCCGGCATGCGGCCGAGCTCGCGGAGCGCGCGCGGCTGCAGGTCAGCGGCGCGCCCTTCGAGCTCGGCGAGGGCCGGCAGGTGGACGTCACCTGCTCGGTCGGCTTCGCGGTCTTCCCGCTGTCGCCGGCGCTGCCGCGCGCGCTGGACTGGGCCGCGACGGTGGCCCTGGCCGACGAGGCGCTGTATGCGGTCAAGCGGGCCGGGCGCAACGGCTGGGAAGGCGTGACCGGCATCGCCGGGGCCGTTCATGGTGTCGACGTCGCGGAGGGTGTCGCGGCGGACGTGACGGACCTCGAGGGCGCATTGCGCCAGCGTTCGCGCGGATCGATGGCAGACTGGCTGGCCAGCGGCGACCTGAAGGTCGTGCGCTCTTCGCCGCCGGCCGATGCCGGAGCCGCCGTCGCGCGGCCGATCGAGACCGGCAAGTCCTGACCCTGGACGCTCGGCCGCGCTGGTCCCCCCAGGGGCGGACCCGCCAATTGCCGAGCGCTGGATGAGAACGGCACGAGCGCGGCAAATGGCGCTCCCGCCGAGTGCCGATGACCGGCAATCGGTAAAGCCGACAAGTAAAGGCTGCCAGCGCCTGCCCCGGCTTCGCTCCACGGCGACCGGAATGGCCCGATGATCGGGGGCTTCCCCCGGCCGGATTGGCCGCCGTCCACGAATCGAGGAGAACCTTCGTTTTGATGAACGACCTTGCGAACTTCCTGCAGTTCAGCGCCTGGCCGCCGCGCCCGGACTGGCTGTTCTGGGCCTCGCTGACCATGGTGGCCGCCGGCGTGCTCGGCGAATTCGTGAACCGTCGCCTGGGCCTGCCGCGCGTCGTCGGCTACAGCGTCGTCGGCATGATCCTGGCGGCGCTGGGCCATGGCATCTTCGCCAACGGCGCGCTGGACGCGCGCTTGCGGCTCGTCGTCGACCTGGCGCTGGCGCTGCTGCTGTTCGAGATGGGCTCGCGCGTGAACCTGCGCTGGCTGCGCAACAACAAGGCGCTGCTCGGCGCCAGCGCGGCCGAGGCCGCGGTCAGCTTCGTCGTCGTCGGCTACGGCCTGACGCTGCTGGGCGTGAGCCCGCTGGTGTCCATCAGCTGCGCGGTGCTGACGATGGCCTCGAGCGCCGCGGTCGTCGGCCGCGTCGGCGCCGAGCTGCGCGCGGCCGGCCAGGTCAGCGAACGCATGCTGGCGCTGACCTCGTTGAACACCATCTACGGCGTGCTCGCGCACAAGCTGCTGCTGGGCTGGCTGGCGCTGGACCAGAAGGGCGACTGGCTCGAGGCCGTCGCGCAGCCGCTGTATGCCTTCGTCGGTTCGGTGATCGTCGCGGCGCTGCTGGCGCGGCTGACGGCCGGCCTGATGCGGCGGCTGGACCTGCGCAACGAGAACTCGGTGCTGATGTTGCTGGGCCTGGTGCTGGTGGCGCTGAGCGTGGCGCGGGTGCTGAACCTGTCCACGCTGCTGGTGCCGCTGCTGGCCGGCATGATCCTGCGCAACACCACCGAGCGGCCCTGGGTCTGGCCGCGCCACTTCGGCACGGCGGGCGGCGTGCTGGTGCTGATGCTGTTCGTGGCGGTCGGTTCCGCCTGGACGCTGCAGGCGCTGGCCGCGGGCGCGGTGCTGGCACTGGCCCTGCTGCTGCTGCGCCTGGTGGCCAAGGCGATCGCCCTGACCGGCATGGCGCGGCTGAGCGGCATCGACACCCGCCAGGGCGTCGCGCTGGCGGTGTGCCTGAGCCCGGTGTCGGGCACGATGCTGGTGCTGTTCAGCGAGGTGCAGCTGCATCACCCGCAGACCGCCGCGCTGCTGGCGCCGGTCATCCTGTCGACGATCGCGCTCATGGAGCTGGTCGGACCGATCGCCGTGCAATGGGGCCTGCGCCTGGCCGGCGAGCATCACCCTGAAACCCCTGTGAAGGAGGCTGCGAAGCGATGAGCCTCGAACCATTCGCCACATCCAAGCCCTTGACGATGGGCGTGGAGCTGGAGCTCCAGATCGTCAACCGTCATGACTACGACCTGATGCCGGGGTCCAAGGACCTGCTGCGCGTAATGAAGGGCGAGACCCTGCCCGGCGACGTCACGCCGGAGATCACCGATTCGATGATCGAGCTCTGCACCAACGTCTGCACGAACTACGAGCAGGTGCTGGAACAGCTGACGATCACCCGCGACGCGCTGGTGCGCAGCGCCGACAAGCTCAACCTCGGCCTGTCGGGCGGCGGCACGCATCCCTACCAGCACTGGAGCAAGCAGCGCATCTTCGACAAGCCGCGCTTCCAGGAGATCTCCTCGCTCTACGGCTACCTGAGCAAGCAGTTCACCGTCTTCGGCCAGCACGTGCACATCGGCTGCGAGGGGCCGGACCATGCGCTGCGGCTGCTGCACGGGCTGTCGCGCTTCATCCCCCACCTGATCGCGCTGTCGGCGTCCTCGCCCTACGTGCAGGGCAACGACACCGGTTTCCATTCGGCGCGGCTCAACTCGGTGTTCGCGTTCCCACTGTCGGGGCGCGCGCCCTTCGTGCTGACCTGGGACGACTTCCTGGTGTTCTTCGAGAAGATGACGCACACCGGCGTCGTGAAGAGCATGAAGGACTTCTACTGGGACATCCGTCCCAAGCCCGAGTACGGGACGATCGAGGTGCGGGTGCTCGACACGCCGCTGACGATCGAGAAGGCCTCGGCGCTGGCGGCGCTGATCCAGTGCCTGGCGCGGTGGATCTCGCACGATCACCCGTTCGCACTGCATGAGGACGACTACCTGCCCTACACCTTCAACCGCTTCCAGGCCTGCCGCTTCGGATTGGACGGCACCTTCGTCGACCCGAAGAGCGGCGAGCACCGCAGCCTGCGCGAGGACCTGAACGTCACGCTGCATGCGCTGGAGCCGCACGCGGTGGCGCTGAAGGCCGAGCCGGCGCTGCGCTACGTGCGCGAGGAGATGCGCTGGCAGGGCAACGACGCGACCTGGGCGCGCGGCGTGGTGGAGAAAGAACAGCTGCTCAACGAGCTGGTGCGCCAGCAGTGCGAGCGCTGGGCCGGTCGGCCGGTCGCGAACGCGCGCTGAGCCCGTGCGCCGGGATTCGACCCGGGGTTGTTCCTGTGCGGCTGGCGGGGGCGCGGCGGCCTGCCCTGCCGCTCACGCGGCCTTCTGCCCCATCACCGTGACGCGCCAGGTCGAGTTCGTCAGCAAGCCGCCTTCCTCCAGCGCTTCGCGGATGCCGAACTCCTCGAGGGCGTAGACGCCATGGACCGAGCGCCACAGGAAGCCCTTCTCCTTGAGCGCATCCAGGGCCGCCTGCACGGTGTGGAGGTTGATGGGCTCGGTGACTTCGTTCCCGTCGTCCACCTCGATGACCATGCGGTAGGTGTCCATCGTCCGTGTCCAGAAGGGGACGAAATTACGCCCCTGCGCGGCCAGGACGCGGAGCACGGCGGACTGCAACGGGCTGAGCAGGCCGACCAGCGCGAGCAGGTTGTGGATGCGGGCCCGCGCGCGGGACTCGACCGCCTCGGCGAAGGTGGCGTGTGCTTCGTCGGCCGTCCAGTCGCCACGCGCGGCCAGCGCGCTCAACCCGGCCTGCATCCACTCGGGGCGATGGCCCGCGCGATCGAAGATGGCCATGAGGCCATCGACCGTCAACGCCGCGGACGCCGGCGCTCGATCGCGCACCCAGGCGAGATAGTCGGCGCCCAGCACGGGGAATTCCTGCATCGGCGCGCAGAAGAAGGCCTGGTCCTTCCATTCGACGAGCATCGCCAGCTTGTTGCGGTTTGAACCGGTGGCGACGATGCGCAAGCCGTGGTGCGGACCCATGTTCAGTTTGTCGCGCGCGGCTTTCAGCGCGTACAGGACGTTGCTGCCTCGTGCGGTCGTGATCGCATGCTGGGCTTCGTCGATGATCAGCACGATCATCCGCCCGCATTCATCGGAGAGCGTGGCCAGCGCGCGCGCCAGGGAGACCTGCTTGCCGAGGCCGACACGGTCCATGGTGAAGGCCAGTCCTCCGACCTGGACGCGCTCCATGCCGGCCGCGCGGGCGAAGCGCAGGACCACGCCGTCATGGCGGGCCATTTCCTCGCGAATGGCTTCGGTGATGACGTCGCCCGGATCCTGATCGCGCTCCTGCCAGAGATCGGCGTAGATCACGATGGCATCGCGCTGCCTCAATTCGGGGCAGAGATCTTCTCGAAGAAAGGTCGACTTCCCGGTGCGTCGGCGGGCGCCGAGGAACAGACCCGAACTCGCGGGCGCGAGATCGTCATCCAGGATGTGCGTGGCCAGCTCGGCGGCCAATTGAGTGCGATGAAAGACTTCCACGGACGGGACTCCAGATCGATGAGGCAGGCTCGGCGGGGCCAATCGCGATGCCATTCGGCCAGCCGCGATTGGAAGCGGAGCCAGGATGCTGTGCGCATCCGGCGGAGCCATGTCTGATCTCGATCAAGGAGGTCCTGCGCATCCCTCCTCAGCAGGTGTCCCGAAGGAAAGGAGCGGTTGTTGTCAGCGCGGGGTCAGGCCTGTCAGCGCCCGGCGTTCAGCGCCCATCGTTCAGTTCTTCCAACTGATCCGGCGAACCCACGTTCGCCCAGGGCCCGGTGTAGAGCTCCGCGGTCACCGCGCGCGCCTGGATCGCGCGGTCCAGGCTGACGCGGATGCGTTGGTGCTCTCCTGGCTGCACGCCGTCGAAGAAGGCGCGCTTGTAGAGGCCGATGTTGCTGTAGACCTCGAGGTTGCCGTCGATCGTCGCGAAGCCGGCCGCGTCGATGCCGAAGTCGCCGGTCGGATGGCGCGGCTGCTTCGGCACGAACCACAGGTGCGCCAGCAGCGGGCTCGCGGCGAAGGCCGCGGCCTGGGCCGAATCGAAGACGAAGTCGGGGATGAAGATGTCGGCCGAGACTGCCCAGAAGGCCTCGTCGCCGTCGGCGCACAGCAGGTCCAGTGCCGTCGCGATGCCGCCGCCAGTCTCGAGTGCGCGGCCGTAGCGCGCGCCTTCGTGGCTGTAATGCAGCCGCAGGCCCCAGCGCCCGCCGTTGCCGAGCGTCGCCTCGAACTGCTCATGCAGCCAGGCGGTGTTGATGACGACGTCGCGGATGCCGGCGCGAGCGAAGGCCTCGATGTGCCATTCGATCAGCGGCTTGCCGCGCACTTTCAGCAGCGGCTTGGGTGTGTGGTCGGTCAACGGCCGCATGCGCTCGCCGCGCCCGGCCGCGAGGATCATGGCTCGCATCGATTCACCAGAAAAATTAGCCCGACAGTTTAGAGCGCTCCCCTCTAGTGACCCGCCGCGGAGTCGCTTTGGGATGCTCCGCTAGGCGCGAACCGGAGCCATAGCCTGGCTATGGCGAGGATTTGCAACAACGCGGAGCGCCCAAAGCGGCTTCGCGGCGGGTCACTAGAATGCGGGGTTTGCCCACTCCCGCCCCAGATCACCATGGCCGACTCTGCCGCAGCTGCCGTCTCCCCGAACACCACCCAGATGGCCAATGCCATCCGTGCCCTGGCGATGGACGCTGTCCAGCAGGCCAATTCCGGTCACCCGGGCGCCCCGATGGGCATGGCCGAGATCGCTGTCGCGCTGTGGAAGCGCCACCTGCGCCACAACCCGGCCAACCCGCTGTGGCCGGACCGCGACCGCTTCGTGCTGTCCAACGGCCACGGCTCGATGCTGATCTACGCGCTGCTGCACCTGACCGGCTACGACCTGCCGATCGCGGAACTCAAGGCTTTCCGCCAGATGCACTCCAAGACGCCGGGCCACCCGGAAGTGGGCATCACCCCGGGGGTGGAGACCACCACCGGCCCCCTCGGCCAGGGCATCACCAACGCCGTCGGCCTGGCGCTCGCGGAAAAGCAGCTGGCCAAGGAATTCAACCGCGACGGCCACGCCATCGTCGACCACCACACCTACGCGTTCCTGGGCGACGGCTGCCTGATGGAAGGCATCAGCCATGAAGCCTGCTCGCTGGCCGGCTCGTGGAAGCTGAACAAGCTGATCGCGATCTACGACGACAACGGCATCTCCATCGACGGCCAGGTCGGCCCCTGGTTCGGCGACGACACCGCCAAGCGCTTCGAGGCCTATGGCTGGAACGTCGTCGGTCCCGTCGACGGCCACGATGTCGACGCGGTCGACGCCGCCATCGCGCTGGCCAAGACCAGCAAGGACAAGCCTTCGCTGATCATCGCCAAGACCCACATCGGCAAGGGCAGCCCGAACCGGGCCAACACCTCCAAGGCCCACGGCGAGCCGCTCGGCGCCGAGGAAATCAAGCTGACCCGCGAGGCGCTGGGCTGGTCGCACGAGCCCTTCGTGCTGCCCGCCGAGGTCTACGCCGACTGGGACGCCAAGGCCGCCGGCACCGCGGTGGAAACCGCCTGGGACGACAAGTTCGAGGCCTATGCCACCGCCTTCCCCGAACTGGCCGCCGAGTTCTCGCGCCGCATCGCCGGCGTGCTGCCGCCCAACTTCGCCGACGTCGCGGCGCAGGCCGTCATCGGCGCGCACGACAAGGCCGAGACCGTCGCCTCCCGCAAGGCCAGCCAGCTGGCGCTGGAAGCCTTCACCGCCGCGCTGCCCGAGCTGCTGGGCGGCTCGGCCGACCTGACCGGCTCCAACCTGACCAACACCAAGAGCACGCCCGCCTTCCGCCTGGAAGCCGACGGCAGCTCCAACGGCGGCCGCCACATCAACTACGGCGTGCGCGAGTTCGGCATGGCCGCGATCATGAACGGCGTCGCGCTGCATGGCGGCTTCATTCCCTACGGCGGCACCTTCCTGACCTTCAGCGACTACAGCCGCAACGCCATCCGCATGGCCGCGCTGATGAAGCTGCGCGTGATCCACGTCTTCACGCACGACTCCATCGGCCTGGGCGAGGACGGCCCGACGCACCAGTCGGTCGAGCACGTGTCCAGCCTGCGCCTGATCCCCGGCCTGGACGTCTGGCGTCCGGCCGACACAGCGGAAACGGCCGTCGCCTGGACCATGGCCCTGGCCAACGCCCAGCGCCCGAGCGCGCTGGCGCTGAGCCGCCAGAACCTGGTCTACCTGAAGAAGTCGGGCGAGGCCGTCGACGCCATCACCAGCGGCGGCTACGTGCTGAGCGAACCGGCCGACATCGGCCTGAAGAAGAAGGCGCAGGCGGTGCTGATCGCCACCGGCTCGGAAGTGCAGCTGGCCATCGCGGCGCAGCAGCAGCTGGCCGTGGCCGGCATTCCGGTGCGCGTGGTTTCGATGCCTTGCACCAGCCTGTTCGACCGCCAGGACGCCAAGTACAAGCAGAGCGTGCTGCCGGACGGCCTGCCGCGCGTGGCCATCGAGGCTGGCGTGACCGACCTGTGGTGGAAGTACGGCGTCTCGGCCGTGGTCGGCCTGGACACCTACGGCGAATCGGCCCCGGCCAACGTGCTGTTCAAGCACTTCGGCTTCACGCCGGAGAACGTCGCCGACACCGTCAAGGTGGTGCTCGGCAAGGCCCGGCTGAAGGGCTGATCGGCGCCCCGGGCCCAAGTGGGCCCCAGTCGTCTCCCTCGAAGGGGTGCCTCTGGCACCCCTTTGTCGTTTCCGCCCATCGGAGGCCGCCGAGTCCCCTGTTTCCTGACGGCCGCTTCACGCGGCCGCGCCTAGACTGCCCGCGCCCGCCAGCGACCCGCCCCACGAGCCGGCGCGCGGGCCCAGGGACAGGACAACACGGAGGACTCCCATGACTCGACCTCGTCTGGCCGCCACGGCCCTGCTCGGCCTGCTCGCCGCCTTGATCGCGCACGGCCCGGCGTCGGCCCAGCAGAACGACATCTCGCCGCTTCCCGTCGACCCGGCCACCAGCCCGCTGCGCTGCCTGCAGCAGCCCGAGGCCCCACTCGAGTACCCCGCCGAGGCGCGCCGCCTGCAGTTGGACGGCACCGTGCGCGTCGGCCTGGCGTTCACGGCGCCGGACCGGCCGCCGGAGGTCGAGGTCCTCGCGCGCTTCGCCGATGAGCGCTTCGTCAACGCGGTGCGCGAGCGCGTCGCCGCCTACCGCCTGCCCTGCCAGGCCGCCGCCCGCGGCACGGTGCGCGCGGTGCAAACCTTCGTCTTCCGCCTGCGGGAGCCGGTGCCGGTGCGCTGGTCCCAGCCGGTCGAGCTCCAGGACACCGACCGCGCCCGCGCCATGCGCGCCTGCCTGCGCACGCCCGACGACCAGCTGCAGGTCAATGCCTCGCGCTTCGACCAGAAGACCGTCGGCAACGTGATGGTCCGCATGACCTTCACCGCCCCGGACCAGCCGCCCGAGGTCCAGGCCCTGTACGCCTCCACCAGCGGCAACACGCAGGACGCGATCCTCGACCGCGCCCGCAGCTACCGCCTGCCCTGCCTCTCGGCCGAGGACCGGCCGATGAGCTTCGTCCAGCACTTCATCTACCGCAAGCACGACGCCGGCCGCGCCAGCTTCAAGGACGAGGTCACGCTGGGCGAGTTCCTGTCCAACATCAAGGGCATCCGCCAGCAACAGGCTGAGTTCGACTTCGACACGATGAACTGCCCGCTCACCGTCGCCTGGACGCTGGGCAAGCCGGCGCTGGCCAACCGCGTCGGCGAGATCGGTACCGAACGCGACCCCAACCGCGCCGAGTTCCTGGCCTGGCTGGCCGGCCTGGAGATGGACCTGACGCCGGATCGCTTCGAGCACCTGCTGGGCCGCATGGTCAAGATCAAGGTCGCCTGCGGCACGCTGCGCCTGCAGCCGGCCACGACGGCCGCCGCCGCGCCCCTGGCGCCGTGATGTAACCGCGCGGTTCCGCGCGGTGAAACCCGGTAACCCGTTCGAAACGAGCGGGCGCGCCGATCTGTTCAAATCGTGCGTTTCCGGCGCCCGCGCCCGGCCCTCGTGCCGGGCCTCGCGGATGCACCGACCGAACACCTCCGCGGCACGACGTCCACTGGCTGGGCGACGCGCCCATGACGTCATCGATTCATTTCACTCGCAGGAGACTTTCCTCATGACCATCAAGATCGGTATCAACGGCTTCGGTCGCATCGGCCGCATGGTGTTCCGCGCCGCCGTGGCGAACTTCAAGGACATCCAGATCGTCGGCATCAACGACCTGCTGGAGCCGGACTACCTGGCCTACATGCTGAAGTACGACAGCGTGCACGGCCGCTTCGACGGCGATGTGGCGGTCGACGGCAACACCCTGATCGTCAACGGCCAGCGCATCCGCCTGACCCAGGTCAAGGATCCCGCCGAGCTGAAGTGGAACGAGGTCGGTGCCGACATCGTCGTCGAGGCCACCGGCCTGTTCCTGACCAAGGAAACCGGCGAGAAGCACCTGGCCGCCGGCGCCAAGAAGGTCATCATGTCGGCCCCGTCCAAGGACGACACGCCGATGTTCGTCTACGGCGTCAACCACACGACCTACGCCGGCCAGGCCATCATCTCCAACGCCAGCTGCACCACCAACTGCCTGGCCCCGCTGGCCAAGGTGCTGAACGACAAGTGGGGCATCAAGCGCGGCCTGATGACCACCGTGCACGCCACCACCGCCACGCAGAAGACCGTCGACGGCCCGTCCAACAAGGACTGGCGCGGCGGCCGCGGCATCCTCGAGAACATCATCCCCAGCTCCACCGGCGCCGCCAAGGCCGTGGGCGTGGTGATCCCCGAGCTCAACAAGAAGCTGACCGGCATGTCCTTCCGCGTGCCGACCTCCGACGTCTCGGTCGTCGACCTGACCGTCGAGCTCAACAACGAGGCCTCCTACAAGGAGATCTGCGCCGAGATGAAGGCCCAGAGCGAAGGCGCCCTGAAGGGCGTACTGGGCTACACCGAGGACAAGGTGGTCGCCACCGACTTCCGCGGCGACCCGCGCACCTCGATCTTCGACGCCGAAGCCGGCATCGCCCTGGACGGCACCTTCGTCAAGCTGGTGTCCTGGTACGACAACGAGTGGGGCTACTCGAACAAGGTGCTGGAGATGGTCAAGGTCGTCGCCAAGTAAGCGACCTGGCCCCTTTCCCCGAAGCCCCGCCCCGGCGGGGCTTTTCATTTGTGCGCGTACCGTTGGCGTCCCGGATACGGCCCGTCACAACCGCCGCAGGGCGCCGAGTCGATCGGTGTGAGAAATCCCTCATCGCTATTGCTCTACTGCAAATGTGTCAGGGGATTAGTGATTTCTCGGTGATGGCCACCCTAAACTGGTTAGCCCAGTTTTGTGGAGCCGTCGCATGTCCGTGCTGTCTTTGCCCAAGCGCCTGGCCGCTGCCGTGGCCGTGTTCGGGTTGTTCGGAGCTGGTGGCGCCAGCGCGGTGACCGGGACGTCGGTCCGCCCCGACCAGCAGCCCGATTTCGCCCGGGTGATCGTGCGCTTCAAGGCCCAGGCCGACGCGGTGAAAGCGCGCCCGCTGGCGATGCGGGTGACGGCCTCCGAGGCCCGCGACATCGCCCAGGTCCGCGGCACGACGCTGGGTCTGCGCCATGCGGCGTCCCTGCATGCCCGCATCAGTCTGGACAGCCGCACCCACGTCTACACCGCCAGCGGCATGAGCTCGGCCGAGCTGGCGCGCCGGCTGGCCCAGGACACCGAGGTCGAGTCGGTCGAGGTCGACCGCTGGTGGCGGCATTTCTCGGTGCCCAACGATCCGCTGTACGCCACCGCCGCCTCGGCGGGCGTCACCGTCGGCCAGTGGTACCTGAAGACGCCGGACGCGACGGTGGTCTCGTCGATCAACGCGCCGGCGGCCTGGGACCGGGCGACCGGCACCGGCGTCGTCGTCGCGGTGCTGGACACCGGCGTGCGCTTCGATCATCCCGACCTGAGCGGCCAGTTCGTCGGCGGCTACGACCTGGTGGGCTACAACCAGGGCGGCACGGCGACCTCCACCCAGATCGCCGCCGCCAACGACGGCAACGGCGCCGACAGCGATGCGAGCGATCCCGGCGACTGGGTCAGCCAGGCCGACATCGACTCGGGCGCGCTGGGCAGCACCTGCACGTCCGACGACATCGGCAACAGTTCCTGGCACGGCACGCGGGTATCGGGCCTGATCGCGGCGCTCACCAACAACGGCCAGGGCATGGCCGGCCTGGCCTACAACGCGAAGATCCTGCCGGTGCGGGTGCTGGGCAAGTGCGGCGGCTGGGCCTCCGACATCGCCGCGGGCATGCGGTGGGCGGCCGGCGTGGACGTGCCGGGCCTGCCGACGAATCCCAACAAGGCCAAGGTGATCAACCTCAGCCTGGGCGGCGACGGCAGCTGTGGCTCGACCTACCAGGACGCGATCAACGCCGCCTACAACGCGGGCGCGACGGTCGTGGTGGCGGCGGGCAACGGCGTCGAGAACGACGACCCGACCAAGGAAGGCGGCATCGCCGTCGGCACGCCGGCCAACTGCAACAACGTCATCGCGGTGGCCGGCCTGCGGCATGTGGGCACCAAGGTCGGGTTCTCCAACCTCGGCCCGCAGGTGACGATCAGCGCGCCTGGCGGCAACTGCGTCAATACCACCGCCGGCAGCACCTGCCTGTATCCCATCCTGTCGACCAGCAACGCCGGCACGACGACCCCGGTGGCGGGCAGCGGCGCGTTCAACTACAGCGGCACGGGCACCAGCTTCTCGACGCCACTGGTCAGCGCGACCATCGCGCTGATGCTGTCGAGCAATCCGGCGCTGACGCCGGCGCAGATCAAGGCGGCGCTGCAGAGCTCGGCCCGCGCGTTCCCGACGGCGAGCGGCGTCGCGCAATGCGTGGCCGGCAACAGCGCGCAGCCGCAGCTCGAGTGCAACTGCACGACCAGCACCTGCGGCGCCGGCATGCTGGACGCGAATGCGGCGGTGGCTGCGGTTGCGCCGACGACCAATACGCCCACCACCCCGACTACGCCGACGACACCCACGACACCGACGACACCGACGACGCCCGACACTCCTACGGAACCCTCGTCGGGCGGTGGTGGTGGTGGCGCGATGAGCGCCTTCTGGCTGGCCGCGCTGGTGCTGGCGATCGTGGCGCTGCGCTGGCCGAGGGCTGGCGTCAAAGGGCCCTCAACGCCCTAAAAGCCCGAAAGGTCCTGAGGGCCTCAACGCGCAGTGGCGCCCGAGCCGGCTCCGTTGGTGGCGCTCGCGCCTGATCCCGCGCCGTTGGCGGCGCTGGCTTCGGAGGCCGCCGTCGGCGCCTCGGCGGCGCAGTCCTTGCGCTTCTCGCCCCAGGGCGGGTTGGACAGCGCGTTCAGCTTGCCGATCTGCACGCCATCCAGGCGCGCCAGGCGCAGCGTCGTCTGCCGCAGCGGCTCCTGCAGTCGCAGCACGCGCAGGCCCTTGTAGTTGCGACGGGTCATCGCGTCGAGCGCCGCCTGCGCCGCCGCCTCGCTGTCGTGCTTGCTCAGCACCAGCGTCGGCTGCTCGTCGGGGAAGCCCTGCAGCGGCTCGAAGGCGATCCGGGCATTGCGGTAGGTCTCTTCCTTGCGCTCGCGGAAGTCCTTGCTGGGCATCTTGATCGTGGCCAGCGCCCACACGCCGCCGGTGTCGACCACGCGCGACTCGATCGCGGCGCCAGGCACGCCAGCCGAGGCCAGCGTCGCATTCGCGCGCTTGAGCAGCTCGTCGCCGATCAGCGGTCCGAGCTCGACACAGCTGCGCGTGGCCAGCTGCGTCACCGCCTGCTGGTTGAGCAGCGACAGGCGCTGCGGATTGACCTGCTGCTCCAGCCGCGGCGCGGTGGCGGCCGCCCCCCCGACCCAGCCCTTGTTCCACGCGAACACCAGCACATTGGCGACGAACAGCAGGACGACCGCGGCGCGCAGCATCGCGGCTTACCCCTGCGCGCCGGCGGACGCGCCGCCGAGCCGCACGCTCACCTCGCCGCCGCTGACCGTCTGGCGGCCCTGGGCGGTGTCGATCAGCAGTTCGCCGCGTTCGTTCACGCCGGCCCCGGTGCCTTCGAGCGCCCCGGCGGTGATCGCCTTGCCCTGCAGCAGGTCGCGCGCCGCGAAGCGCTCGCGCCAGGCGCCGAAGCCCTCGCGCGGGAAGGCGGCCAGCGCCTTCACCAGCACCGGCGCCAGCCGCGCCAGCGCCTGCGGCGGGGTGATGTCGGGCAGCAGTTCCTGCAGGCAGGCGAAGCCGGTGTTGAGCTGCGACTCGGCCACCTTGGCGCGGTCCGACACATTCAGCCCCACGCCGATCACCGCCATGCGCGACGACCCGGCGGGCACGGTCTCGATCAGGATGCCGCCGAGCTTGCGCTCGTCCAGCCACAGGTCGTTGGGCCACTTCAGGCCGAGCCGGCGGCTGTCGGGATCGAGCGCCTCGGCGATGGCCGCGCCGACCACCAGGGACAAACCCGACCAGTCCGCGATCTCCAGCGGCAGCGACAGCGAGAAGGTCAGCGACGCGCCGGCCGTGCTGTGCCAGCTGCGGCCCTGGCGACCGCGGCCATGGGTCTGGTGCTCGGCGATCAGCAGGCAGGGATGCAGGTCGTGCTGGCGGCGTCCGTAGGGACGATCGCCCGCCCGGCCGCCACCACCGCCACCGCTGGCCGCGGCGCCTTCATCGCGCCGCACGCGCTCGACCAGGGTGGCGTTGGTCGATTCGACCCGCGCCAGCACCTCGATGCTGAGCCCCGGCAGCAGCGGCTCCAGGTCTTGCCAAAGGGCTTCGGCGCCCCAGTTCTGATGTTCTTGCATCGCCGCGAATGTGATCCTGCGATTCCCGTCTTGGTCTTCCCGGGCCGGTCGGTCCGGTGGTCGTGGATGGGCGGAGTCTAGAGGGAGACGCCCCCCTTCCGGGGGAGCGGCACCACGAATCGGTGGCTGTAGGACCTGACAGGGTCCCCCCGCCACCCGTTCGGCGCCCGCTCGACGCCTTCCCGGCCGGGGGACCGATCCGCCCTCAGCGCCCCTTGGGCGCGAGCATCGTGCCGCGGCAGCCCGGCGTGCCGCAGCGGCACTCGAAACGCTTCTTCAGCTTGGGCGTATAGCGTTCCTCGATCACCAGCCCATAGTCGTAGAACAGCTCCTCGCCCGGGTAGATGTCCGTCAACGCGTGGATGAACACCCGGCCCTTCTTCTCCCGCGCTTCGCAGTTGGGGGTGCAGGCGTGGTTGATCCAGCGCGCGCGGTTGCCGTCGACGGCGGCGTCGATGACCCCACCGGTCTCGAGGTGGAAGTAGAAGGTATGGTCCGGCTGCGACGGATCGTGGGGATGGCGGCGCAGCGCCTCGTCCCAGTCGATGCGCTCGCCCTTGTATTCGATGAGCTTCTCGCCCGCCTTCAGCGGCTCGACCGCGTAGACGCCGCGGCCATGCACGCCGGACGCCCGGACCTCGATCCGGGCGCTGCGCTTGCCCGGCTTGCCGGCCTTCCCGGACTTGTCCGCCTTGTCAGCCTTCTCGGCCTTTTCTGCCTTGTCCGCCTTCTTCCCCTTGCCGGCCTTCTCCGCCTTCCTGGCCTTCTTGAACTTGCTGGCCTTGTCGGCCGGGACGGCGGCGGCGCCGGTCTCCGGAGCGGTGGGCGGGAGCTGCGAATCGGGACGCTGTTGCGGCATGGAGCGAGTCCGGTACATTGAATTCATGGGTGCGCGCGCGTGCACACACGTACGTAGGTGCGTGGGCGCGCGCGAGGCCGGATTGTAGGCAGGCGTTCACGAGGATTTCGGACGCCTGAACGAAGACGAAAGAAACAAGCGCATGAGCAAGGCATTGGTGATCGCGGAGAAGCCGTCGGTGGCGCAGGACATCGTCAAGGCGCTGACCCCGCTGTCGGGCAAGTTCGAGAAGCACGACGAGTATTTCGAGAACGACGAGTACGTCGTCAGCTCGGCCGTCGGCCACCTGGTGGAGATCAAGGCGCCGGAGGAATTCGACGTCAAGCGCGGCAAGTGGAGCTTCGCCCACCTGCCGGTGATCCCTCCCCACTTCGACCTGAACCCGATCGACAAGAGCAAGGGCCGGCTCAACGCGCTGGTCAAGCTGATCAAGCGCAAGGACGTGACCTCGCTGATCAACGCCTGTGACGCGGGACGCGAAGGGGAGCTGATCTTCCGCCTGATCGTCCAGTACGCCGGCACCGCCAAGGCGCAGGTGGCCAAGCCGGTGAGCCGGCTGTGGCTGCAGTCGATGACGCCGCAAGCGATCCGCGAGGGCTTCGAGCGCCTGCGCACCGACCAGCAGATGCTGCCGCTGGCCGACGCCGCGCGCTGCCGCTCCGAGGCCGACTGGCTGGTGGGCATCAACGGCACGCGCGCGATGACGGCGTTCAACTCGCGCGATGGCGGCTTCTTCCTGACCACCGTGGGCCGCGTGCAGACGCCGACGCTGTCCATCGTCGTGGAGCGCGAGGAGAAGATCCGCAAGCACGTCTACCGCGATTACTGGGAGATCCGCGGCACGTTCGACGCCGAGGCCGGCCAGTACGAGGGCAAGTGGTTCGACCCCGCGTTCAAGAAGAACGCCGAGGACCCCGAGCAGCGCGCCGACCGCGTCTGGACGCAGGCCGAGGCCGATGCCATCGCGGCCGCCGCCAAGGGCCAGCCCGCCACGGTGACCGAGGAGTCCAAGCCCAGCACCACCGCCAGCCCCGGCCTGTACGACCTGACCACGCTGCAGCGCGAGGCCAACTCGCGCTTCGGCTTCTCGGCCAAGACGACGCTGGGCCTGGCGCAGGCGCTGTATGAGAAGCACAAGGTGCTGACCTATCCGCGGACGGACTCGCGCTACCTGCCGGAGGACTACCTGGGCGTGGCGAAGCAGACCGCCGAGATGATCGCCAGCGAGGACCTGCCCGGCCCGCTGCAGGCGCTCGCGCCGCACGCGCGCACGGCGCTGGACAAGGGCTACATCAAGCCGACGAAGAAGGTCTTCGACAACGCCAAGGTGTCGGACCACTTCGCCATCATCCCGACGCTGCAGCCCCCGCGCAGCCTGACCGAAGCCGAGGCCAAGCTCTACGACATGGTCGTCAAGCGCTTCCTGGCGGTGTTCTTCCCGCCGGCCGAGTTCCAGGTCACGACCCGCATCTCGACGGTGAAGACGGCGGCCAAGTCCTATGCCTTCCAGACCAACGGCAAGGTGCTGGTCAAGCCGGGCTGGCAGGCGGTCTACGGCAAGGAAGCCACCGACGAGAACGCCGAGCCGGGCACCAGCGGCGCGATGCTGGTGCCGGTGAAGACCGGCGAGGTGGTGCGCACCGAGGACACCGAGGTCAAGGCGCTGGTGACCAAGCCGCCGGCGCGCTACACGGAAGCGACGCTGCTGTCGGCGATGGAAGGCGCGGGCAAGCTGGTCGACGACGACGAGCTGCGCGAGGCCATGGCCGAGAAGGGCCTGGGCACGCCGGCCACGCGCGCCGCGATCATCGAAGGCCTGCTGGCCGAGAAGTACATGCTGCGCGAGGGCCGCGAGCTGATTCCCACCGCCAAGGCCTTCCAGCTGATGACGCTGCTGCGCGGGCTGGGCGTGGAGGAACTGACCAAGCCGGAGCTGACCGGCAACTGGGAGTTCCAGCTGTCCGAGATGGAGAAGGGGCGGCTCAAGCGCGAGGCCTTCATGGCCGAGATCGCCGCGATGACCGAGAAGGTCGTGCGCAAGGCCAAGGAGTACGACCGCGACACCATCCCCGGCGACTACGCGACGCTGAAGACCCCGTGCCCGAAGTGCGGCGGCGTGGTCAAGGAGAACTACCGCCGCTTCACCTGCACCGGCCGGAGCGGTGACGGCGAGGGCTGCGGCTTCTCGATTCCGAAGATCCCGGGCGGCCGCAGCTTCGAGCTGCACGAGGTCGAGGCCTTCCTGCGCGACAAGAAGGTCGGACCGCTGGAGGGCTTCCGCTCCAAGGCGGGCTGGCCCTTCACGGCCGAGCTGGCGCTGGTCTTCGACGCCGAGATCGACAACTGGAAGCTGGAGTTCGACTTCGGCGAGGACGCGAAGAAGGCCGAGGAGAACGGCGAGCCGGTGGACTTCAGCGGGCAGACCTCGCTGGGCCATTGCCCCAAGTGCGGCGGCCGCGTCTTCGACTTCGGCAGCAACTACGTCTGCGAGCACGCGGTCGGCGACAAGGTCACCTGCGACTTCAAGAGCGGCAAGATCATCCTGCAGCAGCCGGTCGAGCCGGAGCAGGTCACCAAGCTGCTGGCCACCGGCAAGACGGACCTGCTGGAGAACTTCGTCTCCAACAAGACGCGCCGCAAGTTCAAGGCCTTCCTGAGCTACGACAAGAAGGAAGGCAAGGTGGTGTTCGAGTTCGAGCCGCGCGCCGCCAAGACCGGCGCCAAGCCGGCCGCCAAGAAGGTCGCCGCCAAGAAGGCGACCGCGAAGGGCTGATGGTTGGAGGCGCCCCCGCGGCGCCTCAGCGCAGGAAAGCTTCGCCGGCCAGCACCGGCTGGTCGCGCAGCCGCGCGGCCATGTGGTCGATCAGCAGCCGCAGCGGCGCCGGCACGCGCCGGCCGGCGGCGTGCACCAGGTGCACCGGCGCGGCGGGGATCTCATGGTCCGCCAGCACGATGTGCAGCCGCCCCGCCCGCACCGCCTCCGCCGCCTGGTAGACCTGGCAGCGCGCCAGCCCCACGCCAGCCTCGGCCGCTGCGATGCCGGCCGCGCTGTCGTTGACCATCAGCGTCGGGGTCAACGCCTGCGATCCCTCGCGGAAGCGCCAGGGCGTCATGCCCTGGCCGTCGAAGTAGCCGGCCACGATGCGATGCCCCACCAGCTCGCGCGGCGACCGCGGCTCGCCGGCCCGGGCGAGGTAGTCCGGCGACGCCACGATCACCCGCCGCATCGCGCCCACCGGCACCGCCGTCAGCCCCGAGTCCGGCAGGTGGGCGATCCGCACCGCCAGGTCCTGGGCCTCGTCCAGCAAGGACACGACGCGGTCGACCAGCAGCAGCTTCATCCGCATCCGCGGGTACTGCTGGAGGAACTCGGCCGCCAGCGGCGCGACATGCAGGCGCCCGAACATCGACGGCGCGGTCAGCGCCAGCAGCCCGGCCGGCTCGGCCTGCGCGCCGGCGACGGCGGCTTCCGACGCGTCGAGGTCGCCCAGGATGCGGCGGCAGTCGACCAGGAAGCGCTCGCCGGCCTCGGTCAGCCGCACCGAGCGCGTGCTGCGCTGGAACAGCTGCGCGCCCAGGCGCTGCTCCAGCGCCGCGATCGCGCGGGTGGCCGCCGGCGCCGAGCAGCCCAGCCGGCGCGCTGCGCCGGCGAAGCTCTGCGTGTCGGCGACGGCGACGAAGCAGCGCAGGCGTTCCAGGTGGTCCATGGCGATTCGCCGTCCGGGCAGAACGGCGTTCATTATTTCGACAGCTGCAATTCTCAATGATCTCCTCCGGCCATTCCGGTCACGCGCCGCAATGGATACGGTAGAGGCCTTGCTGATCCACGATGGAGCCTCGCTCGATGAACGCCTCTCCCCCCGCCGCAAGCTCTCGGGCTTCGACACCCATGGCCACGACCGCCGGCGCCGCGAGCGCCCCGGCCGCCCCGCTGCGCCTGCACCGTCTGGCCGCGTCGGGCCATTGCCACCGCGTCGAGCTGCTGCTGTCGCTGCTGGGCCTGCCTTACGAGGTGGTCGACCTCGACCTGCGCCGCGGCGACCAGCTCCAGCCGGCCTTCCTCGCGCTGAACGCGCTGGCGCAGGTGCCGGTGCTGGAGGACGGCGAGCTCGTGCTGCCCGAGAGCAACGCGATCCTGGTCTACCTCGCGACCCGCTACGCGCCGGAGGCCGGCTGGCTGCCCCGCGACGCGGTCGAGGCCGCCTGGCAGCAGCGCTGGTTCAGCCTGTCGGTGAGCCTGCTCGGTCCGGGCGCGGCCTCGCCGCGCTACCGCGCGCTGACCGGCCAGCCGGTGGATCCGGCCTCGCTGGCGCTGGGGCACCGGCTCTTCGCGCTCATCGAGGACCGGCTCGCCCGCGCCGCCTTCCTCGTGGCCGACCGACCGATGCTGGCCGACCTCGCGTTCTACGGCTACACCTCGCAGGCGCCGATCGGCGGCGTGTCGCTGAGCGACTACCCGCGCCTGCGCGCCTGGCTCGCGCGCATCGAGGCGCTGCCCGGCTTCGTCCCCCTCACCAACCAGCTCTGAACGACGCCGGAGGCTCCCCATGGACAAGTCCTGGCACCCCGGCGAGCAGACGCTGCAGGCGCGCGTCGGCATGCGCGAGCGCATGGCCGAGATCGGCCCGCAGGTGATCCGGGACCACATGCCGGACCAGCATCGCGAGCTCTTCGGCAAGCTGCCGACGATGCTGCTGGGCGCGCTCGACGCCGCGGGGCAGCCCTGGGCGACGATGCTGGCCGGCCCGCCGGGTTTCGTCGCGACATCCGACGCGCGGACGATGACGATCACGACGGCGCTCGACGGACAGGACCCGGCGCTGGCCGCGCTGCGCGCGCGCGGTCCGGGCGCGCCGGTCGGCCTGCTGGGCCTGGAGCCGCACACCCGGCGTCGCAACCGGATGAACGGCCGGCTCGCGGCGATGTCGGAAGGCGGGCTCGAGGTGGCCGTCGTGCAGAGCTTCGGCAACTGCCCGAAGTACATCCAGGCGCGCGACCCGCTGCGCTGGGACGACACGCCGCCGGCGCTGGCGCAGCCGCTGGGCGCGGCGCTCGATGCCGGCGCGCTGGCCTTGATCGAGGCCGCCGACACCCTCTTCATCGCCAGCGCCTCGGCGCCTGTGCCCGGCGACGGTCGCGCCGAGGGCGTGGACGTGTCGCACCGCGGCGGTCCGCCGGGCTTCGTCGCGGTGCAGCGGCGGCTGGATGGCGGCGTCGAGCTGCTGATCCCCGACTTCCCCGGCAACCGCTTCTTCATGACGCTGGGCAACCTGCTGCGCCATCCGCGCGCCGGCCTGCTGGTGCCGGACTACGCCGGCGGCGAGCTGCTCCACCTGGCGGCGGATGCGGAGATCGTCTGGCGGGACGACGCGCGCGGGCTGCGCCTGCGGGTCACCGCCGGCCTGCGCCGGCCGGGCGCGCTGCCCTGGCGCTGGAGCGCCGCGCAGCTCGCGCCGCAGTTCGAGCCGGCGCCCTAGCGGCGTCCGTGGCATCCGCGGCGGCGGCCGCAGCCCAGGCGCCGCGAGTGCCCGCGGCGCCCCTTTCGCGCGCCCTCAAATCGCAACCCGTGAAATCCTGGGGGCCGGTTCGTGCCTGCGTGCCGGGCGCGCTCGCGCATTTGCGCGACACTCGGCCGCAAACAACGTGCGAGTCAGGAGAGGGCATGCGGTCATGGGCCGATCGACGCTGAGCATCCAGACGCGGCTGGTGGCCGCGCTGAGCCTGAGCGCGACGGTGCTGGTGGGCTTGATCGGTCTGTACTGGGTCGACCGCCACGAGCACGAACTCAACGAGGCGCTGACCGAGCGCCAGCAGCGCATGGCGCAGCTGGTGGCGCGCGGCTTCGCCGAGCCGGTCTGGAACCTGGACAGCGCGGCGCTGTCCGAGCTGCTGGACGCGGTGATGGCCGATCCCGAGGTCCAGTCCATCACCCTGGCCGCGCCCGGCCTGGAAACCCTGCAGCGCGCCCGCGAGACGCCGCCGGTGCGGCCGCTGACGCTGGAATTCGAGCTCAGCCATCGCGCCGGCGCCCAGGGCGCGGCCGGGGCGCTCGGCCGCGCGACGCTGGTCTACACCCGCAGCTACATCGACCAGACGCTGGGTGAGACGCGCCGGCTGGTGGCCAGCCTGCTGGCCACGGTGCTGGCGGCGATCGCGCTGACCAGCTACGTGCTGGTGCGCCGCCTGGTGGAGCGGCCGGTCTCGCGCCTGCGCGGCCTGGCGCAGCGGGTGGCCAGCGGCGAGCTCGGCGCCCACATCCAGCCCGAGCATGCCGACGAGATCGGCGACCTGACCGACCAGCTCAACGCGATGAGCGCCAAGCTGCGCGACTTCGCCGAGGGCCTGCGCAGCAGCGAGCAGCGCTACCGCAGCCTGTTCGAGAACGCGGCCGAAGGCATCTTCCAGGCCGACGGCCATGGGCGGCTGCTGCGCGTCAACAAGGCGCTGGCCCACATGCTGGGACTGGGCCGGCCCGAGGACGCGCAGGGCGTCACGCTGCGGCGCGTGGTGCGCATCGAGCGCGACGAGTACCGGCGCCTGGCCCTCGCGCTGGAGCGCCACCGGCTGCTGCAGCAGGTGCCGCTGCTGGTGACCACCCGCGACGGACGCGACCTGTGGGTCGAGCTCAGCCTGCACCTGGTGCTCGACGGCGCGCCGCGCATCGAGGGCCTGGTCAGCGACATCACGCTGCGCCGGCTGGCGGAGCAGGAACTCACCCAGCATCGCGACCACCTCGAGGAACTGGTCACCGAACGCACCGTCGAGCTGTCCCAGGCCAAGCAGCGCGCCGAGGCGGCGAACCAGGCCAAGAGCCGCTTCCTGGCGACGATGAGCCACGAGTTCCGCACGCCGCTCAACGCCATCCTCGGCTTCGCGCAGCTGCTGCAGATGGATGCCTCGCTCAGCGAGGCGCAGCAGCAACGCATCCGCCTGATGCGCGAGTCCGGCGAGCACCTGCTGGTGCTGATCACCGACCTGCTGGACGTCGCCAGCATCGAGGCCGGCAAGCTGACCCTGCAGCTCAGCCCGCTGGACCTGCGGGCGCTGCTCGAGATCTGCAGCGAATCGATGCGGCCGCGCGCCGCCGAGAAGGGCCTGGCCTTCGACGTCCACCTCGACGCGCAGCTGCCGACGCGGGTGCGCGCGGACGGCCAGCGGCTGCGCCAGGTGCTGCTGAACCTGCTGTCCAACGCGGTCAAGTTCACCGACCACGGCCGGATCGGGCTGTCGGTGGACGTCGTGGCCCAGGGCCCGAGCAGCCTGATGCTGCGCTTCACCGTCTCCGACACCGGCATCGGCATGGCGCGCGAGCAGATGGAGCGGCTGTTCCAGCCCTTCGAGCAGGTGGCGGACCTCTCGCGCCGCGCCGGCGGCACCGGCCTGGGCCTGGCGATCAGCCAGCAGCTCGTCCGCCTGATGGGCGGGGAGATCACCGTCCAGACCTCGGTGGACGAGGGCAGCCGCTTCAGCTTCGCGCTCGAGCTGCCGCTGGCCTCGTAGCCCAGCCCCCGGCTTCCCCGACGCTCGCCCGCTCCCTTGCCCCCGCGCCCCCGGTCCGCGGCCTCACGGCCTCACGGCTACACGGGTCCCCGGCCTCACGGCCACACGGCCCTTGCGTTAGCCCCGGCCCACTGTGCGGGCGGCGCCCGGCGCGCGCGGGCGCTTGGGCATACTTCCCGGCCATGACTGCCGTCCTGTTCTACAAGCTGCTGGCGATCTTCATCGCCGCGGGGATGGGCTGGTTCGTCGGACACATGCGTTGGCTGGGCAAGGCCGGCGGCGAGAACGATCCCGCCCGCATCCTCTCGAACCTGGCGTTCTACCTGTTCGTCCCGGCGCTGATGTTCCGCACCACCGCGCGGGTGGAGTTCTCCGCCCTGCCCTGGCTCACCGTCGCCGCCTTCTTCGCGCCGGTGGTGCTGATGCTGGTGGCCGTCTACCTCTACGAGCGCCAGCGCCATCCCGACAGCCCCGCCGCCCCGGCGGTGCGCAGCATCACCGCCAGCTTCGGCAACACGCTGCAGGTCGGCGTGCCGCTGGTGGCCGGCGTCTTCGGCGAAAGCGGCCTGGCCGTGCACATCACCGTCGTGAGCCTGCACGCGCTGACGCTGCTCACCGTCGCCACCGTGCTGGTGGAGATGGACCTGGCGCGCCACAGCGCCGGCGGCGCCAGCCTCGGGCGCACCGTCGCCACGACGATCCGCAACACCGTCATCCACCCGGTGGTGCTGCCGGTGCTGTGCGGCTTCGCCTGGCACCTCACCGGCATCCCGCTGCCCACCGTGCTGGACGAGGTGCTGCAGATGCTGGGCAGCGCCGTGGTGCCGCTGTGCCTGGTGCTGATCGGGATGTCGCTGGCCTACTACGGCCTGCCGCGCGGCGCGATCCGCTCGCTGCTGGGCCTGGCCGTGCTCAAGCTGCTGGTGCTGCCGGCGCTGGTGCTGGGCATCGCGCACTGGGGCTTCGGCCTGTCGGGCATGCCGCTCGCCGTGATCGTCATGATGGCGGCGCTGCCGCCCGGATCGAACGCGATGATGTTCGCGCAGCGCTATCGCACGCTCGAGGCCGAGGCCTCCGGCGCCATCGTGGTGGGCACGCTGCTGTTCGCGCTCACCGCGCCGCTGTGGCTGGCGATCCCCGCCTGGCTGGACGGCGCCGGCGCGCCGTGACGAGCGGCGCCGCGGCCCGCGCGCGGCACCATCGCCGTTCCCACCGATCGTTAGGAGCCCCATGACGGCATCGCCCTCCGACCCGACGAGCACCTCCGCCCCGCGTTTCGCCTTCGTCCGCGGCGACGAGATCGCCCCGCAGGCGCTGCATGCCGCCTTCACCGCGGCCTTCTCCGATTACCTGATCGGCCCGTTCCAGATCCCGCCGGCGCAGTGGCCGATGTTCCTGGCGCGGCAGGGCGTGGACCTGGCGCTGTCGCGCGTGGCGCTCGACCCGGCGGGCGCGGCGCTGGCCTTCGCGTTCGTCGCGCCACGGCCGCTGGCCGGGCGCTGGCGCCTGGCCACGATGGGCGCGCTGCCCGCCGCGCGCGGAACCGGCGCCGCGCCAGCCCTGCTGGACGACCTCATCGCCCGCGCCGCCGCCGCCGGCCTGCGCGCGGTGGAGCTGGAGGTCTTCGCGCAGAACGAGCGCGCGCGGCGGCTCTACGAGGGCCGGGGCTTCACCGTGCGGCATCGGCTGGACGGCTACACCGCCGAGCCCGGCACGATCGCGACGGCGCCGCCGGAAGGCCGGACCGCGCCGCATGCGGTGGAGATGCCGGTCGCGCTCGCCTGGCTGGAAGCCGCGGAGCAACGCCTGCCCGAGCTGCCGCTGCAGGTGACCGCGGCGACGCTGCGCCATGGCGTCGACTACCACGCCTGGCAGGTCGGGGCGTCCGGCGACGGAGAGGAGCCCGGCGGCGACGCGACCGCGCAGGTCGTCTTCAGCCTGCCCGACGAGACCGTCATGGTCCACAGCCTGGTCGCCCCGCGCGAGGCCGACGCGCGCGCGCTGGTCCAGGCGCTGGCCGCCGTGCATCCGCGGCGCCGGCTGCGCGTGCCGCAGTTGCAGCGGGACGACCTCGGCGGCGCGGCCTTGCGGGCGCTGGGGGCGGTGCCGCAGCCGCTGCACCAGCAATGGATGCTGCGCCCGCTGTGAGGCGGCCTCGGAGCCGCTTCGGTGCCGAAGCGGTGCCGTATCGGTGCGGCTTCCATGCCATGCCGACGCCATGCCGACGCCATGTCGACACCATGTCCACGCCCTATCGACGCCGCGTCGACGCGGTCTTGACGCCCGTCGGCCACGCGGGCGCGGTACCCTCGCCCCGCCTTGATCTGCCTGAGTTCCGGCACTTGTGAGGGCCGCCCGCTTTGGATAGCGTGCGCCGCACCAACCTTGAAGGGAAGCGTCCCACCATGCGATTCATGCCCGCGGCGCCCGCCGCCATCACCCTGGCTGTCCTGACCGCGCTCGGCGGCCTTCACGCGGCCGTCGCCGCGCCGGCGGCCGCCGCCGGCACCAGCGCCGTCTCCACCGTCGGCGGCACGCTCAACGTGAAGCTGGAGAAGGTCAAGCTGCCCAACGGCTTCGAGGTGATCCTGGTCGAGGACCACCGCCTGCCGCTGGTGGCCTTCAACCTGTGGGTGCATGCGGGTCCCCGCAACGAGGCCAAGGGCCAGACCGGCTTCGCCCACCTGTTCGAGCACCTGATGTTCGCCGGCACCCGGCACATCCCGCGCGGCCAGGCCGACAAGATCATCGACGCCGCCGGCGGCACCGATTCCAACGGCACAACCGACTTCGACCGCACGAACTACTTCTTCACGTTGCCGTCCAACCAGCTCGAATTGGGCCTGTGGCTGAAGTCGGACATGCTGGGCTACATGATCGACGAGGTCGATTCGGTGTCACTGGCCAACCAGCAGGACGTGGTCCGCAACGAGCGCCGCCAGTCGGTCGAGAACCGGCCCTACGGCATCGTCGAGGAAGCGCTGTACCAGGCGCTGTTCCCCGAGGGCCATCCGTACCGCGCCACCGTGATCGGCTCGCATGCGGACATCCAGTCGATCAAGCTGGAGGACGTGAAGGCCTTCGCCCGCAGCTACTACCGGCCCAACAACGCCACGCTGGTGCTGGCCGGCGACTTCGACCCGGCGCAGGCCAAGCGGCTGGTGCAGAAGTACTTCGGCCCGCTCAAGGCCGGGGATCCGGTGCCGCCGGTGCACGTGGCGCAGCCCCGGCTGACCGAGGAAAAGCGCATCGAGGTGACCGACCGCATCGAGCTCTCGCGCCTGGACGTGGCCTGGCACACGCCCGCCGTGTTCCAGCCCGGCGACGCGGAACTGGACATCGCCTCGCACGTGCTGGGCGGCGGCAAGTCCAGCCGCCTCTACAAGACGCTGGTCTACGACAAGCAGCTGGCGCAGTCGGTGCAGGTGCAGCAGTACTCGCTGTCGCTGGGCTCGGTGTTCTCGATCGAGGTGGTGGCGCGGCCGGGCAAGTCGCTGGACGAGATCCAGAAGATCGTCGACGACGCCGTCGCCGAGCTGGCCACCAATCCGCCCACGCCCGAGGAGATGGCCCGCGCCCGCGCCGCGATCGAGACCGGCACGCTGTCGCGGCTGGAGAAGGTCCAGGCCCTGGCCGACCAGATCAACTACTACAACCAGCAGGCCGGCGACCCGAACTACATCGGCAAGGACCTGGCCCGCTACCAGGCGATCACCCCGGCGCAGGTCCGCGACGTGGTGGCGCAGCAGCTGAAGAAGAACGCCCGGGTCGTCGTGCTGGCCACGCCGGGCGAGCAGAAGCTCGCCGCCGAGGTGCCGACGCCGCCGGCGCCCACGAAGGCCGCCCAAGGCGAGCGCGAGTCGATGAACCCGGACGTCGCCTGGCGCAAGACGCCACCCAAGGGCGGCAAGGCCAAGGCGCCGGTGCTGCCCGAGGGCCGGCGCCTGACGCTGGCCAACGGCCTGACGCTGATCCACATCCCCAACCCGGGACTGCCGCTGGTGAGCGCGACGCTGGTCGTGCGCGCGGGCCAGACCGCCAATCCGGCGGACCGGCCGGGCCTGTCGAGCTTCACCGCCGGCATGCTGCAGCAGGGCACGCAGACGCGTACCGCGCAGCAGATCGCCGACGAGGCCGCCGCGCTGGGCGCCGCGATCAGCAGCGGCGCCGGCCGCGACGAGGCCCGCATCGAAGCCAGCAGCCTCAAGCGCAATTTCCCGCAGACGCTGGCGCTGATGGCGGACGTCGCGCTGCATCCGGCGTTCGATGCGGCCGAGATCGCGCGCATGCAGAACCAGCGCCTGGCCGCGCTGCAGCAGCAGCGCGAGCAGCCGCCGGCGGTGGCCGCAATCGTCGCCAACCGGGTGGTCTACGGCGAGGACCATCCGCTGGCGAAGGCCTCGCTGGGCGATGAAACGGCGATCAAGGCCACCGACGCGGCCGCGCTGCGCCAGTTCTGGTCCACCCACTACCGGCCGGACCAGGCCGCGCTGGTGGTGGCCGGCGACATCTCGGCCGACGAGCTCAAGGCGCTGGCCGAGCGCCTGTTCGGCGGCTGGGCGCGCCCGTCGACCGCGGCGGCGACGGTGAACACCGCCGCGCCCCAGCCGGTGGCCGCACGGGTCGTGCTGGTCGACAAGCCGGGCGCGCCGCAGACCGCGCTGAGCGTCGTGGCTCCGGGCCCGAAGGCCGGCACGCCCGACGCCGAGGACATCAAGGTCATGAACGCCGCGATGGGCGGCCTCTTCACCTCGCGGATCAACACGCAGCTGCGCGAGGTCAAGGGCTACACCTACGGCATCTATTCGGCCTACACGATGAACCGCGACAGCGGCCTGTTCGGCATCCGCGGCAGCGTCCGCACCGACGTGACCGGTCCGGCGCTGAGCGACATGTTCAAGGAGATCGAGGGCATGCGCGCCAAGCCGATGGGCGCCGAGGAACTGAACCGGGTGCGCAACGCGCAGCTGCTGGCGCTGCCTGGCCTGTTCGACACCAACCGCGTCGTGGCGTCGAGCTACGCCAGCGAGTGGGCGGTCGGCATGCCGGCGGACAGCATCACCGCGCTGCCCCGCAAGTTCGCCGCGGTCACCGCGAACAGCGCCTACCAGGCGACCAGGACCCACGTCGACCCGGCGGCGCTGATCGTCGTGGCCGTCGGCGACAAGGCCAAGGTGCTGCCGCAGCTGGAGGCGCTGGGCCGCAAGCCGCTGGAGATCCGCGATCCGCAGGGCGCGCCGGTCGGCGTGACCGCGCCGTCGATGCCGTCCTCCGCCGCGAAGCCCTGACCGGGCTTCGGCAACGCCCTCTTCCCCTCGCGGGAAGAGGGGATGAAGCTTCGCGAAGGCTAGGCTGGCCGCTTGCGATGGCCCCAGGGCGGTGGAGACCGCGGGGCATCGGTCAGAATCCCCGTCCATGACCGACCTCACCGCCTACATGACCGGCGTCGGCGAGGCGGCCCGCGCGGCCGCGACGCTGATGGCCGCCGCGCCGACCGCCGCGAAGAACACCGCCCTGCTGGCGCTGGCCCGCCGCCTGCGCGAGGCCGGCCCGGCCCTGGCCGCCGCGAACGAACGCGACCTGTCCGCCGCCGTCGAGGCCGGCCTGGACGCGCCGATGGTCGACCGCCTGCGCCTGACCCCGAAAGTGCTCGCCACCGTCGCCGAGGGCTGCGAGCAGATCGCCGCGATGCCCGATCCGATCGGCGAGATCACCGGCGTGAAGCGTCGCCCCACCGGCATCAGCGTCGGCCAGATGCGCGTGCCGCTGGGCGTCTTCGGCATGATCTACGAGAGCCGCCCCAACGTGACCATCGAGGCCGCGTCGCTCGCCATCAAGAGCGGCAACGCCTGCATCCTGCGCGGTGGCTCCGAGGCGCTGCACAGCAACCTGGCGCTGGCGGCACTGGTGGCCGACAGCCTCGAGGAAGCCGGCCTGCCGCGCGAGGCGGTGCAGCTGGTCAACACCACCGACCGCGCCGCGGTCGGGCTGCTGATCGCGATGCCGGCCTTCGTCGACGTGATCATCCCGCGTGGCGGCAAGGGCCTGATCGAGCGCATCAGCCGCGAGGCCCGCGTGCCGGTGATCAAGCACCTGGACGGCAACTGCCACAGCTACGTCGACGCCGAGGTCGACCTGGACCTGGCGGTGACCGTCGTCGACAACGCCAAGACGCAGAAGTACAGCCCATGCAACGCGACCGAGTCGCTGCTGGTCCATGCGAAGCAGGCGGCCGACTTCCTGCCGCGCATCGGCATGGTGTTCACGGCCAAGGGCGTGGAGATGCGCGGCTGCGAGCGCGCGCTGGCGCTGCTGGAAGCGGTGCCGCGCGACCTGCTCAAGCCCGCCACGCCGCAGGACTGGGACACCGAATACCTGGCGCCGGTCATCAGCATCAAGATCGTCGACTCGCTGGACGAGGCCATCGCGCACATCAACCGCCATGGCTCGCATCACACCGACGCGATCCTCACCACCAACCACCTCAGCGCGATGCGCTTCCTGCGCGAGGTCGATTCGGCCAGCGTGATGGTCAATGCCAGCACGCGCTTCGCCGACGGCTTCGAGTACGGCCTGGGCGCCGAGATCGGCATCTCCACCGACAAGTTCCACGCCCGCGGCCCGGTGGGTCTGGAGGGCCTGACCTCGATGAAGTGGGTGGTGCTGGGCCAGGGCGAGATCAGGACCTGACGCGGTCCCGCCCGCCCGGCCGCACGCGGCCTCAGGGCAGGTTCGGGACGTTGGCGTCCTTGGGCACGCTGACCTTGTAGATCGCCTGGAAGCGCTGCGTCTGGTTAGGCGCGAGCGGCAGCTCCCACATCTGGATCCCGCGCTGGTCGCGCCAGTCGGCCTTGGTCACCGGCGGCGTGAACTGCGTCTGCACGCGGATGTCTTCGTGCTCCGACACCGGCGCCGGCTCCAGCACCTGCAACGTGACCGGCTTGCCGCGCAGGTTCTCGACCTGCCATTGGCGCGTCACCACGACCTCGCGGCGCCCGCCGATGAAGCCGGCGTTCGCGCCATCGCGCTTGTCGGGCTCCACGCGCACGCGCAGCCGGTCGTCGAGACCGAAGGGCAGCGTCCACGTCGTCTCGCCGCCGAACTGCAGCGGCACCTGGCCGATCAGCGCGTTGTCACGGAACAGCTGCACCGGCCCTGCGGGCCACGAGCCCTGCGGGCGCGGCAGCTCGGCGACGAGGTAGGCGGCCGCCTCGGTCCGCGGTTGCACGCGGGCGAGCACCCGGGCCTGCTCGGCCGTGCGGCCCAGGCTGACCGTCGACATCGCGCCGTCCGCGCGCAGCGTCACGCGCTGCGGCAGGTCGTATTCGGCGCCGAACTCCCCTTCGAAGACGCTCGGATCGAAGCGGATCGTCTCCGCGACGCGCGAGCCGGTCACCTCGACGGAACGCAGATCCGCAGCCGGCGCCGGTGCGGCCATCGCCACCGGTGCGATCGCCATCCGGGAACGGGTCATCTTCTCGAAGACCTCCTGCTGGACCGCCAGCGTCCACGGCACCAGCGGCTCGAGCGCGACGGCATCGCGCGGCCGCACCGTCGAGAGCTTGAGCTTCACGTCGGTCCAGTCCTCGCCGCTGGTCTGCGCGATCTGCGCCAGGCGCTCGATCGCCAGCGCGCCGGTCGCGGTGTCCAGGCGCGCGCGATATTGCGGCTGCCAGCCCGCGCCCGCGACGCGATAGGAGAGGCCGACATCGGCGGCCTCGGCCGTCGACAGCCGCAGCGTCACCACCGACACCTGGGCCGATGCCGTCGGCGCCACGGCCTTCGCCGCCGCCAGATCGTTGCCGAGATCGGTCAGCCGATCCTTCAGCGTCTGACGCCGCGCGGTCAGCTCCTGTCCGTTGCGACGCAGCGTGTCCAGGCTGGCGCCGAGCGCGGCGCCGGGCCGCGCCTCGCGATCGGAGAGGCCCTTCAGGTAGCCGAGCGCCAGGTCGACGCCGGCGATCTCCGCTTCCACGGCGGCGCGCTGCTGCTCGATCTCACGCACCCGCGGATCGCGCTGGCGGCATTCCGGCAGCGAGTCGCGCGGGGCGCGCTCGATCTTGAGCTCGCCGGGGTTCACGCCCGGCGGCGCCTGGACTTGCAGCGCGTCGCGCTCCAGGCTGGCGGGCAGGCAGGCGAAGCGCGCCTGGGTCGCGCCGGCCGGCACGCGCAGCGCGCGGTCGACCTGCGCGCCACCCGGGTACAGCAGCACCTGCGACATGGTGGACGCCCCCGCGGATCCGGCGGCCGCGCGGGCCTCGCCGAGGGCCAGCGGGCCGGCCGCCATCGCCGCCAGCGCGGCGCCCGCGACGGCGCGCGTCGTGAACAGTCGTTGCATTGCTTTTCCTCCTTGGGGCGGCCACGCTATCACGGTGCTGGCACACTTCCGGCCTGCCGTTTTCCTTGTCAACCGCTGGTCCGCCATGTCCGACGCCGCCTCCGCCCCGATCCCCGCCGTCCACGCCTCGCGCCGCAAGGCGCTGGTGCTGTTCTCCGGCGGCCAGGACTCCACCGCTTGCCTGGCCTGGGCGCTGGACCGCTTCGCCGAGGTCGAGACCCTGGGCTTCGACTACGGCCAGCGCCATCGCATCGAGCTGGACTGCCGCCGGACCGTGCGCGCCGAGATCGCCGCGCAGTTCCCGCACTGGGCGCCCAAGCTGGGCGAGGACCACCTGCTCGACCTCGGCCTGCTCGGCCAGATCTCCGACACCGCGCTGACGCAGGAGCGCGAGATCGAGTTGCAGGCCAACGGCCTGCCCAATACCTTCGTGCCGGGCCGCAACCTGCTGTTCCTGACCTTCGCCGCGACGCTGGCCTACCGGCGCGGCGCGTCGGTGCTGGTCGGCGGCATGTGCGAGACCGACTTCTCCGGCTACCCCGACTGCCGCGACAACACGCTCAAGGCGCTGCAGGTGGCGCTGTCGCTGGGGCTGGACACGCCGATGACGCTGGACACGCCGCTGATGTTCCTGACCAAGGCGCAGACCTGGGCGCTGACCGAGTCGCTGGGCGGCACGGCGCTCAACGACCTGATCGTCGAGCACACGCACACCTGCTACCTCGGCGAGCGCACCACCCGCCATGCCTGGGGCTGGGGCTGCGGCCACTGCCCGGCCTGCGAGTTACGCGCCCGGGGCTGGGACGAGTTCCAGCGCGCCCGCTCCGGCGGCGCGGCGGTCTCGGCCTGAGCGCGGCGGACGCGATGCAGTGGCATTGGAACTGGGGGCTGTGGGCGCTGGCGGCGGTGCTGGTGTTCTGGAGCATCGGCGCCTACAACCGCGTGATGCTGCTGCGCAATGAAATCGCCAGGGCCTTCGCGCAGTTGGACGACGCCTTGACCCGGCGCTTCGCGCAGGGCGACCTGCTGCTGGAGCGGCTGCGCGAGCGCCTGCCCAGCGAGCAGGCCAGCCTGGACGCGCTGGCCGCGGCGCAGGTCGAGGCGCGCGCCGCGACGCAGGCGGTGCGCGTCAGGCCGCATGCGGCCGATCCGGTGGCGACGCTGGCGGTGGCCGCGGCGGTGCACGGCGCGGCGCTGACGCGGCTGGTGTCGCTGGTGGAGCATCACGCCGAACTCAGCATCGAGCCCGACCTGGCCGGCGCCGTCGACGAGCTCAAGATGATCGAGCGCCAGCGCGCGTTCTCGCGCCAGGTGTTCAACCAGGCGGTCGAGGCCTACAACGCCGCGATCCGACAGTTCCCCACCCGCGTGCTGATGAGCTTCGTCGGCTTCAGCGAGGCGCGCAGCCTCTGAGCCGCTGAGCGCCTGGGGCGCCTCAGCCCTTCTGCTTCATCAGCGCCAGGAACTCCGCCCGCAGCGTCGCGTCCTTCAGGAAGGAGCCGCGCATGACGCTGTTGGTCATCGTCGAGTCCATGTCCTTGACGCCGCGCCAGTGCATGCAGAAGTGGTCGGCGTCCATCACGATCGCCAGCCCGTCGGGCTGGACGCGTTCCTGCAGCTCGTTGGCCAGCATCACGACGGCCTCTTCCTGGATCTGCGGGCGGCTCATGATCCATTCGGTCAGGCGCACGTACTTGGACAGGCCGATCAGGTTGGAATGCTCGCTGGGCAGCAGGCCGATCCAGACCTTGCCGATGATCGGGCACAGGTGGTGCGAGCAGGCGCTGCGCACCGTGATCGGGCCGACGATCATCAGCTCGTTCAGGCGCTCGGCGTTGGGGAACTCGGTCACCGGCGGCGGCGGCGCGTAGCGGCCGGCGAAGACCTCCTTCAGGAACATCTTGGCCACCCGCTTGGCGGTCTCCTGGGTGTTGTGGTCGCTGTCGGTGTCGATGACCAGCGCCTCCAGCACGCCCTGCATGCGCGCCTGCACCTCGGCCTGCAGCTGGTCGAGCTCGCCCGCCTCGATGAATTCGGCGATGTTGTCGTTGGCGTGGTGGCGCCGCCCGGCCTGGACCAGCCGGTAGCGGATGCGCTCCGAGGCCGGCAGCGCGGCCAAGTCCTCGGGGCTCAGGATCGGGGTGCTCGTCATGAAGCCTGCGTTCTCATGGGGGACCGGCGATTGTCGCGGCTTCCGCCCGGGATTGCGAAAGCCGGGGCTTGGCCTTGCGCGGGGCCCGGTCGGGACGGGCCCACTAAACTCGCGCGGTGTCTTCCGTCCCCTCCCCCAAGAACGCCGCCAGCGGCGGCGCGCCCCCGCTGCACCGGCTGCTGGCCAATGCGTCCGACGCGGTCCAGGCCGTGCGCGACGGCCACTCGCTGACCGACTGGCTGTCGCGCTGCCCCGCCGAGATCCGACCCGGCGTGCAGGCGCTGAGCTTCACCGTGCTGCGACGGCTGGGCGCCGCGCAGGCGGTGCGCGCGGCGCTCGCCCCCAAGAACCCGCCGCCGCGCGTCGACGCGCTGCTGCTGACCGCGCTGGCGCTGCTCTGGCCCGGCGAATCGGCCTACGCCGACCACACGCTGGTCGACCAGGCCGTCCATGCGGTCCGCCAGCGCGCGCCCAACAGCGCCGGCTTCGTGAACGCGGTGCTGCGCCGTTTCCTGCGCGAGCGCGAGGCGCTGGTCGCCGCCACCCAGGCCGATCCGGTCGCCCGCTTCAACCATCCGCGCTGGTGGCAGGACCGGCTGCGCGCGGACTGGCCCGCCGCCTGGGAAGGCCTGCTCCAGGCCAACCAGCAGAAGCCGCCGATGACGCTGCGCGTCAATCCGGCCCACGACGACCTCGCCGGCTACCTCGCCCGGCTGGGCGAGGCCGGCATCGCCGCCCATCCGGCCGGCGCGCTGTTCCCGCAGGCGGTGGTGCTCGACGAGCCGCGACCGGTCCAGGCCCTGCCCGGCTTCGACGACGGGCATGCGTCGGTGCAGGACGCCTCGGCGCAGCTCGCCGCGCCGCTGCTGCTCGGCCAGCGCGCGCCTCAAGACCTGGCCCCCGGCGAGGACTGGCCGCTGCTCGGCGCCGGCGCGCGGGTGCTGGACGCCTGCGCGGCGCCCGGCGGCAAGACCGCCCATCTGCAGGAACTGGCCGGCAACCGCCTCGATCTGCTGGCGCTGGACGCCGACGCCAAGCGGCTGGAGCGGGTCCGCCAGAACCTGCAGCGGCTGCGGCTGGAAGGCGCGGTGCGCGCCGCCGACGCCCGCGACACCGCCGCCTGGTGGGACGGTCGCGCCTTCGACGCGATCCTGCTGGACGCGCCCTGCAGCGCCTCCGGCATCGTGCGCCGCCATCCCGACGTGCGCTGGCTGCGCCGGCCGGACGACATCCCGGCGCTGGCGCGGATCCAGTCCGAGCTGCTGGAGGCGCTGTGGCCGCTGCTCAAGCCGGGCGGCCGGCTGCTCTACGCGACCTGCTCGGTCTTCCGGTCCGAGGGACAGGACCAGATCGACGCGTTTTTGCAACGCCATGGCGATGCGCGGTCGCGTCAGTTCGACCAGGGGGCCGGGCATCTGCTGCCGCTCGCGGACAATGCCCGCCAGGACCTCGCGCCCGGCGCGGCGGCCGTCACCGACGGCTTCTATTACGCGCTGTTGCACAAGGTCTGATCCCCGAACTCCTCGTCGAATCCCGTCCGCGTGTCCCCGCCGTCCCGTTCCGTTCCGCTGCGTGCCTGGTGGCAGCGCCTGACCCTGGTCGGCGCGCTGCTGGTGCTGCACGGCTGGGCGCTGGCGCAAGGCGTGGCGCTGCAGCTGCTCAACGCGGAGCGCGCCGAGGACGGCCTGGCGGTCAGCTTCAGCACGCGGTTCGAGCTGCCCCGGCAGGCCGAGGAGGCGCTGCTCAAGGGCGTGGCGATCTACTTCGTCGCCGAGGTCCAGGTGCTGCGCAGCCGCTGGTACTGGCGCGATGCCCGGGTCGCCCAGGCCAACCGCACCTGGCGCCTGACCTGGCAGCCGCTGACCCGCCAGTACCGCGTCAGCACCGGCGGCCTGCACCAGAGCTTCGACACCCTGGGCGAGGCGATCGCCTCGCTGCGCGGCGTCTCCGGCTGGCGCGTCGCGGACGCCAAGGAGATCGAGGACGACGGCCGCTATTACCTGGAGTTCAGCTACAAGCTGGACACCGCGCAGTTGCCCAGACCGCTGCAGATCGGCCTGGGCGGCAGCCAAGGCTGGACGCTGGGCGTCGACCGCACGCTGACGCTCACGCTCGAGGCGCCGGCCGCGCCGCCGCCCAACAAGCCGCAGCCCTGACCGCGCGTCGCCCCATCCGTTCCCGCCTCTCGTGACTCAGCAAGGATCCTGACCCGTGACCAAGTCGGCACGCCTGGCGTGGTTGATCTCCGTGGCCGCGATCGCGGGCGCCTGCGGCATGCTGGCCTTCCTGCTGTCCATCAGCACCACCGCGCAGCGCGGCTTCCTGGAGCGCCATTTCGTCTGGCTGTTCTGGGTGAACGTGGCGGTCGCCACCGCGCTGGTCATCGTGATCGGCGCGGCCGGCACGCGGTTGGCGCTGCGCGTCAAGCGCGGCCGCTTCGGCAGTCGGCTGCTGCTGAAACTGGCCGGCATCTTCGCGATCGTCGGCGTCGTGCCGGGGCTGCTGATCTACACGGTGTCCTACCAGTTCGTGAACCGCAGCATCGAGAGCCTGTTCGACCAGCGCCTGGCCAGTGCGCTGGAAGCCGGCCTCGCGCTGGGCCAGGACACGCTGGAGAACCTGCGCACCGAACAGAACGCGCGCACCCGCGCCGCGGCCGAGCGCTGGGAGGACGGCGCGCTGGCGCCGCTGGCGCTGGAGCGGCTGCGCGACCAGATGAACGCGCGCAGCGTCGCGCTGATCGCCGGGAACGGGCAGGTCGTGCTGTCCGCCGGCGGGGAGTCGAGCGAAATCCCCGAGCGCCCCAGCAGCACGCTGCTCGCGCAGGCGCGCAACAACGGCGTCGCCTCGCGCCTGGAGGGCCTGGAGGACGAGCAGCAGGCGGTGCTGGGCGAGGCCCGCATCCGCTCGCTGGCGCTGCTGCCCAGCAGCGCGCTGCAGCTGACCAACAGCGACCGCTACCTGATGGTCGTCAAGCAGATCTCCGGCAAGGTCATCAGCAACGCGCTGAACGTGTCGGCCGCCAACCAGGAGTACCTGCAGCGCTCGCTGCTGCGCGACGGCCTGCGGCGCATGTACCTGGGCACGCTGACGCTGGTGCTGATCCTGGCGGTGTTCGCGGCGCTGCTGCTGGCGGTGGCGCTGTCCAACCAGCTGGTGCAGCCGCTGCTGCTGCTGGCCGAGGGCATGCGCGAGGTCGCGACCGGCGACCTGAAGGCCAAGCCGGTGTTCCGCTCGCGCGACGAACTCGGCGGGCTGACGCGGTCCTTCGCCGACATGACCCAGCAGCTGGCCGACGCGCGGGCCCAGGTGGAGCTCAGCGTGACGCAGCTGGAAAGCGCGCGCACCCATGTGCAGACCATCCTGGACAACCTGACCGCCGGCGTCATCGTGTTCGACCGCGACCGCCGCATCGAGACGGTCAATCCCGGCGCGACCCGCATCCTGAAACTGCCGTTGTCGGCCTACGTCGGCCGGCCGCTCGAGGACCTGCCGGCGCTGGCGGCCTTCGGCAAGGACATCTGGCAGCGCTTCGAGCTGCAGAGCCCCGAATCCGGCGAGCGCGAGCACTGGCAGGACTCCTTCGAGCTGCAACTGGACGAGAAGACCGCGCTGACCCTGCTGGTGCGCGGCGCGCTGCTGCCGCAGGAGGCGCGGCTGCTGGTCTTCGACGACATCAGCGAGGTGGTGTCGGCGCAGCGCTCCGCGGCCTGGAGCGAGGTCGCGCGCCGGCTCGCCCACGAGATCAAGAACCCGCTGACGCCGATCCAGCTGTCGGCCGAGCGGCTGCAGTTCAAGCTGGAGTCCAAGCTCGAGGGCAACGACCAGGCGATGCTGGTGCGTTCCGTCGGCACGATCGTGAACCAGGTGCAGGCGATGAAGCAGCTGGTCAACGAGTTCCGCGACTACGCCCGCCTGCCGGCCGCCAAGCTGGCGCCGCTGGACCTGAACGCGCTGGTGGCCGAGGTGCTGACGCTGTACGCCGAGGCGCAGGAATCCGGCCATCTGGGCGCGGACCTGGCGTCGGATCCGCCGGCGATCCTGGGCGATGCGCCGCAGCTGCGGCAGGTCATCCACAACCTCGTGCAGAACGCGCTGGACGCGGTCAGCGAGCGCCCCGACGGCCGGGTGACCGTGCGCACGCAGAAGGCGATGAACGAGGCCGGCGAGTTGCGGGCGCTCCGACTGGTCGTCACCGACAACGGCCACGGCTTCGCGGAGAACGTGCTGAAGCGGGCCTTCGAGCCTTACGTCACGACCAAGACCAAGGGCACCGGCCTGGGGCTGGCGGTGGTGAAGAAAATCGCGGATGAGCATGGCGCGCGCATCCGGCTGGTGAATCTCCCAGCCGCCAGCGGCGCCGATCTGCCGCCGAGCGGCGCACAAGTTTCGTTATCATTTTCAAAACTCGCGACTGCACCGAGCCCTGCGCAGGACGCGCCTCGGCCCGCGTGAACAGTAGGCATACATGGCAACCATTCTTGTTGTTGACGACGAATTGGGCATCCGCGCCCTCTTGTCTGAAATCCTCTCGGACGAGGGGCACACGATCGAACTCGCGGAGAACGCCCAGCAGGCGCGCGCCGCCCGCGAGCGCNCGCTCGCGGCCCGACCTGGTGCTGCTGGACATCTGGATGCCTGACGTCGATGGCGTGACGCTGCTGAAGGAATGGGGCAGCTCCGGCCAGCTGACGATGCCGGTGATCATGATGAGCGGCCACGGCACGATCGACACGGCGGTCGAGGCGACCAAGTTCGGCGCGATGGCCTTCCTGGAAAAGCCGATCACGCTGCAGAAGCTGCTGCGCGCGGTGGAGCAGGCGCTGGTGAAGACCACGCCGCGCCCGGCCCCGCCGGCCGCGCCGGTGGTGGGTGTGGGCCTCAACATCGGCAACAGCTACCCGCGCCCCGAGGTGCTGCCCGCGATGACGGCCGGCACGCTGCCGATGCCCTCGGCCGGCCTGGCGCCGGTGGCGCCCCTGCCGCACCAGGGCCTGGCCTCCGAGCAGGTGTTCGAGCTGGACCGACCGCTGCGCGAGGCGCGCGACGCCTTCGAGAAGAGCTACTTCGAATTCCACCTGGCCAAGGAGAACGGCTCGATGACCCGCGTGGCCGAGAAGACGGGGCTGGAACGGACCCACCTGTACCGCAAGCTGAAGCAGCTCGGCGTCGATCTTTCAAGAAACAAGCGGGGCAGCGGAATTTAGTGCTATAGTCGCGGTCTTCGTTGTTCAGCACGAGTCGCAAGACCCGGAACAACGGAGACAGAGACCCAGTCTCCTGGCCAAGTAGCTCAGTTGGTAGAGCAGCGGATTGAAAATCCGCGTGTCGGTGGTTCGATTCCGCCCTTGGCCACCAAGAATGCTAAGCCCTTGATTCCTAACGGAGTCAGGGGCTTTTTGCTTTCCGGCGCATCGCTAAGCACGTTGGTTTGGTACACCGAACAGGTACACCAATGCCCTCTCGCCCTAGACTCGCGACCTCTCGCAAGCCTCGCCGCCGCCCACTCATGGCCGACCCGTTTAAGCACCCTGTCACTGGCATTTACTACATCCGACGCAAGGTGCCGCGCGAACTCAGAGAAGCGCTGGGCCGTGAGTACAAGCGCTCCCTCGGGACGCGCGATCTAGCCACGGCCAAGGGAGCATTTGTCCTGGCGTGGGCCACGTCAGACCAAGTCTTTGCACTCGCCCGAGCCAACGCCACAGGCATCGCAGCACCCATCAGCGTCCAGGACGCCCAGCAGATCGCTTCGCGCTGGTTCCGCGAGGAACAGAGCCGGATGGAGCGTGACGGCTCTTTCGCGTCCATGCTCGCCACTGGCCCCGGCTGGGAAGTCGATCTACCCGAGGGCTCTGCGGTGGGCGGCCCGATGTTCGTGACGCTTCAAGAAGGCGCCGACAACGACGACGACATTGACCCCGGCGAGGATTGGGGCCAAGTTGTCGATCCCCACATTCGGAAGAGCCTTCGCGCCCTCAGCCAACCGATGCCGGCGCCCGGTACGAGCCTGTCGCGCCTGAGGGCCGCCTTCGCCGAGCATCTGCATAGGTTGTCGGACTGGGCCCTCCAACGCCAGGAGGGCACCTATGTGCCGCCCGGGCAAGGCCTGACCCCCATCCTGCCGCTGCAAATGGAGGCAGCGAAATCGGCGCAATCGAAAGCGATGAAGTTGGGGGCGCTGTTCGAGTCCTACGCCGCCGAGAAGATCCTGAACGACGGCGACAACAGAGCCACGCGCCGCACCGTGGGAGCCTTCAGATCGACCGTGGAGCGATTTATTGAGATCGTCGGGGACGTGGCATTGCCTGCCATTGACCGGGCCGCCATAGCCCGTTTCCGGGCGTCTGTTGCCAAGCTGCCATCACGCGGCGACGGCATTCGCGGGTTGTCCACCCCCGAGCTGATCGCACGCGCTCAAGCCGAGGGACTGCCCCTGATCTCGGAGGCCACCATTCGGAATCAACTGAGAGCCCTTTCTGCGGTCCTCAGCCACGGTGTGCGAATGCAGTTGCTATCCGAAAACCCCGTGATTGCAGGCGGCGCAGGCCGTCTCTCTGCACGTGCGGCCACCCGCAGATCCGCAGCTACACGGCGACGGAAGGACTACACCAGGGAAGAGTTACGCGCGATCTTTTCCGGCCCCGCCTTCACGATCTCCGACTGGAAACTACCTCGTGCGGACTTCGGCAGGGCGTGGTACTGGCTCCCGCTCTTGCTCCTGTACACCGGCGCAAGACGAGAAGAGTTGGCCCAGCTTCGGTCATCGGATGTTCGCCGTTCCGAGGATGGCATCTGGCACTTGGATATCCTTGCCACGAGCGATTCCGAGGATGGCGAACGGGGCGTGAAGACTGCGGCCAGCCGACGATTGATCCCGCTTCATTCGGACCTGATCGCTCGCGGGCTGCTTGAGTACAGAGCGACCGTTCCGGAAATGGGCCAGCTCTTTCCAATGCTGCGCCAGAACTCGGCTGGGTACTTCGGCGCCAACTTCGGGAAGCACTGGGGCAACTACCTTCGGGATCATGTGCATCTCGACTCGCCCGTGAGCCCGATGCATGGATTCCGGCACACCTTCAAGACGCTTTGCAGAGAAGCAGGCATCGCAGAGGAAGTCCACGATGCCATCACAGGGCATGTAGGCGCTGGTGCGGTCGCCCGCGACTACGGCTCGATGCCGTTAAGCCGGATGGCGAGGGAACTAGAAAAGTTCCCCACCCTGTCCAGCTTGATGCTCAAGTGATCTGAGGTAAGGCGGGCGCCCGATGCACTTAGACGTACCCTCGGCGGCTTGCGATGGGTACCGCCATGCCTTCAAGACCTTGGGCGGATCGGCAGGCATCGCGGAGGAACTCCACGACGCCATCACCGGTCACGTTGGCACTAGCACTGTTGCTCGCGACTAAGGCTCGATGCCGCTAAGCCGAGTGGCGATGGATCTGAAGAAGATTCCATCGTTGGAATGCCTACTCAAGTGAAGACAGATCGCGGGGCGCGAGCAGCAGCGCAGTAGGCAAGCCACGGCAGTGTCACAGATGCCCTTAGCTACAAGGAAACGTCTTCTGCACGGCCAATGCGGCGATCACACCCGGGGGCGCCTTGGCATCCACTGAGGCATCATCGAGGACGGACAAAACCGCTGCGGCCACCATCCTGACCTCGTAGGTTTCACTCGGGCAAGCAAATCTTCTGGCCTGCATCCGACCGTCTCTCTTGGACATCTCCTCATCAAAGATGTTGGATGCCATGAAGCCGTCCATGACCCCACGAAGGTACGTGCTGCACTCAAGTCCACGGAGGGCTTCGCGCTGTTCGTATTGACGCTGCGGATTCCAGCCGGCAGTGACTTGGCATGCATCACGCATCCCTGCGCGAGACGTAGCCACCGGCCCAGTTGTCACGGTTGATTGAGCCTGCGCGTGCATGGCAATGCTGACTAGCAAAAGTGCTGAGATGCGCTTCATGATTCTTCCCTCGTGCGGCAGTCCAGATGTGTCGAGGCCTCCGATGAGCGGAAGTCGACATTATTCGTTGACGAGCATGTCAACAGATTAGATTCTGGCCGCAGGGTCAGACTGAGGCAACCATATCTGTTGGATAACACTCAACATCGTTGGTTGACTTGGAAGCTCCGCAAGAGGCCACTCCAGACAAGGAAGCATTGCAAGTCCGTCTTGGACGCAACATCGCTACGCGTCGCAAAGCGCTGGCGCTGACACAAGCTGACCTTGCCGAGCGCTTGAGCATCGACACAGAGACCTTGTCACGCTTTGAACGCGGCAAGCATGCTCCGTCTCTGCTCACGCTAGAGCGGATTGCCTCCGAGCTGCTCGTAAGCTGCGCCGACCTGTTGGACGAGGCGCCAGCCTTCGCAACTTCTGACGCGCTTGAGATTGAAGCGCTGCTGACGGGCCTGGGACCGTCAGATATCGCATTCATACGGCGCTCGCTGAAAGCACTCCGCGACCATCTGCTGGCAAGATCCACGGCCACGTAAGATTGCTTAGCTGCCTCACGTCAGTCCGGCTGAGCAAGCTTTCAGAAGCGGCTTCTATTACCGATGTGGCAGGAGTGCTTCTGAGCCACAGAGCTTCATAGCCCAAAGCTCTCTATAGTCTTATAGCTTATCTAACTTATATAGCTTATATAGCTTATATAGCTTATATAGGTTGGTTAGTAAGGTGGCCCCTATTGACGGTACCAGATCAAATCGCGACCCCTCCTGACCAAACGCCTAAGACTGATCGTGCAAAACGCGATGAGGTTAGTGCGTTCCGCAAGTCGTCTCGATTCACGTTGCAGCCATATATCTCTTGACCGAAGTCACCGAGATTCGGAACCGCTCGGCAGTCTGCTTAATGCTGGCGTCATTGGCAGTCTTCCAACTAAGGACTTCCGCTGGGTTGGCGGCCTGCGGCCGCCCAAGAGACTCTTTGCCGCGATGCGTCTTTCCAGTGGCTTCCAACGATGCCCGAGCGGCGAGGCGGCCAGCGGTAGTCCGTTCGTTGATGCGGGATCGCTCCATGTCCGCCACTTGCGCGAGCACCGCCAAGATGAGTTCTCCGACGCCCTTTCCGATTAGACCCAAGCCGTGAACGTTAACGGCGACGCCTCGCTCTAAGAGGCTGCGGACTGTCGATTGCACATCCAGCGCGTCTCGGCCAAGGCGATCCACAGCGTACACGTGAACGGTGTCGCCCTCCCGCACGTATTCCAGAAGCCTCGCGAACTCGGGACGCCGAGCAGCCGGAACGCCCCCGCTCACGCCTTCGTCGGAAAATTCTCGGTCGAATGTCCGACCATGAGCCAACGCCTGGCGTTGTGACTCGATGGATTGACCATCGCTAGAGATGCGGTAATAGGCGATGCTTGACATAGGCTGAGGTGGCACGAAAGATAGTAGCCCAAATGCTAACCTGGCCCACAAATCGAGTCAATAACTTTCGGGCCAGCCCCGAGCCATCGTTCACCCCTGGCTCTCAAGGTACAACTTGAGCGCCAGGGCAGCATGTCCAACATCGGACGCGATGAACGGCAGCGTCCTGCACTGGCCCCCCCCACCCGGGGGCTCAACCTCTTATAACTCTCCGAGGTACCCCCTCAGATATTCGGACCAAATTTGGAAACTGACTCTTTAACTAACCGCTTTAGCGGCAGGAGCGGCCTTATATTTCTTTGCGTTCCGGCCACTCTTATCGGTAGGCTTGAAATAGAGCGTCACAGCAAGATGCCGCACTTCGACAGGCAACCCACTACCATCGTGAGTATGGGTCGAATAGAACGCAAGATTTGGTCTAATGGGGCAATTGGCTGTTGCCGACACAATCGACTCGGAAGCGGGCAGGTGCTTACGCCAATCTTTCATCTTAGCGCTGGCATTCTTGGTATAGATGTAAATCAACATACCGGCCTTAGCCTCTTCCAATGAGCCGGGGGCGTACCGCCCAGACAGCTGCTTAAAGCCTTCTTGGACCTTTTCCATCGCAGTGAAAATCTTCGCCTCGGCGGTCCACATCCAACCTTTTCCCGGCTTCTCCACCGTCAAGTCGACGCTACCGCCGGCTTGCTTTCCATGTGCAACCGCATATCCCCATTGACCCAGCATTGATCCAATGTAATACGTCAAGTCATCTTCGGATCTGTCGATAAATCGCTGAGGATTCTTCTCCATCCCCTCAACAATACAGTCGAGGTCCTTTCTAAGGGCGACGACAAAGTCAGCATAGGTGCGAGCGGACAGCCGTTCCATAAGACGCTCTCCGCCTGGGGCCGCATGCAGCATCACCATCAGATCGACGTATTTTTCGGCGTAATCAACGTTACTCATTGAACAAGCGCCCGGCCCGGTTGAAAGAACGGCAACAGCAAGCTTTCCACCCCGTCCACCTTTTCGCCCGTCAAGGGATGGACGCCAGATTGCTGAGCCGCAACCGCAGAATCAGTATCAAGACGGACCGGATTCCCTTCGTCGTCAATTACCTCGAAATAGAGTTCAAGAACAGGCGCTTCGTCTCCCAACAGATACTGAATCGCCTTTGCAAAGTCCACACGACGTTCATCCGGATTCAGGCCGATACTTTTTCGGATCAATCCTAGCGAGAGGTGCGATTTGCTAGGCGGACTCGCGACGAACTTCAAAACCCGTATGCAGATGTCCATGACCCCCTCGTCATTGGCCCAGGTTCGCTCTATGGCGCTGGAAAGGGTTAGGACGGGATCCGACGTCATCACAGATAAGACGTTAGCTTGTTAATCGCCCGAAGCAAGTCGTGCTCCGAGCTTGAATCAAGGAAATCAACACCGGCCAAAAATCGATGGTCCTCCTTATTCGCGAGCTCGGCAACAAACGACTTCAGACGCACCGTGGTCTCCGTTTGCGGAAAGGCGAGCATCAGCCTTGTGGTCACGTCGAATAGCTCGACTTGGTTCTTAACGGCCTTCGCCGCATCAGTGTGATACGGATTATTCCGCAAATCGTCATCCGGGAGAGTCGTACGAAGCACGTCAACGAGGCCGGTACTAGTTCTCAAATGCAATTCTGCAATCTTTCCCGCATTGATATTGCCATAAATTTCAGCAATTGCGGGAAAGAGATTCAAAGCAGTATTCCCGGCAAAGAAACCGTGCAACGACGACACGTGCGTCTCTATCGCCGCCCCAACACGAAGCGCCTGTTCAACCTTATTGAAATCCGTTGCGTGACTTAACGGCATATCGACGGCGATCTCAATACGCCCAAGACTTGGCCGAACGATTGCCAAATCGTAGGCTTGGAAACTCCTCCGGCGAAGTCCGACAATTGTTGTGAAGCCTTCTAGGGTGGGAACTTGGTTCCCGATCAACACAGCCGCACTATCCGAAAACACTTCCTTTTCGGTATAGTCCTTTCGAGAACAGAAGACAAGAACAAAATCCCCACGCGACGTGGGAATAATCTCACAAAGGGTCAACTGATTACTCGCAGACCGAAGTTGCCCTTCCGGCAGGGTGTATGGGTATGTGCTTGAGAACGCCGACTTGGTAACGAGCGCTCCCGCCAACTGCGAGGATACGGCGGAGAGTAGTGCAGCATCCAATTCGAAGACCTGAACATACTTAAGACCACCGGTCCGTATCGCAGAAAAGTATGTCTCTAGAAGAGCGCGAAGCTGTTGGCCTTTTTGCCCTAGTTCTGAACTACTGACCGCAAGGTCCGTCCAACCACCACCAGGCTTGATGTCGTTCGCTTTTAGGTAATCCCTTACCCAAGGCCATTTCGCTCTATTGCGGAGCGACCGTACTAGCGGATTAACGTCAACGTTCGACGAAAGCAAAAGTGACGATCCATCTTGGGCCTTTGTCATTACATTTCCGCCTGAGCTGGCGCTACCTTGGCGCTAATTTACTGTTTATGCTCAGAGGATGTCGCCTTATTCCGTCCAACCGCCACTGTGCGGATTAATATCTCGACGGCGCGGCTCGCTCACGCGAGCGACGATCTCTCCTCTCCCTCTATCTAGAATAGCGCGAATGGAATGACGGGAACAGAGGATGTGGCCGATTTCTCACTCAGTCTAGGGGTGCACGTGGTACCCAACACAGGTACACTTGAACGACTGGTTGAATCGAAACATTATTACAAATCAACGGCTTAGCGAGGGTGCGGCGTGTCGGTGGTTCGATTCCGCCCTTGGCCACCAGATTCAAGAAAGCCCGGCTCCGCCGGGCTTTCTGCTTTCTGCGGCTACAACGACGCTCATCACCACACGCCGAACCAGCGCCGCACACGCGGCTGGGCTCACCGCGTGATGATGTCCCGATGCATTGGCGCGAGCAGCGCCAGCAGGCGGTTCTGAACGGCAAACGGCACCCGCTGCGCGTCCATCGCCAATTGCAGGTCTTCGACCAACGCATTGAAGTCGGCCTTGTCCAGGGCGAGGTGGGCATGCGACTTCGCCATCGTCTCGCCGTCGTAGACGCATGGGCCGCCGCTGAGCTGGCAGAACTGCTTGCGGATCGATTCCTTCAGCGCCTTCGGGTTGACGCCATCGAACTTGCGCTTGATGCGCTCATCCGCATAGGCGCGATCGATCATGCCGTCGACGATGTGGGCGATGCCCTCCTCGCCGCCCAGCGCGCGATACAGCCCGTCATCCGCCGCGCCGGCGATCGACGCGGCGCCCACGCCCATCAGCAGCGCCAGCGCGCCAGCCCTCCACAGCCTTCGAGCAGATCGCATCGTGCAGACCTCCTGGTCGAGTCGTCGGAGCGCGGCGAGGCCGCGGTCAGTAGGCGAATTGGATCGAGCCGTAGACGCCGCGCTGACGACGCGGCTGGATCCCCGGCACGATGCCACCGAGGTCCACATAGGCGGCCGTCAGCGACACATGCTTGTTGGGCGCCCAGGCGACGAACACATCCTTCCAGTCGTCCTCTCGCAGCGCGTCGCCCAGGATCGATGGATTGAGCTTGTCGGGTTTCACGCGGTACTCGACGCCCACCGCCCACTGCTTGTTCAACAGGTAGGCGATCGACACCTCCGGCACCAGCGAATAACTGCCGCTCGCCGTCCCGCCGAAGCCCAGCAGGCCGTTCTGATTGGCGCGCGTCGCGCGCAGCGTCAGGTTCACCAGCGTGCTTTGCGCCAGGAACAGTTTGGTCGCGCTCAGATAGATGTCCACGCCCTGACGCTTCGCGCCGAGCGCACTCAGCGTCGGCGCCAGACCACCCGCGTCGAGGTGCTTGTACTCGACGCCCAGCGCGAGCTGCGGCATCCAGGTGTCGGCATCGAGCACCGCATCGCCACCCAGTCGCACCTTCGCGCCGAGGATCGTCTGCTTGAGCCGGAGCCCGGGCAACCCCAGCGCTGCGCCGGTGGCGCCAGCGCTCAAGTCCTGCCTGGCGATCGACAGCTCGGCGCGCTCGCCAAAAGCCACGGCGGCGCCGTAGCCGGTGAAGCCGTAGTCCTGCGCCGGCAAGCGCGTGAGGTACGCGGTCGCACCGATCTGGCCCGCCGTCGCGTAGCTGCCGGTCAATGCCCATGGCGACAAACCGCCACCAGCCGCGCCATCGATGCTGCTCACCCCGCCGGTCAACAGCAGCTTGCCTTGCGCCTGTGCGGCGCAGGCCAGCGGCGCGGCCATCAACAACGGCGCGATCAATCGCAGCAGCAGGTGGTCCATGAGCAGAGACGGGGAGGATGCCGAAGACGTCGCGCTGGCGCTTACCAGGCGCCGGTGTTGGGCATCGAGATCCAGGGCTCGGCCGGCGGCAGCGCCGGGCCGTCCTGCAGCAGCTCGATCGAGATGTTGTCGGGCGAGCGCACGAAGGCCATGCGACCGTCGCGCGGCGGACGGTTGATCGTCACGCCAGCGTCCATCAGGCGCTGGCAGGCGGCGTAGATGTCGGGGACCGCGTAGGCCACGTGACCGAAGTTGCGACCTCCGGTGTAGATCTCGGGATCCCAGTTGTAGGTCAGCTCGATCTGCGCGTCCTCGTCGCCGGGTGCGGCCAGGTAGACCAGGGTGAAACGGCCGGCCTCATGCTCGCTGCGGCGCACCTCCTGCAGCCCCAGGGCGTCGCGGTAGAACTTCAGCGAGGCATCGAGATCGGTCACTCGGACCATGGTGTGCAGATACTTCATGAGCGGTGTCGGATGGCGTTGGACAGTGGAATCGACGCGAGGTCGGACGGCGCATTGTGGCCGGGCGGCGAACGGTTTGCATGCAGCGGGGGCATGCGTGGGAACTCCCTCGAGGAGCGCCGCGGCTCAAATGAAGAAGGCCCGCGTCGGCGGGCCTTCGTGCGAGCGGAACAGCGAGGGTCAGGTCGCCTGCGGCGTGGCGTCGCCACCTGGCGCCTGCTGCGTCGCCTGGGCCAGGCGTTGCGTCAGCTCCTTGCGGAAGCGGTTCAGCTCCTGGACGCTGACGAAGCTGCGCTCCATCAGCAGGCTCATGTTGTGCAGGATGCGCTCGACGACCTTGTTTTCCCAGACGCTGTCGAACTGGATCTGCTTGTCCAGCCAGCGCTCCAGCCACTCCGGATCGGGCAGGCGGCTCTGGATCGTGTCGCGCGGGAACAGCTTGGCGTTCACATGCAGATTGGTCGGGTGCAGCGCCTGCGCGGTGCGGCGCGCGCTGGCCATCAGCACGCCGACCTTCGCGAACGCGGCCTTCGCCTCGTCCCCGAACTTGCTCATCGCGCGCTTCATGTAGCGCAGGTAGGCGCCGCCATGGCGGGCTTCATCGCGCGACAGGGTCTCGTAGATCGCCTTGATGACCGGCTCGGTGTGCCATTCGGCGGCGCGGCGGTACCAGTGGTTCAGGCGGATCTCGCCGCAGAAGTGCAGCATCAGCGTCTCCAGCGCCGGGGCCGGGTCGAATTCGAAGCGCACCTCGTGCAGTTCCGCTTCGGTCGGCACCATGTCCGGACGGAAGCGGCGCAGGTATTCCATCAGCACCAGCGAATGCTTCTGCTCCTCGAAGAACCAGACGCTCATGAACGCGGAGAAGTCGCTGTCGTCCTTGTTGTCGCGCAGGAACATCTCGGTGGCGGGCAGCGCGGACCACTCGGTGATCGCGTTCATCTTGATCGTGCGCGCCTGGTCGTCGGTCAGCTTGGACGCGTCGAACTTGTCCCACGGGATGTCCGTGTCCATGTTCCAGCGCACGGCCTCGAGTTGCTTGAAGAGTTCGGGATAAAGCATCTGTCTGCGTCCTGTTAAGCGCGCCGGATTCTACCGGTCGCACCATGACAATCCCTTACGGCATCGGCCCATGGGGCGATCTGGCCTAATCCCGCATCCGACCGATCTCACGCCGGGTTCGCATATTACGAAGCAGCACGACCGTTCGGATTCACCGATCCTGGAGACACAACCCATGAACTCGTCCTTCGGTTCCTTCCTGCGGCGCGCCGCCTTCGCCGGCCTCGCGATGGTCGCGATGGCCTTGGCCACGACCGCCACCCATGCCGCACCGGCGGCCGAGCCCGCGACTTCCGGCGCAGCCTGCCCGGAACTGCTGAACCGGCAAATGCCTCGCCTGCAGGACGAGAAGCCGCAGGCGCTGTGCCAGTACGCCGGCAAGGTGGTCCTGGTGGTCAACACGGCAAGTTTTTGCGGCTACACGCCCCAGTACAAGGCCCTGGAAGCGGTGTCCGCGCGCTATGCGGACAAGGGGCTGGTGGTACTTGGTTTTCCATCCGGTGATTTCGGCAACCAGGAGTACGGCAGCAACAGGGAAATCGCCGAGTTCTGCGAGAACACCTTCAACGTGAAATTCCCGATGTTCAGCAAGAGCAGCGTCGCGGCCGGAAAAGCCGATCTGAACCCGCTCTTCGCCGACCTGGCCAAGCGCACCGGTCAGGCGCCGAAGTGGAACTTCCACAAGTACCTGATTTCGCGCGACGGCAAGCAGGTCATGAGCTTCGCGTCGGGCGTGAGCCCGGACAGCTCGACCTTTACCCAGGCCGTGGAGAAGCTGCTGGCGCAGCCGCAGTGAACGAGCATCGCAGCGGCAACTTGAAAAACCTGTCGCTTGAGCTCGTCTCAGCTTGCAAAAGCTGAACGAAAGGCGCGGGAGGAGGCAATCGGCACGCCTGTGGCGAGGGGCCTTCATCAGCCTGAAAACTGTCCCGGCTAGCCGGGACAGCAGTGACAGTTGCTCACGTATTTGTCGCTCGGCGGGATGACTTCCGCGTCGATGCGCTGCACCATAACGACTCGATCAATACATCGCTGATGAGAAACGCAAGCGACGACGCCGATAACAGCGCTCACTTTGAGCTGACTTAAACACGGCGGATGGCGCAGCAGCGTGGGAGGGCATTCCGCGGGTTTACACCGATCCCATCAGCGATGGGAGTACAGTCGACGCAACCACTTTCAGCCGCAAGACCTGCTTCTTCGTGAAGCTGCAATCCCGAGGCCTTTCTCCTCCTCCTCCCTCCCTCCCTCGTTGGCCAGGGGCGTCTTGAGGCTACTTTTCTACCCAGGGCTTCCGCTTCGCGGAAGCCCTTTGCATTTGCGGCGTCCAGCCGAAAAAAAGCGCGCCTCCCGGGCGCGCCTTCATCCGCGTCGAGCGGGCTTGATCAGGCCAGCCAGCCCTTGCGGCGGAAGTAGATGAAGGGCGCCGCCACCGACGCCACCATCAGCCCGATCGCGAAGAAGTAGCCGTACTTCCAACGCAGCTCCGGCATCGCCTCGAAGTTCATGCCATAGACGCTGGCGATCAGCGTCGGCGGCAGCAGGGCGACGCTCGCGACCGAGAAGATCTTGATGATCTTGTTCTGGTTGATGTTGATGAAGCCGACCGTGGCATCCATCAGGAAGTTGATCTTGTCGAACAGGAACGCGGTGTGCGAATCGAGCGAATCGATGTCGCGCAGGATCTGGCGCGATTCCTCGAACTGCTCGGCGTTGAGCATGCGGCTGCGCATCATGAAGCTGACCGCGCGCCGGGTGTCCATGACGTTGCGCCGGATGCGGCCGTTCAAGTCTTCCTCCCGGGCGATCGCCGCCAGCACCTGGCCCGCCTCGGTGTCGTTGACGTCCTTCTTCAGGACCCGCGCGCTCACCTTCTCGAGGTTGTCGTAGATGCCTTCCAGCACGTCGGCGGAGTACTCCGCGTCCGCGTCATAGAGCTTGAGCAGCACGTCCTTGGCGTCCTCGATCAGCGCCGGGATGCGACGGGCGCGCAGGCGCAGCAGGCGGAACACCGGCAGGTCCTCGTTGTGGATCGAGAAAAGCACGTTGTCGAAGAGGATGAAGGCGACCCGCACATTGCGCGGCGCTTCCATGTCGTCGATCAGGAAGTCCGAGCGGATGTGCAGCTCGCCGTTGTCTTCCTCGTAGAAGCGCGCCGATTCCTCGAGATCCTCGTCGACGATGTCCTCGGGGATCACCAGATGGAAGCGTTCGCGGATCCAGTCCTTTTCCTCCGGCGTCGGCGACTGCAGGTCGACCCAGACCGGGTTGCGGTCGGCCCCGGCGAGCGAGAGCAGTTCGGCGGCGGTGGAAATCTCTTCCTGGACCATGCCTCCCTTGAGGCGGCCATTGTCCAGCGTGAACACATTCAGCATGCGGATCCTTCGTCGGCGGTGCGCGCTCGGGCGAACGCGCAAGCCGGAGTGCGCGTTGACGGACCCTTCGAGGGTCGCCGCGGCGCGAGAGTTGCCAGGAGCAGGCGACGCCAGGCGGCGCGCCAGGGGGTCGAGGTGGCCCGTCTCACTCCGGACAAGCGTCGCGGCGGCGTTGGATGCGGTGGAGCAGAACGCTCAGGGGCTGCGGCGGATTGACGCTGGAGTGGACGGCCACCGAGGGTGGTCGCTGTCCAAGGGGGACTCCAGTAATCGGGACGCGGGATTATCACATCGCGTCCCGAGGGCCAGCAAGGAAGCGCGGGGAGGACGCCCGGTCGGAAGGCCCGCGCCGCACAACACCCAGCATTCCAGCACGGACCTCGCCCTGCTGCAAGGCGGGAAAATTCGCCCCCAAACTTGCTTTCCATCACTTGCCGAGGCTGGGGATCGGGAGCAGACTGGACTCGTCTTCTTCATCGATTTCGCCTCAGAACCCGCATGCCATCGGCCCTCGCGGCCTTCCGGGTCCCTCGCGGACCGCTCACCGTCACGCCGTTTCCGACACTCCATCCGCTTCCCCCGCGTCTCCAGCTCGATGCCGGCGACGTGCCGACCGACCCTCACCGACTCCCCACCTCACCAAGACCCTGGACCCTGCCCGCTCTTTTCCCCGCGGCAACGACCGCCGACTCCGACTCTGTTTCCGACCAAGCCCTTGTGAAAGGAGGCTTTATGAACCTGACCATCAGCGGCCACCATCTCGAAGTGACACAGGCTCTGCGCGAATACGTGCTGAACAAGCTCAGCCGGGTGCTCCGCCACTTTGACCAGGTCGTGGACGTCAACGTCCTGCTGACCGTGGAGAAGCAAAAGGAAAAGGATCGACGCCAACGCGCTGAAGTCACGCTGCATGTGAAGGGACGGGAAATCTTCTGCGAACACTCGAACGGCGATCTCTACGCCGCCATCGACGAGCTGATGGACAAGCTGGATCGCCAGGTCTGCCGCCACAAGGATCGGGTGCAGAACCACCACCATGAATCGGCCAAGCGCATGGACTTGAGCGCCGGATAACCGTTCTCCGCGAATCCGACGGCCCCTCCCGGCTCGTCGGGCTCGCTGCCGGATCTTCAGGGATTACCCGGAGATCCCCCGCAAGGCGGCCCATCGGGCCGCCTTTTTGCCGAGAATTGTTGCGATGCAACACCAGCGGAGACGTTTTCACAGAAGCGTCGCATCCGTCACACCCCCTCTCGGTAGCGGGATTCCTATAATCCAGTCCTTCAACCCTCGAATCTGCGTACCCGCTGGTGCGCAGGCTGCTTCCCCAGCTCGCCGGTCGACATGGCCGGTAAATGCCCGATGAACCGTCTCGCCGCCATCCTTCCCGCCAGCAACGTGCTGGTCGATGTGGACGCTTCCAGCAAAAAGCGGGTCTTCGAGCAGGCCGGGCTGCTCTTCGAGAACAACCATTCGATCTCCCGCGCCGCGGTCACGGACAACCTGTTCGCCCGCGAGCGCCTGGGGTCCACCGGCCTGGGCCACGGCGTCGCCATCCCGCATGGCCGCATCAAGGGCCTGAAGAACCCGCTGGCCGCGGTGCTGCGCGTGCAGCAGCCCATCGGCTTCGACGCCCCCGACGACGAACCCGTCACGCTGCTGATCTTCCTGCTGGTGCCCGAGGCGGCGACCCAGAGACACCTCGAGATCCTGTCCGAGATCGCCGAGATGCTGTCCGACCGCGAACTGCGCGAACGCCTCAAGACCGAGGCGGAGGCCGCCACCGTGCATCGCCTGATCGCCGACTGGGAACCGCTGAAGTCGGTGGCCTGAGCGGCCCAGCGCCTCGAGACGATCTCTCCACCTCCAGCAGCCGCCCAACTTGAAAGCCACCTCCATCAGCGCGGACCGGTTGTTCGAGGAACACCGCGAGGCCTTGCGTTGGGAGTGGATCGCCGGGCACGCGCACCCTGAACGCCGTTTCGACGAAGCCGCGCTGCGGGACGCCCAGTCGGCCGCCGACCTGGTCGGCTACCTGAACTACATCCACCCCTACCGCGTCCAGATCGTCGGCCGGCGTGAAGTCGCCTACCTGAGCCAGGCCTCGGGCGACGTGCTGGACCGCCGGATCTCGCGCATCGTGACGCTGGAGCCGCCGGTCATCATCGTCGCCGACGACCAGGTGCCGCCGGACCGGCTGGTCGCGATGTGCGACCGCGCCGAAATCCCGCTGTTCACCACCGCCGAGAGCGCCGGCCACGTCATCGACCTGGTGCGCGCCTACCTGGCCCACGTCTGCGCCAACCGCACGACACGCCACGGCGTGTTCATGGACATCCTCGGCCTGGGCGTGCTGCTGACCGGCGAATCGGGACTGGGCAAGAGCGAGCTTGGCCTGGAACTGATCAGCCGCGGCCACGGCCTGGTGGCGGATGACGCGGTCGACTTCTTCCGGATCGCGCAGACGGCCATCGAAGGCCGCTGCCCCGAGTTGCTGATGAATCTGCTGGAAGTCCGCGGCATCGGCCTGCTGGACATCAAGGCCATCTTCGGCGAGACGGCGGTGCGCCGGAAGATGCGCCTCAAGCTGATCGTGCACCTGGTCCGCAAGGAGACGATGGAGCGCGACTTCGAGCGCCTGCCCTACGAGCCGCTCTACGAGGACGTGCTGGGCATGCCGGTGCGCAAGGTCGTGATCGCCGTGGACGCCGGCCGCAACCTGGCCGTGCTGGTCGAGGCCGCGGTGCGCAACACCATCCTGCAATTGCGCGGCATCGACACCTACCGCGAGTTCGTCGAGCGCCACCAGCGCGCGATCGAGCAGGGACTGAACGACAACAACTGAACGCGGCGTCGCTTTCGACGGTGCATGACGAAGGGGCTCCGCGGAGCCCCTCGTCGTTGACGCCGCGATCGCCGGACCGGGTCAGCGGGCCATCTTGTGCGGGCAGTCCTTCTTGACGCAGTTCGCGTACAGCGCGAGGGAGTGCTCCTGCAGCTGGAAGCCACGCTCCTGCGCGATCGCGTGCTGGCGCTCCTCGATCTTCGGATCGTAGAACTCCTCGACGAAACCGCAGGTCAGGCAGACGAGGTGGTCGTGGTGGTGGCCCTCGTTGAGCTCGAAGACCGCCTTGCCCGATTCGAAGTGGTTGCGCGACAGCAGGCCGGCTTGCTCGAACTGCGTGAGGACGCGATAGACGGTGGCCAGACCGATGTCGGCGCGTTCATCGAGCAAAGCTTTGTAAACGTCCTCGGCGGTCATGTGCCGCTGCTGGGCGGTCTGGAAGATCTCGAGGATCTTGATGCGGGGCAGCGTGGCCTTGAGCCCGCTGTTCTTGATTTCGTCTGACCGGTTCATGGGGTTTGCGCCTGCGGGGAAGCGTGGGTGCGTGCCGCTAGAATCTCGCGATCATAGCCCTTGCGCCTCGGCCAATCCGCGCCATGTCATTGAATTCCCGTATCGCCTGCATTGCCCGCCGGAACGCCTCCGGCGCCGCGATGGCAGGCCTGGTTGTCGGTCTCCTGGCGCTGGGCGGCTGCTCGCAGATGCCCAAGTTCGACGCGCTCTCGGTGAGCGGCGACAAGGTGCTGGGCCTGGTGACGCCCTACCGCGTCGAGATCGTGCAGGGCAACGTGGTCACCAAGGAACAGCTGGCCGCGATCAAGCCGGGCATGACCCGCGTCCAGGTGCGCGATGTCCTGGGCTCGCCGCTGCTGACCGACGTCTTCCATGAGTCGCGCTGGGACTACGTGTTCACGATCCGCCGCCAAGGGGCCGCGCCGCAGAACCGCCACATCCTGCTGACCTTCGACGGCGACCAGCTGTCCAAGATCGACGCGCCGGACGACCTGCCGACCGAGAAGGAATTTATCGCTTCGATCAACACGCTGAAGGTCTCCGGCAAGGAACCCAAGCTGGAGCTGACCGAAGAAGAGCGCAAGGCGCTGCCGCCGCCGGTGCGCACCGCCGCGGCCTCGGCGCCGGAGCCGATGGGCCCGACCCGCGACTACCCGCCGCTGGAGCCGCGCCGATGAGCCGTCTGCGGATCGCGATCACCGGTGCCTCCGGCCGCATGGGCCGGATGCTGGTCGAGGCGGTGCTCGCCGCCGACGATCTCGAGCTGGCCGCCGCGCTTGCCCGCGACGGCAGCCCGGCGCTCGGTCAGGATGCCGGCGCCTTCCTCGGCCAGACCACCGGCGTGGCGATCACCAGCGACGTGCGGGCCGGCCTGTCGCGGTCCGACGTGCTGATCGACTTCACCCGCCCCGAAGGCACGATGGCGCACCTGGCGCTGTGCGCCGAACTGGGTGTGCGCACCGTCGTCGGCACCACCGGCTTCAGCCCCGACGACAAGGCGAAGATCGGCGAGTACGCCCAGCGCGCCGCCATCATGATGGCGCCCAACATGAGCGTCGGCGTCAACGTCGTGCTGAAGCTGCTGGCGCAGGCGTCCAAGGCGCTCTCGCAGGGCTATGACATCGAGATCGTCGAAGCCCACCATCGCCACAAGGTCGACGCGCCCAGCGGCACCGCGCTGAAGATGGGCGAGGTGGTGGCCGAGGCGCTTGGCCGCGACCTGAAGACCTGCGCGGTCTACGGCCGCGAAGGCGTCACCGGCGAGCGCGATCCCTCGACGATCGGTTTCGCGACGGTCCGTGGCGGCGACGTCATCGGCGACCACACGGTGATGTACCTGGGCATCGGCGAGCGCATCGAGATCAGCCACAAGGCCTCGAGCCGCGCGACCTTCGCGCAGGGCAGCCTGCGCGCGGCGCGTTTCCTGGGCGAGCGCAAGACCGGGCTGTTCGACATGAACGACGTGCTCGGCATGGCCTGAGCGCGACGCGCTCGATCACCGGCGATCGACGAACGACGCGATGACCGAACTGATCCATCTCTGGCAAGCGGGCGACGGTGTCGCCCGTTTCGTTTCCCTGCTGCTGCTGGCGATGTCGGTGTGCAGCTGGGTGCTGATCTTCTGGCGCGGCTGGACGCTGGCGCGGGTCCGCGCCGACCTGGGCCGCGGCCTGCCGGTGTTCTGGACGGCGCCCGACCTGGGCCAGGGCCGCGAGCACCTGGCGCCGCTGGACCGCGGCGCGCTGATGCTCCCGCTGATCGATGCCGCGATGCAGGACAGCGCGCCCGGCACGCTGGCCGCCACCGCGCGCAGGACTTCGCAGCTCACGCGGCGTCTGCGCGACGCGCTGCACACGGTGCTGGGCGGCCTGAACCGGGGCCAGGTCATGCTGGCGACCATCGGCGCGACCGCGCCCTTCGTCGGCCTGTTCGGCACCGTCTGGGGCATCTACCACGCGCTGCTGAGCATCTCCTCGACCGGCAACTTCAGCCTGGACAAGGTCTCGGGCCCGGTTGGCGAAGCGCTGATCATGACCGCCGCCGGGCTGGCGGTGGCCATCCCGGCGGTGCTGGCCTACAACCTGTTCGGCAAGTGGGTGGCCGCCTGCGAGGCGGAGCTCGAGGGCTTCGCGCACGACCTGCGCGAGTTGATCGACGAGGCGTGAGCGCCCGTCCGACCTGAGCTGATGCCATGAAGTTCGGCCGCCTCGAACGCCGCGAAGCGCCCAAGCCGATGGGCGAGATCAACATGACGCCGCTGATCGACGTCATGCTGGTGCTGCTGGTGATCTTCATCATCGCCGCGCCGCTGATGGGCAGCGCGCTGAAACTGGACCTGCCCAAGAGCGATGCCGCCGCGCCCGGCCCGGGCGCCAAGTTCATCGCCCTGGTGATCACCCCGGAGGGGGACTACCTGCTGGGGGACGAGCCGCTCGACGCCAAGGCGGTGCGAGAGCGCCTCGTGCAGCTGGCCGCACGCCAGCCCGACGCCGAGCTGCGCCTGAGCGCCGACCGGGCCGTGCCCTATGGCAAGGTCGCCCAGTTGATCGGCTGGGCGCAGAAGGCGGGGCTGAACCGGATCGCCTTCGTCGCGGAACAAGGCGAGGGCGAGGGCGGCGAAGTCGGCGAGGCCGGCCTCCGGAGCATCCCTTCATGGACATTTTTCTCGTCGAGGACTCGTCGGCCATCCGCCGGCT